>NZ_JBHZCS010000087.1:0-39899 GCF_042755705.1 Nocardia sp. NPDC059154
GAGCTTGGTGGCTGGCCCCAAGGCCGCGGTGCGCCGAGATTGGTAGCGCGAGGCAGCAGCGGTTCCACTTTGCTGCTGAACGCACTATTCTGCCGCTGATCGCTCGATCTGGGGCCCTGCCTAGTCCTCCTGGAGCGAGACAATCGGGCCATGGGGAAGGGGGAGACACCCAACCGCAGGATGATTCACCTCGGGAATGTGCCGGGCACTCGATTCGGTGAGGTGGGATCGACTGGGCATCCTCACCTGATCGGCTGGGGCTCGCACGTCCAGGAGGAGTCGGGGGGAGCTCCCTTCCCTGATCCTGTCTTCCTCATCCCTTCGCGGAAGTTCTTGGCCTGGAGAGCGTTTCAGACACCCTTGCGGCGTGCTGGCGTGTGCCGCAACGTGCCGACGCGCCGGGTGCGAGGAGCGTAGCGACGAGTGCCCGTGGCGTGTCGTAGCGCGGGGCGGCGCGCGCATGCGCGCCGCTCTTGAGTCTGTCTAGCTAAATTAGGCAAAGCGACGGTATCGCGGGCCAGGAATGACCGTGGAGACGGGAGCGGCTGGGACCTCTGCCCGGGCTCATTCTGGCCGTGCAAGTCTCAGCCGTGATCGGGGTGAAGATGCTCGGTCACCGAGTCACCTGAATGTCGTTGCATACCAGGTCAGGTACTATGCATTGGTCGAGATTGTGAGTGCACCCCGAGCTGCAAGCTAGAGGAGGCCACCCATGACTACTGCACAACAGTTCGAGTTTCCCCCGCGCGACGGTTTCGTGGTCACCCATTTCCTCGTCGTCTCTGACCAGGACAGATCGCGCGACTACTACCGGACTGTGTTCGGCGCCCAGGTCGTGCATGACCGTGACCCCGTCATCCTGCAGTTGGCCAACACCTGGCTGATCCTCAACGACGGCGGCGGTCCGACAGCGGACAAACCAACCGTAACCCTCACCACGCCGCAAGACCCCGATACGGTCAGCGCGTTCCTCAACATCCGCGTCGCCGACATCTACCGGTCGCAGCGCGAGTGGGCCGCCCGAGGTGCGGATTTTCTGACCGAACCGGTCGACCACCCTTACGAAATCCGAGCCTATATCCGTGATCCCGACGGCCACCTCATTGAAGTCGGCCAATCGACGGCGGCCCTAACCTGATCACCCGGCTGATAGTCCGGCAGGATGCTCGTCTTGATCATGTCCGCGATCTGCTCCGCCAGTGTCAAGCCCGGCTGTCCCATTACCGACGCCGCGGCCACCCACTCACCTGCATGTCGTTGCGGCTAGGCGGCGAGACCGAGTAGCTGCAAGGCTTCCGTGTTGAACTCCTGGACGGCGGGTAACGTGCCGAATGGCTTGAGGGTCTTCTGAAGGTCGGTCACCGCTTCGAGGCACCGGGGCGAGTTGACCGAGGATGTCAGGTGCACAACGATTTTCGCGCGCTCGGCAGCGGCTTCGATCTCGTTGCGTTGTACAAGGCTCATTGCGACGGCAGCTTGGCTGAGGCCACCTCGCCGGGCGCGGCGTTGCTCGAGACACGCTTGGATCGATAGATCCGCAAACCGCTCGATCTCGGTGGGTTGCTTGAGGTCACGGAAGCAAACCGCGGCCTCGCCGAAGAAGTAGGCGGGATCAATGAACCGTGCCCACTCGGGTATCTCACCTCGACGGAGTTCCGCTGGATCTTCGATCGGGCACTGACCGAGGTGGGGCTGAAAGGTGTCGTGCCGCATGGCCTTCGGCACACGGCTGCCTCGTTAGCGATCAGTGCGGGGGCGAATATCGAAGTTGTGCAACGGATGCTCGGGCACAAGACGGCGATGCTGACCTTGGGCTTGTACGGTCACCTGTTCCCGGATGATCTGGATACTGTAGCGGCGGGAATGGATGCGGGCGCGCAAGCTGCTGCGGACCAATTGCGGACCGCATGAAAGAAGGGCCGTCCCGGATATCTCCGGAACAGCCCTTGACCTTGGTGCCGAGTGTGGGACTCGAACCCACACGTCCTTTCGGACAACGGTTTTTGAGACCGTCGCGTCTGCCAGTTCCGCCAACCCGGCGCACCGGGAAGAAATGATAGCGGGTGGAGGGGAGAAGAGACTAATCGAGGGGGTCGGGGGACTGCCGGGTTGTGATACTGGTCGGTTTGCGCTGGGTACGTGGGTTGTGGGGGCGGGTGAACGGTACTCTTTGGGGTGACTCGATGCGTGCTGGTCCTGCGAGGGTGGCGCAAGGCGAGGTGGCATCGGGTTATCGGTATTCGGAAGCGACAGGGGTTCATCTATGGGAACGACAGCAGGGGGCGGTTCGAAGAAGGACGCTGCAGCGTCCGCCCCCAAGCGGGTGGTGGTTGCCGAGGACGAGGCGCTCATCCGGATGGACCTGGTGGAGATGCTCTCGGAGGAGGGCTATCACGTGGTGGGTGAGGCGGGAGACGGTCAGCAGGCCGTGGATCTCGCCGAGGAGCTGCGGCCGGATCTGGTGATCATGGACGTGAAGATGCCGCGTCGGGACGGCATCGACGCGGCGGCCGAGATCGCGTCGAAACGCGTTGCGCCGGTGGTCATCCTGACCGCCTTCAGCCAGCGCGATCTGGTGGAGCGGGCGCGCGACGCGGGCGCGATGGCGTACCTGGTGAAGCCGTTCACCAAGTCGGATCTGGTGCCGGCCATCGAATTGGCCGCGTCGCGATTCCATGAGATCGCGGCGCTCGAGAGCGAGGTCGCGAATCTGACCGACCGGCTCGAGACCCGCAAGCTGGTCGAGCGTGCCAAGGGTGTGCTGATGCAGACCCAGGGGCTGTCCGAGCCGCAGGCGTTCAAGTGGATTCAGCGCACGGCCATGGATCGTCGCACCACCATGAAGGCGGTCGCGGAAGTGGTGCTGGAGAACCTCGCGCCGAAGTAAGCCGCATTTGCCGCGTCGTCGCCCTGCTGTTGCCGCTAATGCACTGGAGGAATTAACAGTGCGGTAACAGCAGGGCCTTCTGCTTTTGTTGCGATGTCACATGGATGATTCGAATGTGATGCGGAGCTAACGTGGCGGGGCTATGTTCTGGACGGGCCGATCGATGGGGCGGCCCTCCTCGGTCACCCCGGGGGAGCACAGAACATGAGGTGAATCGTGCTTGGTTCATTGACGCGCACGTCGTCCCTGCGACGCAGTCGCACGGCGCGAGCGGTGGTCATCGGAGCGGCGGCCGTACTCGCTCTGGCGTCGGCGGGATGCAGTAGCAAATCAACGGATAATTCGGGTGGTGGCTCGAATCTGACCATTCAGCCGCTCGTACAGGTGGATGGCCAGGGCAAGGAAGTTCCGGCGAAGGACACCAGCGCGGCCGCGGATCCGGCCGGCGACGGCAAGGGGAAATGCGCACCCCAGACGATCGCGATGGCGGGCCCGCTGACCGGTGACAACGCCAACCTCGGCCTGAACATCATCCGCGGCGTGAAACTGGCGCTGGACCAGCACAACAAGGCCAACCCGGGCTGCCAGGTGACGGTCAAGGAATTCGACACCGAGGGCGACCCGCAGAAGGCCACCCAGGTCATCCCGACCATCGTCAGCGATCCGTCGATCGTGGCCCTGATCGGCCCGACCTTCTCCGGCGAGACCAAGGCGACCGGCGCGATCCTCAACCAGGCCAATCTGCTGTCGCTGACGCCGTCGGCCACCAACGTCACCCTCACCACCAACGGCTGGAACAACTTCTTCCGTGGCCTGGGCAACGATGGCATCCAGGGTCCGGCCGTGGCCGGATACCTCAAGGGCACCGGCAAGTTCAAGAAGATCTGCGTCATCGCCGACGACTCGGACTACGGCACCGGCCTGGCCAAGACCGTCACCGAGGGCCTGGGCTCGATCGCCGACCCGAGCTGCGCGGCCAACGTGAAGCAGAAGGACAAGGACTTCTCCGCGACGGTGTCCAAGATGGCCTCGGCCAAGCCGGACGGCATCTTCTACGCCGGCTACTACGCCGAGGCGTCCCCGCTGGTCAGCCAGCTGCGCAATGGCGGCGTGACCGCGACCTTCATCTCCGACGACGGCACCAAGGACGTCGAATTCGTCAAGCAGGCGGGCAATGCCTCGAAGGACGCGCTGCTGTCGTGCCCGTGTGGCCCGGCGACGGACAAGTTCACCACCGCCTACAAGGCATTCAACAACTATGACCCGGGCACCTATTCGACCGAGGGCTACGACCTGACCACCATCGTGCTCAAGGGCATCGAGGCCGGTAAGGTCACCCGCCCCGATCTGGTCGATTTCGTGCGGAACTACGACGGCCAGGGCCTGGCCCGCGAATACAAGTGGGGCCCCACCGGTGAATTGGCGAACGCTTTGATCTGGATGTACCAGGTCAAGTAGCACTCACTATTCGGAACAGCGTGTGCCGAATCGTTTCGGCGCACGCTGTTTTCCTCGGACGGCGAAAGTAACGAATGTCTGCACCCGCTCTGGCCGATGTGACCCTCCTTGCGAGCAGTTCCATCGAATTCAATGTCTCCGGCGTAGTCGACCAATTCTGGCGGCTGACCGTCGAAGGTTTGACCTACGGTTCGATCTATGCCCTGGTCGCGGTCGGATACACACTGGTCTACGGTGTGTTGCGCCTGATCAATTTCGCCCATTCGGAAGTTTTCATGCTGGGCATGTTCGGCCAGCTGGTCGGGCTGATGGTCTTCGGATTCGCCGCCAGTGGCGATGTGTATTCCCAGGGCGTCGTCTCGACCGTCATCTATCTCGGCGCCGCCATGGTCTTCGGCATGCTGGTCTCCGGCGCGGCCGCGGTGGGCCTGGAGCGGGTCGCGTACCGCCCGCTGCGCAAACGCGGCGCGAAACCGCTGATCTTCCTGATCACCGCGATCGGAATGTCGTTCGTACTGCAGGAATTCGTGCACTACGTGCTGCCGAAGCTGACCGGCAACAAGCTCGGCGGCACCAATGCGCAGCAGCCGATCGTGCTGGTGAAGCCCACCGAGCAGTTCCAGATCTTCGGCGCTTCGGTCACGAATATCTCGCTGGTGATCGTGCTGGCGGCGATCGCGCTGGCGCTCACCACCGAATTGCTCATCAATAAAACGAAATTCGGCCGCAGCATTCGCGCGGTGGCGCAGGATCCCGATACCGCCACGCTGATGGGCGTCTCCCGGGAGCGGGTCATCATGCTGACGTTTCTCATCGGCGGCGTGCTCGCGGGTGCGGCCGCGCTGCTGTACACGCTCAAGATCCCCAACGGCATCATCTACAACGGCGGATTCATTCTGGGCATCAAGGCGTTCAGCGCCGCGGTACTGGGCGGCATCGGCAATCTGCGCGGCGCGCTGCTCGGCGGCCTGCTGCTGGGTCTGGCCGAGGATTACGGGCAGATCCTGTTCGGCACGCAGTGGCGTGATGTGGTGGCCTTCGTGGTGCTGGTCGGCGTGCTGATGATTCGCCCGACCGGCATTCTGGGCGAGAGCCTGGGGAGGGCGCGGGCATGACGACGACGAAACCGGCCCCCGTGCCGCAGCATTCGCCCGCCGGACGGGGCGTCGGCGACGCCATCCGCAACTGGTGGGGCGGGCTGTCCCGTCCCGCGCAGTGGGCGTTCGGCGTACCGGCGGTCATCGTGCTGGCCGTGCTGCCGCTGTTCAAGCTGCCGCTGCTGGACACCCCCGGCACCAGCTTCGGCGGGGTGATGGCGCAGTTCGCCATGTACGCCCTCATCGCCATCGGCCTGAATGTGGTTGTGGGACAGGCGGGTCTGCTCGACCTGGGATATGTCGGCTTCTACGCGGTCGGCGCGTATTCGGTGGGTCTGCTCACCAGCCCGAACAGCCCGTGGAATCAGACCAACGGCGGCTTCCTCGACCCCAAGTGGGCATGGCTGGCGTGTGTGCCCATCGCGATCCTGCTGACGGCCATCTCCGGCCTGATCCTGGGCACGCCCACCCTGCGCCTGCGTGGCGACTACCTCGCCATCGTGACCCTCGGCTTCGGTGAGATCGTGCGGCTGCTGGCCGACAATCTGCCCGAGATCACCAATGGCAGCCTCGGGCTGTCGCGGATCCAGTATCCGAAGCTAGGTGAGTCGGACACTCACCCCGGCGGCTATTTCTCCTCCGGCAACCTGGGCGATACCAGCAGCTGGAATCCCTTGGACCGGGCCAACTCCGGCACCTGGTGGTACTGGCTCGGCATCGTGCTGGTGGTCGGCGTGCTGATGCTGGTCGGCAATCTCGAGCGCAGCCGTGTCGGCCGCGCTTGGGTGGCCATCCGCGAGGACGAGGACGCCGCCGAGATCATGGGCGTGCCCACCTTCAAGTTCAAACTGTGGGCCTTCACCATCGGCGCGGCCATCGGCGGCCTGTCCGGCGCGCTGTACGCAGGCCAGGTGCAGTTCATCAACCCGGCCGGATTCAATGTCATCAACTCGATGCTGTTCCTGTGCGCGGTGGTGCTGGGCGGCCAGGGCAACAAGCTCGGCGTGATCGTCGGCGCGTTCCTGATCGTGTACCTGCCCAACCGGTTCATGTCGGTGAATGTGGGCGGGCAGTCGCTGGGCGATTACAAGTATCTGTTCTTCGGACTCACGCTGGTGGTGGTGATGATCTTCCGGCCGCAGGGTCTGTTCCCGGCTCGGCAGAAACTGCTCGCCTACGGGCGGCAGGTGTATCGGGCGGTGCGACGGCCGGTGGCCGCGCAGGCGACGGGAGCGGGGCAATGACGGGGCCGGGCGACGCGCTCTTCGACAACGAGGACATGGCGGCCGGGTACGCGACGCCGGAGGTCGAACCCAGCGCGGGCACGCTGGACGTGACCGAGGTGCTGCCGGTCTACAAGGACCACGATGTGGTCGCGGAAGTCGTTGCGCCGCACCGGGAGATCGAGACCGCGATCGGCGCGCCGCTGCTGCGCACCGACGGGCTGACGGTGAAGTTCGGCGGTCTCACCGCGCTGGACGCCGTGAGCTTCGAGATCCGCCGCGGCGAGATCCTCGGGCTCATCGGACCCAATGGCGCGGGCAAGACGACCTGCTTCAACGCCATCTCCGGCGTGTACCGGCCGTCCGGCGGCACCGTCTACTTCGACGGCAAGCCGCTCACCAAGACCAAGCGCAACGAGATCACCCGCCTGGGTATCGCGCGCACCTTCCAGAACATCCGGCTCTTCGGCGAGATGACCGCGCTGGAGAACGTGGTGGTGGGCGCGGACGCCCGGCACCGGACCTCGGTCCCGGGCGCCATCTTCCGCACCGCCCGGCATCGGAGCGAGGAGCGCGACTCGCTCGAAAGAGGCATGGCGCTCCTGGAATTCGTCGGCATCGCCGCACACGCGGTGGAGAAGGCGCGCAACCTCTCCTACGGCGATCAGCGCCGCCTGGAGATCGCCCGCGCGCTGGCGACGGAACCGAAACTGCTGTGCCTGGACGAGCCTGCCGCCGGCTTCAACCCGAGCGAGAAGTCGGCGCTCATGGATCTGATCCGCAAGATCCGCGACGACGGCTACACCGTGCTGCTCATCGAGCACGACATGCGGCTGGTCATGGGCGTGACCGACCGCATCGTGGTGCTCGAGTTCGGCCGCAAGATCGCCGACGGGCTGCCCGACCAGATCCGCCAGGACCCGGCGGTGATCAATGCGTATCTGGGCGTGCCCGACGAGGCGGAGGCCGCGGACGCCGGCGTCGAGCAGGCCGCGGCCGCGCCGGACGCCGGCGCGGAGCTGGACCCGGGCAAGCCTGGCGCACAACCGATTCCGGACCCGATCAACCCCATCCTGGTGCCGGACATACCGGAAACCCCGTCCGATCAGCCCCTGCTGACGGTCGAGGACATGGTGGTCAACTACGGCAGAATCCAAGCCCTGCACGGCATCTCGCTGTCGGTCGGCCAGGGCGAGCTGGTGACCCTGCTGGGCGCCAATGGCGCGGGCAAGACCACCACCATGCGTGCCCTGTCCGGCCTGCTGCCGCTCTCCCGCGGCCGCATCATGTTCCAGGGCCGCGACATCACCCGCATGAAGGCCCACGAACGCGTCGTGGCCGGCCTGATCCAGGCCCCCGAGGGCCGCGGCGTCTTCCCCGGCATGACGGTCCAGGAAAACCTCGACATGGGTTGCCACGCACGACCGTTCAAGGCCAAGGCCGACTACACCCACACCCTGGACTGGGTCTACGAGCTGTTCCCGCGACTGCTCGAACGCCGGCGCCAGGTGGGCGGCACCCTCTCCGGCGGCGAGCAGCAGATGCTGGCCATCGGCCGCGCCCTTATGGCCCGCCCCCAGCTGCTGCTGCTGGACGAGCCGTCGATGGGCTTGGCCCCCATGGTGATCCAGCAGATCTTCCGCATCATCGCCGACATCAACGCCCAGGGCACCACGGTCCTGCTGGTCGAGCAGAACGCCCAGCAGGCGCTGACCCGCAGCGACCGCGCCTACATCCTGGAAACCGGCGAGGTCACCAAAACCGGCGGCGGCCGGGCCCTCCTGCACGACCCCGCCGTCAAGTCCGCCTACCTCGGCGTCGGCTGACGCCCCGGCCCCGAAAAGCATTCGGGCCGGTCACCTTCCGGTGACCGGCCCGAAGCCCTCTGCAGGGGCGACAGGAATCGAACCTGCAACCTGCCGCTTTGGAGACGGCTGCTCTGCCAATTGAGCTACACCCCTTGGCGAGGGCATACGCTACCAGGTAGCCCCGCCGCGATGAAATCGGTTTTGCTGACCTGCGGCGACGGGCCGAGTATGCCCGCTGCCCACGGATGTCGGAGGGGATACCTAGACTCTGTCGGGTGACCCCTGCCTCTACTGATCAGCGTCCTGGTGTTGTGCCCGCATCTGCGTCCGGGGAGCAGCCGACCCTGCTGCTGCTGGATGGGCATTCGCTGGCCTATCGCGCGTTCTACGCGCTGCCGGCGGAGAACTTCAAGACGCAGAGTGGGCAGACCACCAATGCCGTGTACGGGTTCACGGCGATGCTGATCAATCTGCTGCGGGACGAGAAGCCCACGCATGTGGCGGCGGCGTTCGACGTGAGCCGGAAGACCTTCCGGACCGAGGCGTTCCCCGAGTACAAGGCGAACCGGATCAGCACGCCCGACGAGTTCCGGGGCCAGGTGGAGACCACCCAGGAAGTGCTGGGGGCATTGGGGATTCCGGTGATGGCCATCGAGGGATATGAGGCGGACGATCTGATCGCCACCCTCACCACGCAGGCCGTGCCCGAGGGATTCCGGGTGCTCATCGTGACCGGTGACCGCGATTCGCTGCAGCTGGTCAATGACAACGTCACCGTCCTCTACCCGAAGAAGGGCGTCTCCGAGCTGACCCGGTTCACCCCGGCGGCGGTGGAGGAGAAGTACGGGCTCACCCCGCAGCAGTATCCGGACTTCGCGGCGCTGCGCGGCGACCCGAGCGACAACCTGCCCGGCATCCCGGGTGTGGGGGAGAAGACCGCCGCCAAGTGGGTGCGCGAATACGGTGATCTGGCCACGCTGGTCGACCAGGTGGACAAGGTCAAGGGCAAGGTCGGAGACGCGTTGCGCGCCAACCTGTCCAGCGTCGTGCTCAACCGTCAGCTCACCGAGATGGTGAAGGACGTGCCGCTGCCCTATACCCCGGAGCAGCTGGCCGTGCAGCCGTGGGACCGGGAGAAGATCCACCGCCTGTTCGACGAGCTGGAGTTCCGCGTCCTGCGCGATCGCCTCTTCGACACCCTGGCCCCGGTGGAACCCGAGGCCGAGGCCGGTTTCGAGATCAGCGGCAGCACCCTCGCGGCCGGTACGGTCGCGGACTGGCTGGCCGAGCACGCCGGAACCGGTGTGCGGCACGGTGTTTCCGTGGTCGGCACCGGCTCGCCGAATAACGGCGACACCCAGGCCATCGCGCTCGCCGCCGCCGACGGCGAGGGCGCCTACATCGACGTGCACACCCTCACCCCGGAGGACGAGAAGGCGCTGGGCGCCTGGCTCGCCGACGCCGAGATCCCGAAGGCGTTGCACGAGGCCAAGACCGCCATGCACGCGCTGCGCGGCCGCGGCTGGCAGCTGGGCGGGCTCACCAGCGACACCGCGCTGGCCGCCTACCTGATCCTGCCCGGCCAGCGCACCTTCAACCTGGAAGACCTGTCGCTGCGCTACCTGAGCCGGGAGTTGCGCGTCGACAATGTCGGCGAGAGCCAGCTGTCGCTGCTCGACGACGAGGAGCAGGTCGACGCCGAGGTCGCCAATGCCCAGATGCTGCGCGCCCGTGCGGTTTCCGACCTCGCCGACGCCTTCGACACCGAACTCGAGCGCATCGAGTCCACCGCCCTGCTGGGCGATATGGAACTCCCGCTGCTGAGCGTGCTGGCCGATCTGGAGGCCGCGGGCATCGCCGTCGACACGGCCAAGCTGGAAGAGCTGCAGCGAGACTTCGCCGACCGCGTCGCCGACGCCGCGAACGCCGCCTACGGTGAAATCGGCAGGCAGATCAACCTGGGCTCGCCCAAGCAGCTGCAGGTGGTGCTGTTCGACGAGCTCGACATGCCGAAGACCAAGCGCACCAAGACCGGCTACACCACCGACGCCGACGCGCTCGAGGGTCTCTACGAGAAGACCCAGCACCCGTTCCTGCAGCACCTGCTCGAGCACCGCGACGCCACCCGGCTGAAGGTGACCGTGGACGGGCTGCTCAAATCGGTCGCCGACGACGGGCGCATCCACACCACCTTCAATCAGACGGTCGCGGCCACGGGCCGGCTCTCCTCGACCGAGCCCAACCTGCAGAACATCCCGATCCGCACCGATATGGGCCGCCGCATCCGCGACACCTTCGTGGTGGGCGCGGGCTACGAGTCGCTGATGACCGCCGACTACAGCCAGATCGAAATGCGGATCATGGCCCACCTCTCCAAGGACGAGGGCCTGATCGAGGCCTTCAACTCCGGCGAGGACCTGCACAACTTCGTCGCCTCCAAGGCCTTCGACATCCCCATCTCCGAGGTGGATCCGGAACTGCGCCGCCGCATCAAGGCCATGTCGTACGGCCTGGCCTACGGCCTGTCCGCCTACGGCCTGTCCCAGCAGTTGAAGATCAGCGCCGACGAGGCCAAGGTCCAGATGGACATCTACTTCAACCGTTTCGGCGCCATCCGCGACTATCTGCGCGACGCCGTCGAGCAGGCCCGCAAGATCGGCTACACCGAGACCCTCTTCGGCCGCCGCCGCTATCTGCCGGATCTGGACTCCAGCAACCGGCAGCGTCGCGAGGCCGCCGAGCGGATGGCCCTCAACGCCCCCATCCAGGGCACGGCCGCCGACATCATCAAGGTCGCCATGATCGACACCCAGCAGGCGATCCGGGCGGCCGGGCTGAAGTCCCGGATGCTGTTGCAGATTCACGACGAACTCGTCTTCGAGGTCGCTCCCGGCGAGCGTGAGCAACTGGAATCGCTTGCGCGCGAGCACATGTCCAATGCCATCGAACTCTCGGTGCCGCTCGAGGTCTCGGTGGGCGTGGGCCGCAGCTGGGATTCGGCCGCGCACTAGAAACTCGACACGCGCCTGCGAGTCGCGCGACACGCGGACTGCCCGCACCGGACTTCGGTGCGGGCAGTTCTCATCCGTGAGCCCGATCCGGCACTGCGATTTCCGTGCGCGCCACCGCGTGTACGCCTTGTCGGAATTGCCGTGAGCTGGGCATGTTCACGTATCGGATGTCTACGGGCCCCATGGTGTTTGCTCGCGCGCTTTCACGGGCCGGTGTGGCGCCCGTCGCACATCCGGTGACCTGCGGCGAAGTTACTCATGGGTCGATTGCGAATATGGTTGCCATTGCGAGGGTGTCCCCCTATGCTCGACCCCGTGCCGAATCCCGCCTACAGCCGCAGCGCAGCGCTCGATGTCGCCGACCGCGACCGCGCCGCGCTCATTTCGCTCACCGCGAGTGTGGCTGGCGCGCGCGTACTCGTAGTTCTCCGCCGTAGCGGGGTCTGATTCGGACCGGCCCCTCGCTGCGGCCGAATGAACTTTTCTTGCTGGTCCCCTCTGTCACTTTCTTCGGAAGAAGTCGGGAAGACCTAGTTCAATGACCATCACCATTGATACCGCCGCGTTCATCGCCGCTGCCCCCGCGAGTCTGCGGACCGAGTGCATCGGCCTGACCCCCGCCGAGTTCCACGACCGGTACTGCGCCCCGACGGGCCCGGTCAAGCTCAGCGACTGGACCCCGATCGGCCACCGCGCCGGCACCGCCACCCTGGAGATCGCCGATCACCTGCGCACCGTCGTGGCGACGGGCAGCCCGGTGGCGGCGCTGACCTCGGCCCTCTACGACGAGGGCTACCCGGTGGAGATCCTCGCGTTCCACCAGCGCCGCACCGCGGACGGCATGGCCACCTTCATCCAGTGCGAGTTCAACGGCCGCCGCGGCTGGGGCGCCGCCCTCGCCGACGATCCGGCCGAATCCACCATCCGCGCCATGATCGCCGGCATCAACCGGCTCGGTTCGCACTTCTGAGCGAAGCAGGAACCCGGCCCCGCTGCTGAGGCAGCGGGGCCGGGCTGCGTGAGGTGCCGGCTGAAAAGCCGTGGGATGTCGGCTGAAAAGCCAAGCGCCGCAACTCCTTCCGGGGTTGCGGCGCTGAGTTCGCCAGGTGCGCGGCCTACTTCGACTCTTGTTCGGCGATCTGCTTGCGGACCTCGTCCATGTCGAGGGCCTTCACCTGGGTGACCAGGTCCTCGAGGGCGGCCGGGGGCAGCGCGCCGGGCTGGGCGAAGACGAGCACGCCCTCGCGGAAGGCCATGATCGTCGGGATCGAGCGGATATTGGCGGCGGCGGCCAGGCCCTGCTGGTCTTCGGTGTCCACCTTGCCGTGCACCACGTCGGGGTGCGTCTCCGACGACTTCTCGAAGGTCGGGGCGAAGCTGCGGCACGGGCCGCACCACGATGCCCAGAAGTCGACGAGAACGACGTCGTTGCCGGTGACTACCTCGTCGAAGTTCTGCTCGGTCAGGGTCTGGGTGGCCATGGTTTCCTCTCGTATCGATGTCCCCCGGTCCAACACGGGGCCCGCTGGTTATCTTCCCTGGGTGATCGGCCGGTCGGTCGTTCAGAGTCGTTCGGTCCCGGAAATGGGCCACTCGTCACGCCGGTCACCGTCCCATCGCCGGACGCCCTCTACGGTAGCCCGGAAGTCCTTGTCCCAGGCCACCGTGTCGAGCGCCGCCTCGAGTTGTCCCGGCCGCAGCCGCCGCGCGAGCGTGACGTGCGGCGTCCAGATGTCCGGGCGCACGTTGGCGGGAATGCCCGGGCACTCCTCGATGACGCGGAACAGCCTGTGCTGCAGGGCGATCAGTGGTGCGGAGGGCACCACGGCCCGGACCAGAATGGGCGTGCGTGCGCCGAACACCAGCAGTCCGCCCAGCCGGATCGGAAAGGGCCGAAACTCCTGGCGCGCCAAGGCTTTATCGAGTCGCGGCCAGATCTCGGAGGCGACCGCGAGGGTGATGTGCGGCCGGTGCTCGGGCCCGGGCGCGTGCAATCCGATTTCGCGCAGCAGCGCCCACTGCCGCCGCACCTCGGCCTCGGCCGTCACGTCGAGCACCAGTTCCACCGATTGCACCATGGTGTCCCGAACCTACGCCGAGATCTCGAAACATGCGCGGCCGTGTGCCGGAGCGCGGCCGCCGTGGGGGTTGCGCGAGGATGGCTCCCATGAGCGACAGCGACACTCGAGTACGCCTGGGCCTGTTGGAGGGTGACGGCATCGGCCCGGAAATCGTGCGCGCCACCCGGGATGTGGTCGACGACGCCTTCCGGGCCACGGGTCTGCCGCCGGTGGAATGGGTGACGCTGCCGCTGGGACACGCGGCGATCGAGCAGTACGGCAACCCGGTACCCGAGCAGACCCTCGACGGGCTGGCCGAACTGGACGCCTGGATCATGGGCCCGCACGACAGCGCCTCCTACGCGCCCGAGCACCGCACCGGCCTGCCGCCGGCGGGCGCGGTGCGGAAACGCTTCGGGCTCTACGCCAATATCCGCCCGGCCCGCACCCTCGAGGGCGTGCGCTCGGTCGCCCCGGCCATGGATCTGCTGATCCTGCGCGAGAACACCGAGGGCCTCTACGCCGACCGCAATATGGCCGCGGGCTCCGGCGAATTCCAGCCGTCGCCGGATGTGGCGCTGGCCGTCGGCGTGTTCACCCGCCCGGCGATCGAGCGCATCGCGCACCTGAGTTTCGAGATCGCGAGTGAGCGCTCCAAGAAGGTGACCATCGTGCACAAGGCGAACGTGCTGCCCATGACCATGGGCATGTTCCGCGACGTCTGCTACGAGGTGGCTGCGCAGTATCCCGACATCGAGGTCGGCGACGAGCACGTCGACGCCGCGGCCGCGCATCTGGTCCGCGCGCCCCAGGACTACGACGTGATCGTCACCGAAAACCTCTTCGGCGACATCCTTTCCGATCTGGCGGGGGAGTTGAGCGGTTCGCTCGGGATGGCGGCGTCGGTGAACTGTTCGGACACGCAGATCATGGCGCAGGCCGTGCACGGCGCGGCCCCCACGCTGGCCGGGCGCAATCGCGCGAATCCGGTGGCGCTGTTCAACTCCGCCGCGGGCATGTTGCGCTGGATGAGCCGGACCCCGCGCTACGGCGCCCTGTGGCGGGTGGGCGACCGGGTGGAACACGCGGTTGCGGATACGTTGCGGGCCGGTGTTGCGACGTCTGATTTGGGTGGGCTAGCCTCTACCTCCGAATTCACCGAGCAGGTGCGCGCCCGGCTGCACCGCTGGTGAGCGCGCACTTCCGGGACCGGGCGTGTTCGGCCACGCGATGGCGTGTCGCCGATTAATGTTCGGTTACCGACCGACACGGACGGTGTCACTCGCTTACATTTCAAACGGCGGGCGACGCCCGGATGTCGCGCACCCGAACTGTGGAGGACTGCTGTGTCTGTTCGTAACTCTCTTCGCGGGCGTGTCCTGCGGGCCGCTGTCGTCGTCGCCGGTGGCGCTCTCGCACTGACCGCGTGTACCAGCAATTCCGAGACCAGCGGCCCCGATGTGGCCAAGGTCGACGTGGCCAAGGTCGACACCATCGCCGCCAAGGTGCCCGCCGACATCAAGTCCTCCGGCAAGCTGATCGTCGGTGTGAACGTGCCCTATCAGCCCAACGAGTACCGGGATCCGAGCAGCGGCAAGATCGTCGGCTTCGACGTCGATCTGATGGACGCGGTCGCCAAGGTGCTGGGCCTGTCGGCCGACTACAAGGAAGCCGACTTCGAGAAGATCATCCCCTCCATCGAGGCGGGCACCTTCAATCTCGGCATGTCCTCCTTCACCGACAACAAGGAGCGCGAGGCCACCGCCGACTTCGTCGACTACTTCTCCGCGGGCAGCCAGTGGGCCCAGCAGAAGGGCAAGCCGGTCGACCCGAACAATGCCTGCGGCAAACGAGTCGCGGTGCAGCGCACCACCGTTCAGGACACCGACGAGATCCCGGCCAAGTCCAAGGCCTGCACCGACGCGGGCAAGCCGGAGATCCAGAAGGTCGCCTACGACGAGCAGTCCGCCGCCGCCAACGCGCTGGTGCAGGGTCAGGTCGACGCCATGTCCGCCGACTCCCCGGTGACCGCGTACGCCATCAAGCAGGCCGGCGACAAGATCGAGGCGGCCGGCAAGATCTTCGACTCCGCGCCCTACGGCTGGCCGGTCAAGAAGAGCTCGCCGCTCGCGCCGGTGCTGCAGGAAGCCGTGCAGTATCTGATGGACAACGGGCAGTACAAGAAGATCGCCGAGAACTGGGGTGTCCAGGAGGGCGCGATCACCAAGTCGGGCATCAACGGGGCGACGAGCTAAAGAATTATGTCGCAGGACGAGACCAATTCCGCAGCCTCGGCTGCGTCGGCGGTCGCGAGCACCGAGCCCGAGCCGATCAAAGCGATTCCGCTGCGACGGCCGGGCCGGTGGATCGCCGCCGCGATCATTCTGATTGCCCTGGCCCTGTTCGTGTGGGGCGCCAAGACCAACGAGGCGTACCACTGGGACACCTACTTCAAGTACCTGGGTGACAAGCGAATCGCCAAGGGCGCGTTGGTCACTCTGGAACTGACCGTGCTGGCCATGGTGATCGGCGTGGTGCTGGGCGTGTTGCTGGCGGTCATGCGGCTGTCGCCCAATCCGGTGCTGCGCTCGGTGGCGTGGGCGTACCTGTGGATCTTCCGCGGGACGCCGGTCTATGTGCAGCTGGTGTTCTGGGGTCTGTTCCCGTCGCTGTACAAGACGGTGACCGTGGGCGTGCCGTTCGGGCCGTCGCTGACGCACTTCGATGTGCAGCACTGGTCCGCGCCGTTCTTCTTCGCCATGATCGGCCTGGGGCTCAACGAGGCGGCCTACATGGCCGAAATCGTCCGCGCCGGGATCAATTCCGTGGGCGAGGGGCAGCGCGAGGCGTCGGTGGCGCTGGGCATGTCGTGGTCGCAGACCATGACCCGCACGGTGCTGCCGCAGGCCATGCGGGTGATCATCCCGCCCACCGGCAACGAGCTGATCTCCATGCTGAAGACCACGTCGCTGGTGACGGCCATCCCGCTCACCACCGACCTCTACGGCCGGGCCCGCGACATCTACAGCATCAACTTCCAGCCGATTCCGCTGCTGCTGGTGGCCGCCACCTGGTACCTGCTCATCACGAGCGTGCTCATGATCGGCCAGTACTACCTGGAGCGGTACTACTCGCGGGGTAGTTCGCGGCAGTTGACCGCAAAGCAGTTGCGCGCCTTGGCCCAGGCGCAGGGCCCCGGATCGGTGAGGTGACCGCGGACATGTCCGACGACTCGATGTCGTTCTCCAAGGATCCGTCGCCGCTGGTCGAGGACGCGCTGCCGCCGTCGGCGGTGCCGATGGTGCGGGCCGACCGGGTGTGCAAGAACTTCGGCGCGCTGCAGGTGCTCAAGGGCATCACGCTGGAGGTGAAGCGCGGTGAGGTGCTGTGCCTGATCGGCCCGTCCGGCTCCGGCAAGTCGACCTTCCTGCGCTGCATCAACCACCTCGAGCAGGTGAACGCCGGACGGCTCTATGTGGACGGCGATCTGGTCGGCTACCGCGAGAAGAACGGCAAGCTCTACGAGCTGCACCCGCGCGATGCCGCCAAGCAGCGCCGCGACATCGGCATGGTCTTCCAGCACTTCAATCTGTTCCCGCACCGCACGGCGCTGGAGAACATCATCGAAGCGCCGACCCAGGTCAAGAAGCTCAAGCGGCCCGCCGCGGTCGCCCGGGCCCGGGAGCTGCTGGACCGAGTCGGGTTGGCGGACAAGGCCGATGCCTACCCCGCCCAGCTCTCCGGCGGTCAGCAGCAGCGCGTGGCCATCGCGCGTGCCCTTGCCATGGACCCCAAGCTCATGCTCTTCGACGAGCCCACCTCGGCGCTGGACCCCGAGCTCGTGGGCGAGGTCCTCGGTGTCATGCGAGAACTCGCGGCATCCGGCATGACCATGATCGTGGTGACCCACGAGATGGGCTTCGCCCGTGAGGTGGCCGATCAGCTGGTCTTCATGGACGGCGGTGTCGTCGTCGAGGCGGGCAACCCGCGCGAGGTGCTCGCCAACCCCCAGCACGACCGGACCAAGGCGTTCCTGTCGCGCATTCTGTAGGCGCACAACACGATCAGGGAGCTGTCCGGGCGGAATTCACCCGAATTCCCCGCGGTGACAGCTCCCTGATCGTGTTATTTCCGGAGGAACTCCTCGATGGGGGCGGTCTGGCCGAGGATGGCGTGGCCGACGCCGGGGAGGACCAGGGTGGTCGCGTCCGGGATGGATTGCGTTGCGCGGCGCGCGGTGTCGGCGGACTTGAACATGACGTCGTCTGCGCCGACGATCACCAGGACCGGCATCGTGAGGCTGCGCAGCTGGTCGTCGGTGAAGATCGGCAGCTTGCCCGTGCGCGGAGTGAAGTGCGTGAACGTGAGGGTCACATCGTCCAGGATCTCCGCGTGGTCGGTCAGGTTCAGGCCGGTGACAATGGCCGCGGAGCGGCGCAGGTCGTGACTGCTGAACAGGTGGTCGACCAGGTTCTTGAAGATCCAGCCGAAGCGCTGCTTGCCGATGCCGCCGGGGCACAGCAGGGCCAGCTTCGTGACGCGGTCGGGCCGGCGGACGGCGTAGTCCAGCGCGATCCAGCCGCCCAGTGACATGCCGACGAAGCTCGCGGACGAAAGCTGAAGGCCCGCAAGGACATCGTCGAGCCACTGGGCGAGCGCCTCGGAGCCGAGAGCCGGGCGCGATTCGGTGCTGCCACCGGGTTCGCCGGGCAGGTCGACCGCGTAGACCCGGAAATCCCGTGCCCAGGAGGCGATATCGCCGCGCCAGGCGGAATTGTTGGAGCCGGAGCCGTGCAGCAGGATCACCGGCGGGGCGTCCTGCGGGCCGGACGCGAGCACGAAGGTGTCGCCCTCGCTGGTCGCCAGGTGCAGCTGCTCCGCGGGAACCGGCCACTGCCGCAGGACATCCCGGTAGCGGGCCTGGATGGCGGCGCGGCCGGCCTCGGATTTGTAGATCGCGTTCACGACGCGAGGACTCCTTCCATGTATTCGAGCAGCCGGGCGGTATCACCCAGGCCGCCGACGAGAATGACCTTCAGGCGGGCGCGTTCGCGGTCGTGGAAGGTCTGGATCCGCAGGGGCTGTCCGTCCGGTCCCCGGGTCGCTGCCGCGCCGGTCAGCAGGGTGCTGACCCGGTCGGCGGTGCCGGGATCCACGGCGTCGACCTCGATGATGGTCGACGCTTCCGAATGCCGGTGCCGGGCAACCGATTCGCGCGGGCTGCCGTGCTCGGGCAGGCCGGTGAAGGCCGCCAGATCGGTGGCGGCGACGCGGTACTGCTTGCCGATGCGGGTGGCGGGTAGCTTCCCGTCCCGCACGTAGCCGCGGACGGTGCGGACATGCAGGCCGAGGCGCTCGGCTACCTCGTCGACGGAGTACAGACGATCTGTCACGAAAACTACCTTAAACATCCCTATCTATGTCCGCAATGGGGAAGTTTAGGTAACTATGTGATGGGCCTTACGGTGGCCGCCAACTAAACTACATTGTGTAGTGGACATGCGGTCGCACTGTGGGAGGCAGCGACATGGGGTCCGATACGACTACCTCACCGCAGCGATGCCGTCGAGCACATCGTGACCGGTGTGGTGCTGCTGGTGCTGGTCGGTGTCCAGGCGATCCGGGGCGGTGGATTGCGGGCGGTGTTTGCGGCCAGGGCCTGACCAACTGCTAGGGCTTGACGAACATCGGCGCCGGATCCTTCCAGCGCGCCAGCGCGATACGAAGTTGGCCGAGCAGGACTTTCGCGGCCGGGCTCATGGGCCGCTCGGCATTCCAGGCCAGCACCAGCCGGCCGCGCATCGGGGGATCGATCTCGAGCGTGCGGACCCCCAGCCGGGCCGCGTCGGCCGGGGGAATCCGGGGCACGATCGCGACTCCCAGCTCGTGTGCGGCCAGCCGGATCAGTAACGGGGGAGCGGCCGCCTCGAAGGCCACGTTCGGTACGAGACACGCTGCGGCGCACGCTGTTTCGAGCAGGCCGCGCAGGCCGGTCCCGGCCGGCAGGCAGATCAGCGGGTGTTCGCACAACTCGGACAGCGTGATCCGCTCGCCGAAGCCGGCGGCGGCCGACGGAACCGCCGCGACAATGGTGCTGTCGTAGATGTTCTCGACGCTGATGCCCGGGTCCAGGTCGGCGGAAATGCTGAGCAGGCCGATATCCAGGTCGCCGCGGCGGACCGCGCCGTACATCGCGTCGGAGGTGTCCTCGGTCAGGGAGATGCCGATCTGCGGATGATCGCGGTGGAAGTCGGCGAGCACCGCGGCGATGTCGATCTCCTCGCCCGCCGCGCCGGAGATCAGTCCGACCCGCACGTGCCCCCGCAGCAGACCGGTGAATTCGTCCACCGTGTGGGTGATGCGCTCGACCTGATCCAGGGCCGCCCGGGCCAGTGGCAGCACCGCCTCGCCGACCGGGGTGAGCGTGACCGAGCGGCTGGAACGGTCCAGAAGCGGTTGTCCCAGTTCGCGTTCCAGCTGCCGGATCTGCGCGCTGAGCCCCGGCTGCGCCAGGTGTAGACGGGCCGCCGCCCGGGTGAAGTTGGCCTCCTCGGCGACCGTCACGAAGTACCGCAGCTGACGCAGCTCCATAACTGCTGATTCTAGCTACGAGAAAAACTATCTGTTGGAGTTCTTGATCGGAGCCGAGCAGAGTTGGTGACATGACGAAGACAGCGATCACCGAACTGCCCGCCACCACCGGCCCCGTCTTCCAGCCCGGCGACTCCGGCTACGACGCCGAGATCGCCGGATTCCAAACCGCTTACACCCACCGTCCCGCCGTGGTCGTGGGCGCGGCCCACGCCGAGGATGTCCGTGCCGCCGTGGAATACGCGGCGCGCCACGGCCTTCCGGTCGCCGTGCAGAACACCGGCCACGGCCTGTCGGTCGCCACCGACGGCGGCGTGCTCATCACCACCCGCCGCATGACCGACATCCGCATCGACGCCGGCGCCCGGACCGCCCGGGTGGCGGCGGGCGTCCAGGCCGGAGCCCTGATCGAGGCGGCCGCCGCGCACGGTCTCGCGCCGCTGAACGGCTCGTCGCTCTCGGTCGGCGTGGTCGGCTACACCCTGGGTGGCGGCATCGGCATCCTGGCCCGCGAATTCGGTTATGCCGCAGAGCATGTGCGCGGTATCGAGATCGTCACCGCCGACGGCCGGCTGCGCCGGCTGGAGCCCGGCGACGAGCTGTTCGGCGCGGTGCTCGGCACCGGCGGCAACTTCGGGGTGGTCACCACACTGGAGCTGGCACTGCTGCCGATCACCACGGTGTACGGCGGCCAGCTGCAATTCGACACCCCACTGGTCGCGACCGCACTGGAAGCGTGGCGACTGTGGACCCGGGACATGCCCGAGCAGATGACCTCGGCCATCACCATGATGACCTTCCCCGACATTCCGGCATTCCCGCCGCACCTGCGCGGCCGGTACGTCGCGACCATCAATATCGCGTTCACCGGTTCCGCCGAGGAGGGCGAGCGCCTGGTCGCCCCGCTGCGCGCGGTCGGTGCGCGGATGGCCGACGACCTGCGGGTCATGCCGTACACGGAAAGCCATGCCATCTACCGGGATCCGGAACACCCGCACCCGTACCTGGCCACCAACGCGCTGCTGTCCGACCTGCCCGCTGACGCCACCGACGCCTTCCTGGAGGCCACCGGTCCCGAGTCGCCGGTGCCGGTGATCGCCGGGCTGCGCCACCTGGGCGGCGCGCTGGGCCGCCCAGGGCCGAACGGCATCGCCATGGACCACCGCGACGCCGAGTACATCGCCCGCATCCTGACCATGCCGAACCCGGATAACGCGGACCAGATCGACGACCGGCTGTCGCTCGTGCTGAAGACCCTGCAGCCCTGGACGCTCGGCCAGAACCTGAACTTCCTCTACGGCGGCGGCGATCGGGCCGATGAGGAACAGACCCGGGCGGGATACAGCGCCGCCACCTACGACCGGCTGTCGGGTCTGAAGGCGAAGTACGACTCGGCAAACCTGTTCCGCAACAACCGCAATATTCGTCCCCACTGACCGCATCGGATCCGCGCGCGCTCGCCCCGCCACACCTGACCGTGGCGGGGCGAGCCGCGTTTCCGGGCTTGGCTCGGGCGTGCTTGCGCGCTATCGTCGTGATATCACTTCGATACTAGGAGAGTGTCATGGAGTTGCGTCGAGCCTTCCGGCTGAACGGATTCCTCATGCTGGGGGTCCTGATACTGCTGATCATCGCGATCGCCGTCGAGGCGCACACGCTGAACACCAGGGGCGGCGATGGCGGTTCGCCGACCGTCCTGGGTGTGGCGCTGGCCGTCACGCTCCTGGCCGCGGTGCTGGCGGCGAGCGGGTTCATCGTGGTGAATCCCAACCAGGCCAAGGTGATCCAGTTCTTCGGCCAGTACATCGGCTCGGTCAGCGAATCCGGTTTCCACTGGGTCACCCCGCTGTCCAGCCGCCGCGGCATCTCGCTGCGGGTCCGGAACTTCGAAACGCAGAAGCTGAAGGTCAACGATCTGGACGGCAACCCGGTCGAGATCGCGGCCGTGGTCGTGTACCAGGTGGTCGACAGCTACAAGGCCGCCTTCGCCGTCGACGACTACGAGGACTTCGTCCGCACCCAGTCCGAGACCGCGGTCCGGCACCTGGCCACCACCCACCCGTACCAGTCCGACGACGCGAACACCGCCAGCCTGCGGGACGGGTCCGAGGTGGCCGGCGAGCTCACCACCGAACTGCGCGCCCGCACCGAACTGGCCGGCATCGAGATCATCGAGGCCCGCATCACCCACCTCGCCTACGCGCCGGAGATCGCCCAGGCCATGCTGGTCCGCCAGCAGGCCGCCCAGGTGGTCGCCGCCCGCAGCCGCATCGTCGAGGGCGCGGTCGGTATGGTCGGCATGGCCCTGGACCGACTGGCCGACCAGGGGGTGGTCGAACTCGATGAGGAGCGCAAGGCGGCAATGGTGTCCAACCTGCTGGTGGTCCTCTGCGGCGACCGCTCCGCCGCACCTGTCGTCAACGCCGGAACCCTCTACTCCTGATGGTCAAGCGCGAGCCGAAAAAGGTGCTGCTCCGGCTCGATCCGGCGGTCCACGAAGCCATCGCCAAGTGGGCCGCCGACGACCTCCGCAGCATCAACGCCCAAATCGAATTCGCGCTGCGCCTCGCCCTGAAACAGGTTGGGCGCGAACCGAAATAGTCACGACACCACGTTCGAACCGTCGATCAGATAGCCCCCGCCGAGCGGGACCAGCTGCGCCCGCCGCAGCTCGGTCCCGCTCCGGCCGTCGGTATAGCGCAAGGTGAGGCGGTAGGTCACCGTCAGCTGCGCCGGATCCGCGGTGACATCCCAGACCGTGACGGAATCGACTGTGCCCCAGAAGCTTCGGTACGCGTCGTAGCCGCCGATCTCACCCTGGTACCGCGTGGTCAGCCAGGTCCAGGCCGCCATCGTATTGCCCGGCAGCAGCGAGTAGTGCTGCCGGATGTAGTCCGACATCGTGTTCGCCGATATCGGGGCCGGGATCGAGGACGGGTTGAGCAGCGAGTTCGTCGGCGTCGCGGAATTCTGGGCGGTGCCCGACGTGACGCTGCTCGCGCCCGCCGACGGGGGAGTCGCCGCATTGTTCCCGCCGTGGCGCAGCTGAGTGGTCACCAGCGTCACCGCGACCAGCGCCGCCACCGCGATCGAGGCCGCCCAGACGAGCGCGCTCAGCGACCGGCGGGCCGGATCGGGTGCGGGCGAGCGGAACTTCACCGGTTGCGCCGCGGGGCCCGCGGGCTCGGTCACCTCCCGGGTGGACTGCGAATCGAACTGCGCGGCAGCGCTTCCCGCCGCCATCGGAATCGCCGGGACGGTCGGGAGGTCGGTGCCGCGCAAGGCCGCCCGCGCGGCGGTGGCCAGCACACCTGCCGACGGATACCGCTCCCGCGGATCCTTGGCCATCCCGCTCGCGATCACCTCGTCGAAGGCCACCGGAATCCGGCCGTGCGCGACCGACGGCCGCGGCGGCGGCGTCGCGAGATGCGCGGCGATCTGGCGTTCGACGCTGCCACCGGGAAACGGTTTCGAACCGGTCAGGCATTCGTAGAGCACACAGGCCAGCGAGTAGACATCGGCCCGGGCGTCGCAGCCGCCGTGCTCGAGCCGCTCGGGCGCCATATAGGCGAAGGTCCCGACCGCCGCGCCGGCGCTGGTGAGCCCGGTGTCATCGCCGCCGCGTGCGATACCGAAGTCGATGAGGTAGGCGAAATCGTCCGCGGTGGTGAGGATGTTGGACGGCTTCACATCCCGATGCACCAGCCCGGCCCGATGCGCCGCATCCAGCGCGGCCGCGATCTGTGTCGTGCAGGACACCGCCAGTTCCGGGGACAGCGCCCCTTCGGCCGCGAGCCGGGAACCCAGATCCACACCCTCGACCAGCCGCATGTCCAGGAACAGCCGCCCGTCGATCTCCCCGTAGTCGTGAATGGGAACGACATGCGGTTCGTTCAGCCGCGCCGCCGCCTGCGCCTCCCTGCGGAACCGCGCCCGGTACACCGGATCGTGCGCCAGTCCCGGCGGCAGCACCTTGAGCGCCACGACCCGGTTCGTCCCGGTGTCGTAGGCCCGGAACACCTGCCCCATCCCGCCTGCGCCGAGCAATTCGAGCAGCCGGTAGCGACCGAACGGGCTCTCCTCCACGCCATACCCCCTACTCACGACGAGGGTACGGCGCAGCGCCCTCGGGCGCGCTTCCGGCCGGTGGAAACGGCGGGGCGGGACGCGTTCGCGCCGCGACCGTCAGCGCGGCTTCTCGGTGACGAAAATGGCTGTGCCGGGGAAGATCTCGCCGCGGAGGGGGCTCCACTGGCCCCACTCGCGGTCGAGCCACTCGGGCCAGTCCGGTTCGATGATGTCCTGCAGGACCAGGCCGGCGGCGACGATTTCGCGGACGCGGTCGCCGATGGTGCGGTGGTGTTCGACGTAGGTGGGTTCGCCGTCGGAGTCGAGTTCGACGTAGGGGGTGCGGTCGAAGTAGGGGATGGTGGCGCGCAGGCCCTCGGGGCCCGGGTCGTCGGGGAAGATCCAGCGCATGGGATGGTTCACCGAGAAGACCCAGCGGCCACCGGGTTTGAGGACACGGTGGACCTCTCGCATCACCTGAGCGGAGTCGGCGACGAAGGGCACCGCGCCGAAAGCGGAGCAGGCCAGATCGAAAGACTCGTCGGCGAAGGGCAATTCCTCGGCGCCTGCCTGGATGAGCGGCACGCGGGGGCCGCCCGCGGCCATGGCGGCGAGACCGCGATCGAGCATGGCGCGGGAGATGTCCAGCCCGACCGGGTGCGCGCCGTGCGAGGCGAGCCAGCGCGAGCAGGGGGCCGAGCCGCAGCCGATCTCCAGGATCCGCTTGCCGGCGATGTCCCCCAGCAGATGCCAGTCACCCTCGTGCAATCCCTCCGGGCACCACACGAATTCGCCGGCGAGGGAGTCCACGCCCAGGAAGTCGGCGTGGGTCTCGTGGTAGGCCGCGGCGTCGGCGTCCCACCACTTGCGGCTGGCGCGCTGACTGGACTGCGAGTCGACCTTGGTCCGGGTCACTCCCACCGTCCCGAGCAGGGTGTTGGCTTCGGCGTGCCGGGTATCGTCGGTGGTGACGGAGTGATCTTCGGACATGAGCTCACCCTATCGACCCGCGGGCCGGGACCCATGTTTGCTTGGTACAACACCTGTCGCGTACGCTGTTTTCCGCGAGTGTCTTCTGTACCCGGTTTCTCGAGACCGCGTAGAGCAGATAATCGTGCTGTGAGTCCGCATGCTTTTCAGGGCAGCGTTGTGCAGCGTCGCAGCGGTGTGCTGTGCATGACCAACGTTAGTTCCAACGCCTGCTGTTCGCAGCAATACCGAAAGTCCACATGTCCACTACCGACCACAATCCGTCCGGAGCCTCCCAACACATGCCCACCACTGTCACCTCGCCGCAGGTTGCCGTCAACGACATCGGCACTGCCGAGGACTTCCTCGCCGCCATCGACAAGACCATCAAGTACTTCAACGACGGCGACATCGTCGAAGGAACCATCGTCAAGGTCGATCGCGATGAGGTCCTTCTCGACATCGGTTACAAGACCGAAGGCGTGATCCCGTCTCGCGAACTGTCCATCAAGCACGATGTCGACCCGGCCGAGGTCGTTTCCGTGGGCGATGAGGTCGAGGCCCTCGTTCTCACCAAGGAGGACAAGGAAGGCCGCCTGATCCTGTCGAAGAAGCGCGCTCAGTACGAGCGGGCCTGGGGCACGATCGAGGAGCTCAAGGAGAAGGACGAGGCCGTCAAGGGCACCGTCATCGAGGTCGTCAAGGGCGGCCTGATCCTGGACATCGGTCTGCGCGGCTTCCTCCCGGCATCGCTGGTCGAGATGCGTCGCGTGCGCGACCTCCAGCCGTACGTCGGCAAGGAGATCGAGGCCAAGATCATCGAGCTCGACAAGAACCGCAACAACGTGGTCCTGTCGCGTCGCGCCTGGCTCGAGCAGACCCAGTCCGAGGTCCGCAGCGAGTTCCTGCACCAGCTGCAGAAGGGCCAGGTCCGCAAGGGTGTGGTCTCCTCCATCGTCAACTTCGGTGCCTTCGTGGACCTGGGTGGCGTGGACGGTCTGGTGCACGTCTCCGAGCTGTCCTGGAAGCACATCGACCACCCGTCCGAGGTTGTCGAGGTCGGCAACGAGGTCACAGTCGAGGTTCTCGACGTCGACCTGGACCGCGAGCGTGTCTCCCTGTCGCTCAAGGCGACCCAGGAAGACCCGTGGCGTCAGTTCGCCCGCACCCACGCGATCGGCCAGATCGTGCCGGGCAAGGTCACCAAGCTGGTTCCGTTCGGTGCGTTCGTGCGCGTCGAAGAGGGCATCGAGGGCCTGGTGCACATCTCCGAGCTGGCCGAGCGCCACGTCGAGGTCCCGGACCAGGTTGTGGCCGTCGGCGACGACGCCATGGTCAAGGTCATCGACATCGACCTCGAGCGTCGCCGGATCTCGCTGTCGCTGAAGCAGGCCAACGAGGACTACACCGCCGAGTTCGACCCGTCGAAGTACGGCATGGCCGACAGCTACGACGACCAGGGCAACTACATCTTCCCCGAGGGCTTCGACTCCGAGACCAACGAATGGCTCGAGGGCTTCGAGAAGCAGCGTGAGGAGTGGGAGACCCGGTACGCCGAGGCCGAGCGTCGCCACAAGATGCACACCGCTCAGATGGAGAAGATGGCCGCCGACGCCGCCGCCGAGGCTGCCAACGGTGGTCCGTCGAACTACTCCTCGGAGTCGGGTTCGCAGGCTGCGGCTTCGTCCTCCGAGCCGGCCGGTGGCTCGCTCGCGAGCGACGCCCAGCTGGCTGCGCTGCGTGAGAAGCTGTCGGGCAACGCCTGATTCGCTGACACGCGATAAGCGATAGTCGAAGGTCCCCGAGCCGATGGCTCGGGGACCTTCGCTATTCTCGGAAGTGACATGTCCGAATCCACCGTCGAGTCGAGCCCATCGCTGTGGGAGCGCCGCAAGATCGAGGCCATGGGCCGTATCCAGCGGGTAGCGCTGGAGCTGTTCGACGAGCACGGGTATCGGGAGGTCACCGTCGAGCGGGTGGCGGGTGCCGCGGGCGTGTCACCGAGTTCGATCTACCGGTATTTCGGGACCAAGGAGAATCTGGTCCTCTACGACGAGACCGATCCGAAGCTCCTGGAAATCGTGCGGACGGTCGGTGGCGGCGAAACCCGGGCTCCCCTGGACCTTTTGGCGGCCGCACGGCCGCTCATCCCCGTACTCATCGACGAGATCGTGACCGATGAGGTCGAGTACCGGACGCGGCTGCGCATGGGCTATGTCCGGACGATTCCCGAGGTGAAACTCGGACAGGCGCAGCAGATGCGGGGGCTCGAGGACCAGTTCCGGATACTGCTCGCCGACCGTACCGGCCGCGACCGCAACGACGTGCAGATGCGGCTGGCCGCCGCGATCGCCATCTGGGGTTCCATGGCGGCGCTGGACCATTGGGCCGGAACGGGTTTCGCCGCGCGGCTGCGCGACGTCTACCGCGAAGTCGTCGAATCCATCGTGGTCGCGCTGGAGGCCATGTTCCGCTGACGGCGCGGAGTCGGCAGCCACCAGTTCCAGCGGCCCAGCAGCCGCATGCAGGCCGGGACCAGTATCAGGCGGACGATCACCGCGTCGATGGCGACCGCGACGGCCAGGGCGAAGCCGATCTCCTTCAGCTCCATGACATCCGCGCTCAGGAAACTGGCGAACACCGCGACCATGATGGCCGCCGCCGCGGTGATGGGCCGGGCGGTGCGCTGCAGGCCCTCGGCGACGGCGGTGGCATTGTCGTGGGTGCGCTCCCAGGCCTCCTTCATACGCCGGATGAGGAAAACCTCATAGTCCATGGACAATCCGAACAGGACGGCGAAGACCAGCATGGGCAGGAAGACCTGGAGGAAGCCGGCGCTGTGAAAACCCAGCACGGCCTGGCCGGCACCGTGCTGGAAGACGGTGACCGTAATGCCCAGGGCCGCACCGGTGGCCAGCAGATTCAGCAGGATCGCCTTCAGCGCCAGCACGATCGAGCGGAAGGTCACCGTCAGGAAGACCAGCGAGGCGGTCAGGACCAGGGCGATGACCCACGGGAAGCCACGTGAGATCAACTGCGACACATCGGTGAACATCGCCGGCGTTCCACCCACCAGGACCTCGGCGGACTCGACAGTCGCTGCACGGGAACGGATATCGGTGGTGAGCGTGCCGACGGTCGTCGAGTCGAAGGCGTCCCTGGGGACGATGGTCGCCAGGTAGCGGCCATCGGCCTGCTGGGGGAGCACGGTGACCACCCGGGGATCCCGGGCCAGATCGGTCACCAGGCGCAGCACCTCGGTGCGGCCGTCGGCGGACAGCGCGGTGTCATCGGGTCCGGCGGCCACGACCTGGATGGGGGAGAGCAGGCCGGGGCCGAAGTCGTTCTGCACCAGTCGAGTCGCCTGTCCGGTGGGCCGATCGCCCAGCGAGTTCAGGCCCATGTCGATCCCGTAGCGGATACCCGCGATCGGCAGTGCCGCCGCGACCAGCAGCGCCACTCCGAGCACGCCGAACACCACCGGTCTGCCCATCACCAGGTGCGCCCAGCGCGCCCAGGCGCTCGACGCCGCCGTCGATCGGGTTTCGGCCGGGCGCAACCGCGCGGGCAGCGCACCCCGGTTGACGGCCGGGCCGAGTACGGACAGCAGGGCGGGCAGCAGTGTGAAGGCGGCGGCCAGGGTGCCCGTCACCGCGGTCACCACACCCAGCGCCACGCCATCGAGCATGGGCAGGCCGACCACGGTCAGCGAGCACAGCGAGATCATGACGATGAGCCCGGAGGCCAGGATGGTACGGCCCGTGGTGTCGAAGGTCGCGCCGACGGCGGCCCGAATCTCCCGGCGAGCCTTGCGATCCCGCACCCCGCGCCGGGTGAGTTCCTCGTTGAATCGGCTCACCAGGAACATGGCGTAGTCGATGGCGGTGCCGGTGCCGATCATGGTCGCCACCGACAGCACGAAGGAGTCGAAGGTCAGCAGACCGGCCAGCCCGAACAGCACGCCCACGGCGAGCGCGATCCCGGCGGCGGTGACCGAGATGGGGAGGGTGGCGGCGACGGCCGCGCCGAGCGCCAGCACCAGCACGACCGCCGCGATCGGCAGGCCGATGGCCTCGCCGCGCGTGATGTCGGCGGTCTCCCTCCGGATCAGTTCGCCCTCGACCGGTGAGTATCCGGTCAGGCCGGCCCGCACCTCCGCATCGGAGGCGGCGGTCAGCGCGGTCTGCAGGCGGGCGGCCACGTCGATCCGGTCGGACATGCCGCCGTCGATGCCCGCGATGCCGAGCGCGGTGTGCCGGTCGGCGGAGATCTGCTGTCTCACATTGCCTTCGAACGGCCCGATCGCGCCCGCGACGCCGGGCACCCCGCGGGCCGCGCCCAGCACGCGCTCGATGGCCGCCCGGAAACGCGGGTCGTCCACGGTGTATCGGTCCGAATGCAGCACGATCGAGTCCTGCTCCGCGCCGAGCTGCGAGAAGTGTTGTGCGACGCGGTCTTCGGTGGTGGCCGAGGCGGATCCCGGCACGCTGTAGTCGGGTGCGCCCAGTCGCGCGTGCAGGGCCGGATACGCCGCGCCGCACGCCACGATCAGCACCAGCCACACGCCGATCACGATTCGGGGATACCGGGCCATGAATTCGCCCCAGCGCCCGACGACGCCGAATCGCGGTGCGGAGTCCGGGAATCGGGGCGGATCGGCGAGCGCCGGACGTGTCATGGAGGCTCCCATGGTCGATACCTGAAAGTCACTCTCAGGTATGGCCGACAGCTTAGGCCGACCCGGCAATGAGGTGCAAGTCACTGTCAGGAATCCACAACTGGACTCGCTACGGTTACGAATGGTTCGCTGAGCCGTCACCATTCGAAGGTTGGATGCGAACTGGACGGGCGACCGGGTGTGTTCGCCGCGTTCAATTCCTTTCACTCCTAGCGGGAAGGCACTACCGGAGCATGGGCGTGTTCGCCGGAATCAACAGGCGCGACTTTCTGACGAAAGCCATGGCCACGGGCGGTGCGGCCTCGCTCGCCGCACTGGCCGGACCGATCATCGAGCGGGCCTACGCCGCGGATCCGGCCGGTATGGGCGGGCTCGGCGACATCGAGCACATCGTGCTGCTCATGCAGGAGAACCGGTCCTTCGACCACTACTTCGGCACCATGTCCGGCGTGCGCGGCTTCGACGACCCGTCCCCGGCCTGGAACCAGTACGGGTACGCGCCCGGCGTCGGCCCGACCGCGGACGGCTTCATCAACCCCTTCCGCCTCGACACCACCCGCGGCGCGACCCTCGACGGCGAATGCATCAACGACCCCGACCACGGTTGGGTCGGCATGCACAAGGCGTGGAACAACGGCCGCAACGACGGCTGGATGCCCATGTCGATCGCGTCGGTCGGCGCCGGAAACGGCCCTGCGGCAATGGGTTACTACACGCAGGACGACGTCCCGGTGCACTGGGATCTGGCCGATGCCTTCACCCTGTGCGACAGCTACCACTGCTCGGTGCTCGGTCCGACCGACCCCAACCGCCTGTACTGGGTCTCGGCGACCATCGACCCGGACGGACTCAATGGCGGACCGCTGCTCGAGACCCCGACGCTGATCCCGCAGAACGCCTACAGCTGGCGGACCATGCCGGAGAACCTCTCCGAGGCCGGGGTCAGCTGGAAGATCTACAACAACCGCGATATCGGCCCGCTGTCCTCGGTCCTGCTGGACGGCATGATGGGCTGCTTCAAGCAGGCGGCCGACCCGAATTCCGAACTGGCACGCCGCGGTAAGGCCCCGGCCTACCCGCAGGACTTCGCCGCCGACGTCGCCGCCAACCAGCTGCCGTCCGTCTCGTGGGTGATTCCGCCGCTGCTCAACTGCGAGCACCCGGCACTGCCCCCGGCCTTCGGCGCGGTCGGCATCATGCAGGTGCTCGACATCCTCACCTCGAATCCGGCGGTGTGGGAGAAGACCGCACTGATCATCAGCTACGACGAGAACGGCGGTTTCTTCGACCACGTCACCCCGCCGACCCCGCCCGCCGGCACGCCCGGTGAGTTCATCACCGTGCCGACCGACAAGAAGTTCGAGGGCGTCACCGGTCCGATCGGCCTCGGCTATCGCGTTCCCTGCCTGGTGGTTTCGCCCTACAGCCGCGGCGGCCTGGTGGCCTCGGAGACCTTCGACCACACCTCGCAGCTGCGCCTGATCGAGCGCCGCTTCGGGGTCGACGTGCCCAACCTGACCGCGTGGCGACGCGGCGTGACCGGCGATATGACCTCGGCCTTCGACTTCGCCTCGGCCCCGGACGCCACGAAACCCGCGTTCGCTCCGGCGAATCGGAAGGTCGACGCCGCCGTGGCGCAGTGCGGGCCGAATATCGCCCTGGGCACCGCGACCGTCGGCACGCCCTATCCGGTGCCGCCGAACTCCATGCCCAAGCAGGATCCCGGCACACGGCGTCGGCCCAGCGGAATCGTGTAGGAGTTCCGGTGCCGCTGGGCGAACGGCCCGGCGGCACCGTGTGGCACGCGCACAAAGGCACCGTGCGACACGCACGCAAAGGCACCGTGCGACACGCACGCAAAAGGGTGGCTCGGTCCGAATCGGACCGGGCCACTGTGTGTTTCGGGGGAGCGGATCAACTCGGGCGGCGGATCAGCCGGCCGCGCCGGATCAGCCGGCGGTGGCGGGTACCCAGCGCCGCACGACGCGAGTCTCGGGCGACCGTTTTCGCTGGGCCGCGACGCTGTGCCGGGCCGGGTTGAGCAGTGTGCTCAGCCAGGAACGACGGTGCTCGACGAGAGCGGCTGCGACGGCGGTGATCTCGATGCAATGCACGGTGCCCGCCAGGCCCAGACGGTGGCGACCCGTCTGGAGTTTTTTGGTGCCCACTGATGTTCCTTCTCTTGCGTGTTACCGGCCTAAGATCGCCTGCGGCGAACCATAGCCGAACAAAAGTGTGCGTCACCGAATATTGCGCGACGTTCGCCCCGGCGTGTCGGAATCTTGCCGACAAACGGTCCGTATTCTCCGAAAAAGTTGCGAAACGGTCTCATGGGTGTCACGGAATGGCCAAGTACTGCACTTGCAGGTGAAACCGCAGCCCGGAGGGGGTAACCCTGATGGGCGCGATGACCGGCGCTGATGCGAGACTGAACGAATGTTGCGAATCGGTCTCACCGGAGGCATGGGCGCGGGCAAATCCACCGTGGCCCGCATTCTCACCGAGCGCGGAGCCGTCCTGGTGGACAGTGACGTCATCGCCCGCGAGGTGGTTGCGCCCGGCACCGAGGGGCTGGCCGCCCTGGTCGCGGCCTTCGGTGTGGACATCCTCGCCACCGACGGCAGCCTCGACCGGCCGGCCCTGGCGGCCAAGGCCTTCGCCTCGGACGAGGCCCGCGCCACCCTCAACGGCATCACCCACCCGCTGGTCGGCCGGCGCACCGCCGAGCTCATCGCCGCCGCCCCCGCGGACGGCATTGTGGTGCAGGACATTCCGCTGCTGGTCGAGAACGGCCTCGCGCCCTTCATGAACCTGGTGGTCATCGTGGATGCCGCCGAGGAGACCCGGCTCCGCCGCCTGGTGGAGTTCCGCGGCATCGACGAGGCCGACGCTCGCGCCCGCATCGCCGCCCAGGCCACCGACGCCCAGCGCCGAGCCGTGGCCGACGTGCTGCTCGACAACAATGGCGCGACCGGCGTCATCGATGCCGAGGTGCACCGGCTGTGGGACGAGCGCCTGGTTCCCTTCGAACGCAACCTGCGCACCCGTACGCCCGCCGCCCGGCCGGAACTGTCCGTGGTGGAGGCGAATCCGGAGTGGCCCGCGCAGGCTCAGCGGGTGATCGCACGGCTCGCCGTGGCGTGCGGCGCGGGCGCGCGAAGCATCGAACATGTCGGGCCGACCTCGGTGGCGGGCAAACCGGCCGCCGATGTCCTCGACATCCGGATCACGGTCGCCGACGGCGCCGCCGTGGACGGGCTGCGGGATCGGCTGACGGACATCGGTTTCCCGCCGGCCGCCGCGGGGGACGCGTTGCCCGCCGCGTCGGGTGTGGATCTTGCGGCGGGGGAGCGGCTGCATGCGAACGCCGACCCTGGCCGCCCGGTCAATCTGATCCTCGGCGTCTGACCCGGCCGCCGGAGCCGCCTCGACGGTAGAGGGGCCGTCTGCACCCCTCGGTGCGGACGGCCCCGCTGTCTCGGGCCTACATCCAGGTCAGCGTGATGCCCTCGGATGCCAGCCAGGCCTCGAAACTGTGGCCGTGCGCGGCGATTCCGTCGATGGTCGAGGTGGCCGACTCGATGGCCTGCTGAGCCTCGGACAGGGTGACGTAGCCGGCGGCGTGCGCGGCGAGCAGCTCGTCCACGTCGAGCAGCTCGACCTCGCGGCCCTGGCGCACCACCAGGTCCAGGTAGTGGTCGACGGACTTCCACTGCTTCGGGCCGACCTGCGCGAACTCGCCGATGTCGATGTAGTAGTCCTGGTCGCGCCGGTGCGCGGGGGTGAAGTGGAACACGGTGGCGCGGATGGACACCGTTGGCAGCAGCCAGGATTCGATGTAGTGGAACTCGGGATGGTCGGAGGTGCGGGCCATGTACATCCCCCATGGCTCGACCTGGTACCGCTCCACCTGCCGCACGAAACCCTTGGGATCGATATTGGTGAGCTCGTCGATATTGAAGTACTCCACCTTGGGTCGGTGCAGATCTACCGCGGGTGCCCGAGTCATGCCATTCAGCATCGCGTGTCGGGCGGCGGTCGTCCAGGGGAGCGGAGGTCGCGTCGCCGACAGATTGCTGGAATCCGGCGCCGACCGGGGCGAATTTTCCGAAAACCCGATCTGAAGCGGTCGTGTTTCGCTAATGTGCGGCTGCGCCGTTTCGTCGCGCACGACACTCGCCGCGCCTGGGCGGGTGCCTCAACCCAAGGGAAGTACTGCATGAACGCACACACAACCCGTGCTCGCCGGGTCGGCATGGGATTGACGACCTTCGGCGCGGTGGCCGGGACCGTCGTCCTGGTCGCTCCGCAGGCCGGTGCCTGGCCGTCCAATCTGGAGGTGTCGGGCTCCACCCACAATGTCGGCTGCTCCTACACGCTCACCGCGAGCGTCGAGGTCGACCGCCTGACCTCGGTGTCGTTCACCGACAATGGCGTCGAGCTGACCGGCAGCCCGGTGTCGCCCTCGTTGCTGAGCAACAAGGTCACCATCAACTGGACCCCGAGCACCGCCGGTTCGCACGAGCTGAAGGCCACCCAGACCCTCATCTCGAAGTCGATCACCGTGCAGGTGGATCCGGCGAGCAGCTTCGGTAGCTTCGGCTGCGGCCTGAACGGACTGCTGCCGAGCCTGTCCGGCTAGTCGGAGGACGGACAGACCCGTTCGAGCCCGCCCGGTCCGTGTCGCACGGACCGGGCGGGTTTGTCTCTACAGCCAGCTGAGCGTGATGCCCTGGCCGGCCAGCCAGCGGTCGACATCGTGACCGCAGCCGGCGATGCCGTCCACCACGGCGGCGGCCCGCTCGATGGTGAGATGGGTGCGCGCGGTGTCGAAATGTCCTGCGGCATGGGCGCTCAGCAGCTGGTCGATGCCGACCAGCTCGGGCGCCTGGCCGCGGCGCGCCACCACGTGCAGGTAGTGGCTCTCGGCCCGCCACTTCTTGGCCTCGCACGGGCCGTACTCGCCGATGTCGAGGTAGTAGGTCTGGCTGCGATCGTGGCCGGGCCGCAGGTGGTAGACCGTGGCGCGCAGCGTGAGCTCGGGCAGCAGCCAGGACTCGATGTAGTGGAAACGTGGATTGTCCACTGTCCGTTCGACATACAGACCGAACGGTTCTGCATGTAAACGCTCCACGGGATGGAGAAACCCGCGATAATCGGTCCACGACAGATCCGCGAGATTGAAGTATTCGAGTCTTGGGCGATGCGGAGACACCGAAGGAGTGTTGCCGATCGTGCCGTAGGGGTGTGCGCCATTGGTGGAATTCCGCTGTGGCGTATGCAGACCGGTCATCGCCCTGCCTCTTCTCGAATCGTGCGACCAGCGAGCTCAGAGTACACCCGGGAACCCCGATTCAAACCGTCGTGAACCGACTGAGATCTACGCGACACCGGCGGCACGAAAACCCTTGGGGTAACGGTCAATTCGGACATTTACCGACGGTTTACGAAACCGTGTGCGTGCCATGGGGAACCGAGCAGGGGCGACCCTGCCGACACGGAGTTGGACCCCGGCAACCGTGCCCGAAGCGACGACTGATTTCGTGAGGCGAGGGTAACTCGTCGGGGATGACCAGAATCGGTTCGGCACCCAACCGCCGGCACGGGTTGTCACTGTCAACGGCTCTCAGTCGTCCGCTGAAGGCGCGGGGAGGCGGGATTGTCGGTGAGGGGTCCTAGGCTGGGGTCATGGCGTTTGCAACCGAGATCCCGGACGACCTGCCGCTGGCTCATTCCGAGCACCGGCCCATCGGCGACGTCGAGCGCGTCGACGGGCAGTTCCAGGTCGTCAGCGAGCATCGGCCGGCCGGTGACCAGCCTGCCGCCATCGAGGACCTCGAGCGGCGCATCCGGGGCGGCGAGAAGGACGTGGTGCTGCTGGGCGCCACCGGTACCGGTAAGTCGGCCACCACGGCCTGGCTGATCGAGCGGTTGCAGCGGCCCACGCTGGTCATGGCGCCGAACAAGACCCTGGCCGCACAGCTCGCCAATGAGCTGCGCGAAATGCTGCCGAACAATGCGGTCGAGTACTTCGTCTCGTACTACGACTACTACCAGCCCGAGGCCTACATCGCGCAGACCGACACCTATATCGAGAAGGACAGCTCGATCAACGACGATGTCGAGCGGCTGCGGCACTCGGCCACGTCGAGCCTGCTCTCGCGGCGGGATGTGGTGGTGGTCGCGTCCGTGTCGTGCATCTACGGCCTCGGCACGCCGCAGTCGTACCTGGATCGGTCGGTGCAGCTGGAGGTCGGCACCGAGATCGATCGCGATCGGCTGCTGCGCCTGCTGGTGGATGTGCAATACACCCGCAATGACATGTCGTTCACCCGCGGCAGTTTCCGGGTGCGCGGCGACACCGTCGAAATCATTCCCTCCTATGAGGAATTGGCGGTGCGCATCGAATTCTTCGGTGACGAGATCGAGGCGCTCTACTATCTGCACCCACTCACCGGTGATGTGGTGCGTCAGGTGGATATGGTCCGGATCTTCCCGGCCACCCACTATGTGGCGGGCCCGGAACGCATGGAGCGGGCCGTGCGGGATATCGAAGTGGAGCTCGACGAGCGGCTCGCGGATTTGGAGAAGCAGGGCAAATTGCTGGAGGCGCAACGACTTCGGATGCGCACCCAATACGACCTGGAGATGATCAAGCAGGTCGGTTTCTGCTCCGGTATCGAGAATTATTCGCGGCATATCGACGGCCGTGCCGCCGGAACCGCGCCGGCCACGCTGCTGGATTACTTCCCCGAGGATTTCCTGCTCGTCATCGACGAATCGCATGTGACCGTGCCGCAGATCGGCGGCATGTACGAGGGCGATATGTCGCGCAAGCGGAACCTGGTGGAGTACGGCTTCCGGCTGCCGTCGGCGGTGGACAACCGGCCGCTCACCTGGGAGGAGTTCGCCGATCGGATCGGGCAGGCGGTGTACCTGTCGGCCACGCCCGGACCGTACGAATTGGGCCAGACCGGCGGCGAATTCGTCGAGCAGGTCATTCGGCCCACCGGCCTGGTGGATCCGCAGGTGGTGGTCAAGCCGACCAAGGGGCAGATCGATGATCTGGTGCACGAGATCCGGCTGCGCACCGAGCGCAACGAGCGCGTGCTGGTCACCACGCTGACCAAGAAGATGGCCGAGGATCTCACGGACTATCTGCTGGGACTCGGCGTGCGCGTGCGCTATCTGCACTCGGAGATCGACACCCTGCGCCGCGTCGAATTGCTGCGGCAACTGCGGCTGGGTGAATACGACGTACTGGTCGGCATCAACCTGCTGCGTGAGGGACTGGACCTGCCCGAGGTTTCACTGGTGGCGATTCTCGATGCGGACAAGGAAGGCTTCCTGCGTTCGTCCACCAGCCTCATCCAGACCATCGGCCGTGCGGCGCGCAATGTCTCGGGCGAGGTCCACATGTACGCGGACAAGATCACCGACTCCATGCGCCACGCCATCGACGAGACCGAACGCCGCCGCGCCAAGCAGATCGCTTACAACGAAGAGCGCGGCATCGACCCGAAACCGTTGCGCAAGAAGATCGCCGACATTCTCGACCAGGTGTATCGCGAGGCCGAGGAGACCGAGGTCGAGGTGGGCGGCTCGGGTCGCAATGTCAGCCGCGGCCGCCGCGCCCAGGGCGAGCCCGGGCGGGCGGTGAGTGCCGGTGTCTACGAGGGCCGCGATGTGAAGAACATGCCGCGCGCCGAACTGGCCGATCTCATCAAGGACATGACCGCGCAGATGATGAACGCGGCGCGCGAGCTGCAGTTCGAGCTCGCCGGACGACTCCGCGACGAAATCGCCGATCTGAAGAAGGAACTACGCGGCATGGACGCCGCCGGCCTCTCGTGAGAGAAAGCCTGCGGCGCAAGGACCTTCGGCCGGCAGGTGGCGGGCCGGCTCCGCGCCCGGCAGATGGTCTACCGGGCGGGGGAGTCGCTTTGTCAGGCCTGCTGGGCCATCCATTCGTTGACGCGGCGTTCGGCCTCCTCCCGGGACACGTCCTCGACTCGCGTCATGACGATCCAGCGGTGGCCGAACGGATCCATGACCCGGCCGAAGCGGTCGCCGGTGACGAAGGTGGCGGGTTCGGCGACGAAGCGGGCGCCGTTCTCGGAGGCCAGCTTCGAGACGGCGTCCACATCCGGGCAGTAGTGGACGACGCTGGTGTGGACCCAGTCTTCGGCGGGGGCGCGCAGGCCCTCGTCGGGAATGGGCATGCCGACCTGGATGGTGGAGTCGCCGATGAGGAGTTCGGCGTGCGCGGCCTGGCCGTCGGGAAGATCGTTGCGGCTCAGCACCTTCGCACCGAAAACGGCGGAGTAGAACTCGATGGCCGCATTGGCGTCCGGGACGGCCAGGAAGCAGGTGATGGAGTGGTAGCCCTCGGGGATCGGATTCACTGCGTTGCTCATGCCCACTACTCTCGCCGCCGCGGCGGCGATGGTCTTGTAAGAAAGCGACAGGCGCGATGACCAGTGGAAACCCTGCCGAAGGGGTCGGCGGAAGCACTGCCGGAGGCCGGTTTTCGCCGCAGCCGGTGCCGCCGCCGGAGACCGCGAAGGGCATTCTGCGGCCTCGTCAGCAGAACCAGGCCAACAACCACTCCCGGCTGCCCGCGAGCCGGCGGGTGTCCCGCTATGTCGAGTGGTACTGGGCGGTGCGCTGGGATCGCCGGGGCCAGCCGCCCTTCCAGGCCGAGGTGCTGTCGTACCCCTGTGTGAACCTCACCTTCGAGCGCACCCACGAACGCACCGGCGCCTTCGTCACCGGCGTGTGGACCACCAAGTACGTGCGTGAATTGGCCGGGGAGGGCGAGACTTTCGGCGTCAAGTTCCGGGCCGGCGGCTTCGGCGCGTTCACGGGCCTGGACGTCGGGGCACTCAGTGATACCTCGGTCCCGGCAACCGATGTCTTCCCGGCGGCCGACGCCCTCTCCGAGGCCGTGCTCGCGACCGCCGATGCCGAACGCCGCCGGGACCTGATCGAGGATTTCCTGGTCGGGGTCCGGCGCGAGGCGGCCGGTGGGGGCGACGACACCGCCTACCGCCAGGTGCTGGCCATCATCGAGGCCATGGAGCATGATCGCGATCTGACCCGGGTCGACCAGGTCACCGAGCGTTTCGGCATTCCCGTCCGAACCCTGCAGCGACTGTTCCGCCGTTATGTCGGTGCGGGCCCGAAGTGGGTGCTGCGCCGCTATCGCCTCCAGGACGGCGCACATCTGCTGGCCGAGGGCCGCACCTCGGACCTGGCCGCGCTGGCGGTCGAGCTCGGCTACTTCGATCAGGCGCACTTCTCCAACGAGTTCGCCAAGGAGATCGGACTGCCTCCGCTCGAATACGCCCGCGTCTCGCTACCATCCTGATAACTGCTGGTCCGGGAATAATGTCAGTACCCCAGAAGTTGGTTGCCGTGTCACCCAATGGCATATCGATCATCGAAGGAGCGGGCTATGGACGTGCTGGTACTGATCGGACGGATCCTGTTCGCACTGCTGTTCCTCGGCTCAGGCTTCGGGCATTTCGCGCAGCGGAAGACGATGGTGCAGTACACGCAGTTCAAGGGGGTGCCCATGGCCGAGTTGGCGGTGCCCGCGTCGGGTGTGCTGCTGCTGGCCGGCGGACTGAGCGTGCTGCTGGGCGTCTGGGCCGACCTGGGGACGCTGCTGCTGCTCGTCTTCCTGCTGCCGAGCGCCCTCCTCATGCACCCCTTCTGGAAGGAGACCGACGCGGAGGCCAAGCAGACCGAGATGGTGCACTTCAACAAGGACATCGCGCTCGCGGGCGCGGCGCTCATGCTGTTCGCCTTCTTCGCCCACACCGGCGGGGATCTCGGATTGACGCTCACCGGACCGCTTTTCAGCCTCTGATCCGATCCGGGCGCGTTAGTATTGCGCGTCATTGATCGGCCGGAGGGAAGAGGATCGCATGTCCATCCTCAGCGCGATTCTCGGCTGGTTGTGGGCCGAATATCGCGAGCTGTGAGGTAAGGCCAAGTCACTGTTTCGCGGGGCGTTCGTTTTTTGATGTTCCCAACGACGGCCC
>NZ_JBHZCS010000087.1:39909-40883 GCF_042755705.1 Nocardia sp. NPDC059154
GCGTTTTCTCCTTTGCGGTCCCCCCCACCACCCCCCCCCCCCCGCGCCCGGTCCGGGGGATATCGGGCTTGTGACGAATCTCCCAGGGAGGCAACACCGTTGGCATATTGTGGGCCACGTCGCGGCGCTTGGGAAATTCGCTGGTAGCCGCGGCCGTCTTCGGGGCGGGAACCGGAATGTGTCCGGACCCGATCACGCCACGGAAGTGTGATGTGTTGCGATATCGAATATTTCCGCCGGTTATGCCGCTATTGTCAGGCGAAGTTGCCGCGGTGAAAACCCCACTGTCGAGGATTCCGCGGCCCCGACCCTTGTACTTGGAGGAGAAATGACCGCCTACCGGACGATCGTCGTCGGTACCGATGGCTCGGACTCGTCGTACGTCGCCGTCGAGCGGGCCGCGGCTCTGGCCGGCGACGAGGGCGCCACCCTGTACATCGCCTGCGCGTATTTCCCGACCGACGACCGCGATGTGGCCGCGGCCGCGGACGTGCTAAAGGACGAGGCCTACCAGGTGCGCGGCTCCGCGCCGACCAGCGAGATCCTGCGCGTCGCGCGGGACAAGGCCGTCGCCGTCGGCGCGGTGAACGTGGTGGAGAAGGCCGTCGTCGGCGAGCCCGTCGAGTCGCTGCTGGACCTGGTGAAGGAGGTGGAGGCCGACCTGCTCGTCGTCGGTAACCGCGGCCTCAACACCCTGGCCGGCCGCCTGCTCGGCTCGGTGCCGTCGGACGTGGCCCGCAAGTCCCGCTGCGACGTGCTGATCGTGCACACCGTGCGCTGAGCAAACCCGTTCCGAGAGAGCGAACCTCCGTTCCGAGAGAGCGGACCCCTGTTTCAACGAAGCGGGCGAGCCCAAGTGGGGTCGGCCGCTTCTCTTTTTTCCGTCCTTGTCAGCGCCGCCAGTGTCGGAACCCCCGCAACTTCTCGGAACACCCGACCACCCAGAACTTGGTGGCGCGGGTGAGCGCCCCATC
>NZ_JBHZCS010000088.1:0-39775 GCF_042755705.1 Nocardia sp. NPDC059154
TCACCAAGGTGGCCAGCAGACGCACGCCGGACGCGCCGAGCGCGTGCCCCAGCGCGATCGCGCCGCCGCGTGGGTTGAGCTTCTCGGGGTCGGCCTGCAAATCGTGCTGCCAGGCCAGCGGCACTGGCGCGAAAGCCTCGTTGACCTCGTACGCTCCGATGTCATCGATCGACATCCCAGCGCGCGCAAGCACCTTCCGGGTGGCGGGGATAACGCCGGTCAGCATGATCAGCGGATCGTCACCGGCGACAGCGAACTCGTGGAAACGCGCGCGGGGACGCAGGCCGAGTTTCGCGGCGCGCTCCTCGCTCATGATGAGCACGGCCGACGCGGCGTCGGTGAGCGGCGACGAGTTACCCGGAGTGATGCTCCAGGCGATTTCGGGGAACCGCGCGGAAAGCGCCTCGTTGACGAAGGACGGCTTCAGTCCGGCCAGGCCCTCGGCGGTGGTGCTCGCCCGGAGGGTCTGGTCCTGGTCGTGCACCTGCCCGTCGACCGTGATCGGCACGATCTCGTTGGCGAACCCTCCGGCCGCGGCGACCGCGGCTGCGCGCTGGTGCGACTGCGCCGCGTAAGCGTCGAGAGTCTCGCGGTCGAGCTTCCATCGGCCGGCGATCAGCTCAGCGGCCACGCCCTGGTTGATGAGGCCGTCGGGATAGCGCTCCGCCAGCGGTTCGATCGGGTCCTGCCCGATCGAGGCGGTTCCCATCGGCAGTCGGCTCATCGACTCGACGCCGCACGCCACCACGATGTCGTAGGCACCCGACATGACGCCCTGCGCGGCAAAGTGAGCGGCCTGCTGGCTGGAACCACACTGCCGATCGACCGTGGTGCCCGGAACCGACTCCGGCCAGCCAGCGGCGAGCACGGCGCTGCGCGCGATGTTGTTCGTCTGCTCGCCCACCTGCTGCACACAACCGGCGATCACATCGTCGATCTCGGCCGGGTCGATGCCTGTGCGCTCAACCAGTGCCTGCAACGTGTCCGCGAGGAGCCGGACCGGGTGCACGCCCGACAGCGCGCCTCCGGGCTTACCCCGACCTGACGCCGTACGAACAATGTCGACGATGACTGCCGACCTCATTGTGGCCACCTCTCCATTTCGATTCGTTGGACTCCGGCTCCGCATAGCCGGGCAGCCAGAAATCCGTTCTTTCGAATCTAGGAAGAAAAAAGCCCCATGGGATGTCGCAACCTGCTACAGGAGAGGCCCTACTAGCGGGTCCGTGCGCGCAGGACGATGGCGGGCGGGCGTGGTCGGGTCCGGGTCGTGGAAAACCTGCTGGAGTGCAGGCAGCGCGCGAGTCGCCGTCAGCCGGGGTTCGCCGGTACCGGAATTGCGGTTGTCCTGAGAAACGCGCCGCTGGATATCTGTACGCGCATGCGGTCGCCGCGGCGGGACAGATAGGCACAAGGGTTACTCTTCAGGCGACAATGCCGCCACTGAGGCCCGTCGCGAGTCAGGTTGACTGGCGGCACAGGCAAGACGGGAGTCGTTGGCACACAGGCTTTTTCATAGCAAGTCAACCACTTCCATCTGCTCGACGGTGCTGGATGGCCCACCACACCTGGGCCGACACATGCGCGGCCCGCAGATCAGCGCCGGTCTGCTGTTCGAACCGGGAGATGCGATAGCGGACCGTATTCGGGTGCACGACAAGGCGTGCTGCGGTGGCATCGATCCGCATTCCGGATTCGAGGTAGCACTCAACGGTGTCCACCAGGGACCGCGCCATGTCGCCGTCGGCGAGCGGATCGAGAAACCGGCGGGCCAGTTCACTTCCGAAATCCGGATCTACCGTCACCATGGGCAACAATCCGAGCCGGTCCAGATCGGCGATCCCGCGCACGCCGTAAACAACAGCGGTGGATAGCATGCGGCCGGCAAGCCGGAACGAGCGCGGCAAGTGATCCAACCGCACCGCGGAGCCGATGCCGATCACGCCGTCGATTCCAGCGTCGAAAACCGCTGAGGCGGTAACAAATCCGGCAATGTTGCCGTCCACCACGGCAGTCAGGCCACGGGCCGGCACGCCCCCGAGCACCCTGCGCAGCTCGGCAGTGGCGACACTGTCGCCGGCGCCGACGCGGACGGCACGATAGTCGGCGTCGAGTTCGAGTCCGAAGCGCTGAGCGTCGACCCGAATGTCGGCGGGACCGAGCAGACCGAGCAGCAACCCACGCACGAATTCCACGCGCTCCTGCTGGTCCTGCCTCGCCAACTCGAGTTCCACCTCGCGGTGGCCCCCAGAGAAGGCCATGGTGGCCTGGTCGGCGATATCGAGCAGGTCCCGTGTCACCGCCAGCAAGTTACGGTCGGCGAGGCGTCCAGAGCCGGCTGCGGCAGCGAGGACGTCAAGGACCTCCCGGACCGCGATACGACAACCATTCTGGACGTCCACCAGCGAAACACCCTGCCGGGCACGCGTTTCCCCATATTCCCGGAGCGCTCGGACATCGTCGTCGGTGAGTGGCCGCTCCTCGCGGAGGGCAGCAAACAAACGGTCTACGAGTCCGCGCGTATCACGCCCGATGGCGGTCGCTGACAGCGCGCCATAGCCGGGCATCTCTGTGCGCGCCCGAGCCACGATCCGATCCGTCAGTTGGGCCGCTTCGCGTTCGGCACGCGCCAGCAGGCGCCTTTTTGCCGTGGTTGGGCGCTGGGACTTCGTCATATCGATCGGCCCCTGTGCAGCCGCTTTATGAAAACTGACAAATCCCGCGGGTGCGCTTCGACACGTTTTCCATGGCCCAGGTCACAGGGTGGCCGCGATACTCGGCACACCTTGACCACCGATGTTCGACGAGGACCCCCATGTATTTGACTCAGGGCCTGCACCGTTCCGCACAACAGCACCCGGACGGCATCATCACGATCCACGGGGGCCGCACCCGTACCAACTGCGAAAGCCTCGACCGGGTGGCGCGCCTTGCGAGCGCACTGCGCGAACTCGGCGTCGGCGACGACGACCGGGTGGCCATGCTTGCACTCAACTCCGACCGCTACCACGAGTACCTCCTGGCGGTGCCGTGGGCGAACGCGGTGCTCAACCCGGTCAATACTCGTTGGAGCCCCGCGGAAATCGCCTATTCGCTGCAGGACTCGTCCACGCGGGTATTGCTCATGGACGACACCTTTACGGCAATGCTGCCTGCCATCCGAGCCGCGTACGACGGCCTCGAGACCGTGATCCATTGCGGCGACGGCCCCGCCCCCGACGGTCTGCAGTCCTACGAGAGTCTTGTGGCACAGTCGGACCCGATTCCCGACGCCCGTCGTGGCGGCGACAAACTCGCTGGCCTGTTCTATACCGGCGGCACCACCGGGTTCCCCAAAGGCGTGATGCTCAGCCATGCCAACCTCACGACCTCGGCATTGGGCGGGGCCGCCTCCGGCTATCTCTTCCGGCCCGCCGGTACCTTTCTGCACTCCGCACCCATGTTCCATCTCGCCGACCTGGTGAGCTGGTTGGGGCAGTTGCTGATCGGGGGGACCCACGTCATCATTCCGAGCTTCGATCCCGTGGCGGCGATGGGCGCCATCCAAGCCCACCGGGTGACTTCCACCGGTCTGGTGCCGGTGATGCTGCAAATGCTCGTCGAGCATCCGGATGTCACGAATTACGACCTGTCGAGTGTGGAGCAGCTCATGTACGGCGGCTCTCCGATCTCGCAGGCTGTGTTGGAGCGCGCCATGAAGGTCTTCACGAACGCCGGATTCACCCAGGGTTACGGCATGACCGAATTGTCCCCGACCGCGACCCTCCTCGGGCCCGCGGAACACCTCGCCGGGCGGTTGCGGTCCGCGGGAAGGGCGATGCCGCATTGCGAGATCCGTATCGTCGATGCCACCGATTCGGAAGTGCCACGCGGCACGGTCGGCGAGGTCGTCGTCCGAGGTGGACACGTCATGCTCGGCTACTGGAACAAGCCTGCGGAAACCGCTGACGCGGTCCGCGATGGCTGGATGCACACCGGCGACGGCGCTTACATGGACGACGCGGGCTACGTCTACATCGTCGACCGACTCAAGGACATGATCGTCTCCGGCGGCGAGAACGTGTACTCCGCCGAGGTAGAGAACGCCGTGGCCGCCCACCCGGCCGTCGCCGCCTGTGCTGCCATCGGCATCCCGGATCCGGACTGGGGCGAACGCGTCCACGTCGTCATCGTCTGCCATCCCGATCAAACCGTCACCTTCGACGAGATCCGCGAGCACACCAAGAGCCGCATCGCAGGGTACAAAGCACCGCGAAGCATCGAAATAGTGGACGCCCTACCGGTTTCCAGCACAGGCAAGATCCTCAAGCGCACCCTCCGTGAGAAGCACTGGCATGCCGAAGGACGACAGGTGAACTGAGGTGCCGAGCGCGCTGCCGGCTCAGGCCGAGCCAATCCTCAGATCGGGCTGATCGAATTCAGGCTGCCACGCAGGTCGTCGGACCCACCGTCCGATCTTTCGAAGGTAGGGAAAACCGGCCGCGCGGAATGTCGCAATTCGCTACAGCACAGGACGTTTCCCCTGCTCCGAGGCGTGCCGCCGAGACATGCAGGTATGGCACAGGTATTTCTCCCGTGTTGCTGATCACTGAGCGTCGCCACGCTGTTCGAACGTGATCTGAAGCATCGGAAGGAAAGATCAGTGTTCACACCCAAGTTGCTGACCCGCCGCGCCATTTCCTGCGCGATGGCCCTGGGAGTGACGGCCGCGCTCGGTGCGTGCTCGTCGCATACCGACAAAACAGCCCTGCCCGAGGATACGACGCCGGTATCCCCAGCCACGGGGCCGACTGTCGATGTGTGGACCATCGCGGGCACGACCGGGGTGGCTGGAACGCCCCAGGTCGCCGCCGGGGTCAAGGTTGCGTTCCGATACCTGAACGACCACGGCGGAATCGGCAAGAACCACCAGCGTGTCGAGGTCAAGGAATGCGACACTCAAACCACACCGCAGGGCGAGATCCAGTGCGCGCAGCAGGCAGCCGACGATCCGATCGCGATCGCCGTGGCCGCACCACAGGTCTTCCTGGCGACTCAGCAGGTCACAACGACGCTGCAGAACGCGGGACTGCCGGCCGTTGGCGGGATTGCCAACACGCCTTCGGATTACGTGAATCCGATCAACTTCCCCCTCGGCACCACCAATTTCGGTGCCGCGGCCTGCGCGGTCATGACTGCCCGTGCCGCGAAGGTCGACAAGCTGGGCTTCGCGACCGTCGATCTTCCGGCGCCTGTCGACGTGGCCAACGACGGCATCGCGGCAGCAAAGAAGGCCGGGCTGAGCGCAGTCGGTAGCGTGACCTTCCCGATCACGACCACCGATGTGACACCGTTCGTCTCACAGGTCGGCGAAAAGGGATCCGACGCAACGATTCTCACAGCCTCACCCCAGAACGTCGGGGCCTGGCTGGCCGCCGCCGCACGCCTGGGCAAAACCCGGCCGACGTGTGTCATCGACGGCCTCATTCCGAATCAGGTGCTCGTCGGACTCGGCCAGCAGGCCAAGGACTTCTACGCCGCCGCGTTCGTCCCGGATGTGTCCTGGCCTGGAATCCCGCTTCTCGACAGCTTCCGCCGCCAGGCGGACGCCGAGACGAAGAGCGGCGACAAGGCAGCGAGTCTGGACGCCCAGAACAACACCGAACTGGTTCTTCAGGGCTGGATCGGAGCACAGGCGATTCAGCAGGGTGCCGCGAATGTGGACGGCGTGCTCGGTCGCGCCAATTTCCTGGCGGCTTTGAACCAGACCACCGTGAAGCTCGGTGACGGCGATGGAGCGCTCCTTCCTCCCGTGGACTTCTCGAAGCCGAACCCCGACTCGCGCTACACCAGGCTCTTCAACACCCAGTCCTTCCTGAAGAAGTGGGATCCGGCGAAGCAGGCATTCACTCGGGTCTCCGATATCGCCCCGGTCCACGGCGACCAGCTCGTGCCGTAACCAGTTCGCAGGATCGGATCAGGGCCGTACGTGATCGAACGGGCGGCCCTGGCTCATCGAAGGAAGCCAGCATGACCAACGTCATCCAATACGCACTGCTGGGCATCGGGCTCGGCGCCATCTATACGCTGCTAGGACAGGGCATTGTCCTGATCTATCGGGGTTCCGGTGTACTGAACATCGCGCACGGCGGATTCGCGATGTTCGGCGCATACCTGTACCTGCAACTCCATGTCCCCGGCAGTATGGGGACCTCGTTTTCGGCGCAGCAGGGCTGGCCGGTCCTACCGTCCTTCGCTGTGGCTGTACTCGCCACCGCGGCAATCGGTTTGGCTACCGACCAGCTGTTGCTGCGGGGGATGCGAAATGCTTCACCGCTCGCGCGGCTCATCGCCACCGTCGGGGTGCTATTGGTGCTCATCGCGGCGGCCAGCAAGATCTGGGGAGGGTCCCCGCCCTTCGTTCCCGCGATTCTGCCGACCGACATCTGGCAGCTGAGTTCAACCATCACGCTCCCCTCCAGCTATGTCTGGATGGTCGTGATCGCTGCGGTGGCGACAACGCTGCTGGCGGCCATGTGGCGATTCACGCGAATCGGCTGGGTCACAGCGGCTGTTTCACAGAACGAGCGGGGCGCGGCTGCACTCGGCATTTCGCCCGGGTTCGTTTCGTCGGCAACGTGGTCCGCTGGTGCTGGACTCGCGGCAGCCGCAGGGATCCTGCTCACTCCGATCACCCAGGTTTCCGTGGGCGGCCTGAGCCTGCTTGTCATCCCGGTGCTCGCGGCTTTGCTTCTGGGCGGATTTCAGTCGTTCCCGGCAACTTTCGCCAGCGGCATGTTCGTCGGGATCGCCCAGACCGTCGCGCTGAACTACAACGACTTCTTCGAGCAGCGGCTTCACATCACTATGGCCTCTGACGCGTTCCCTGTACTCGTCGTGCTCCTGGTGATGATCGTCCGCGGCTCGTCGCTGCCCCTACGCGGTCACATCGGCGAGCGACTACCGGCGATCGGAACCGGTCGAATCCATTGGCCTGCAACAGTGATCGCGATCGCTGTCGGCTTGATTGCGATCTTCAGTTCTTCGAACCCCACGACGCTGGCGGCAGTCGCCGTCACCTTCACCGTCGCGACACTGCTGCTGTCCCTGGTCGTGCTGATGGGGTATGCCGGCCAGATTTCGCTGGCGCAGTATGCTTTGGCGGGTATCGGCGGGCTCATCGCCGCTCGGTTGGCATTGAAATACGAACTCGGCCTCGCACCCGCGCTCGTGATCGGGATGTTGGGAGCCACGGCTGCCGGACTGTTGATCGCGGTGCCGGCACTGCGTCTGCGGGGTGTCAACCTCGCGGTGATCACGTTGGCCGCGGCGTGGGCCATCCACGACATGGTGTTCGCCAACCCGCGCGCATCGGGTGACGCCGCGGGCATCGCCGTCGGTCGCGCACAGTTGTTCGGCTGGGAGATCAGCGGTTCTACTCATCCCGCACGCTACGCGGCGTTCACACTCGTGGTTTTTGCGCTGGTCGGCGTATTGGTCGCGAATCTACGGCGAAGCCGGTTCGGGCGGCGAATGATCGCGGTTCGTTCCAATGAGCGCGCCGCGGCAGCGTCAGGTGTCGCGATATTTCGTACCAAGCTGCTCGCCTTCGCGGTGTCGGGCGCAATCGCAGGATTAGCAGGCACCCTGGCCGCATTCCAATACGAGAGCACAAGTTTCGTCACGTTGGACGCGTTCACATCGCTCTTGGCCGTCGCTTGGGTGGTCATCGGCGCTGTCGGCTTCGTCCTGGGTGCCGTGATCGGCGCAATTCTCGCTCCCGGCGCGCTACTCTCTCTGATCGGGCTGCACTGGCATGGTTTCGGCGACTGGCTCGCGCTGATCGGCGGCGTCGGAGTGCTGCTGGCCGTCCGTTTCAACCAGAACGGGATTACGTATGGGATCACCCGCGGTCTCAGCAGGTACACAGCGAAGTTCGGACGGCGGCTGCCCTGGCGCAAGCAGGGAAACGAAGTCACTGTGCCGACAGCTACGGTGGAGCCGAAACGCGTTGTACCGCAGCGCCTCCGAATCCAGGACCTGACCGTCCGCTACGGCGCGGTCCTGGCCGTCGATTCGATCAGTATCGACGTCGCTCCTGGCGAGATCGTCGGCCTCATCGGCCCGAACGGCGCAGGCAAGACCTCATTGATGGATGCGGTGTCCGGATTCGCCTCCTGCCAGGGGCACGTTCGGCTCGACGATCGCCGGATCGATCAGTGGTCGCCCCATCGGCGCGCACGCGCGGGTCTGGTTCGCTCATTCCAAGGTCTGGAGCTCTTCCCCGAACTCACAATTCTGGAAAACCTCCAGGTTCCCAACGACGCCGACGGGACCCTCTGGGCCGCGTCCGAACTCCTCCGCCCACGGAAGATGGTTCTGCCGCCGGTCACTCTCGCGGCCGTGCAGGACTTCGGCCTTGCCCCGATCCTGCACAAACTCCCGGATGAAATCTCCTACGGGGAACGACGTCTCGTCGCGATCGCACGTGCCGTCGCTGCACAGCCGTCGGTCCTGCTGCTCGACGAGCCGGTGGCCGGACTCAGTGAACACGAGTCTGCGGAATTCGCCGTCCTGGTGCGCCGTCTGGCGGACACCTGGGGTATGGCGATTCTCGTGATCGAGCACGATATGGGATTCGTCATGAACACCTGCGACCGCATCACGGTGATGAACTTTGGAAAACATGTCTGCGAAGGCAACCCGGACCAGGTGCGGGCCAACGAAGCCGCGATCGCGGCGTACCTCGGCGACGATGCCCAGCCACCCCAGACCGATCCGATCCACGCCTCCGAGGCTGACAACGACGAACGAACCGAAGCGAGGCTTTGACCATGACCACACCCTTGCTCGAGACACGGGGACTCTGCTGTGGATACGGTGGTGTCGACGTGGTCCGCAAAATCGACATCACAGTCCACCCCGGCGAAGTGGTGGCCTTGCTGGGCGCGAATGGCGCCGGCAAGACCACCACTTTGCTCACCGTCGCCGGGGAACTGAAACCAATCGATGGCAGCGTCCTGATCGACGGCCACCAAACCAAGGCACCATTGCACAAGCGCGCCCGCCGCGGAATGGCTTTCGTGACCGAGGAGCGATCAACTTTCTCGAATCTCACGACCCGACAGAACCTGACCGTGGGCCGGGCGGATATCGCCGCTGCCACAACTATTTTCCCGGAACTTCTACCACTGTTGCCCCGGCGAGCGGGCCTGCTGTCCGGCGGCGAGCAGCAGATGCTCTCCCTCAGCCGCGCGCTCACACGTGGCACGAAGCTGCTGTTGGCCGATGAGCTGTCACTTGGTCTCGCACCCAAAACAGTAGGTAGCCTCCTGACCGCGGTCCGCGCCGGCGCCGACCTGCACGGCATCGGCGCGCTGCTGGTCGAACAGCATGTGCACCGCGTTCTCGATATCGCCGACCGCGTTTACTTGCTGCACCAGGGCCGAATCGAATTCTCCGGAAGTGCGGCCGAAGCACGGTCGAGCCTCGACGAAATCCAGGCGACCTACTTAGCCGCGGCAGCACCGACCGACGACAAACCGAGAGGCAGCAAGATCGTCCGCTGACCAGATAGCCGACTTCACCACCGAGACAAGCTCTTTCGTTCCACTGTCAAACGGACTCGCTAGCCCAGCCAGTGGACATCGTCACAAGACATCATCGAGCATAACTGACCAGTAGTCAGTAAGCTTCAACCATGCTCCCAGCTCCCAGCGAACGAGGGGCGGCACTCGTGAGTGGCGCCTCCTCTGGTCTCGGCCTCTCAATAGCAACTGCGCTCGCTCGGCGTGGTTACAACATCGTCCTGACCGCCCGGCGCGGCGATCGCCTCCGCGCTCTCGCGGACAAGCTGACTGCCGAATTCTCGGTCCGCGCCGAGCCGGTTCCCTGCGATCTTGCTGATCGGTCTGCACCAGAGCAGCTCCAGCATGCCATCGACGCAATGGGTTTCGACATCGATGTGCTCGTGAACAATGCGGGCCTCGGTTCGACCGGCCGCTTCCAGGATGCCGACCTCGAACTGCAGCTGGCCATCGTGCGTGTCAAGGTTGAAACTGCGGTGGCGCTCACCGGTCGGTTTCTTCCGGGAATGCTCACCCGAGGCCGGGGCGCGATACTCAACGTCTCCTCGACGACGGGCTTCCAGCCACTCGCGAACAACGCAACCTATGCAGCGGCCAATGCCTTTGTGCTGTCGTTCACCGAGTCGCTTCACATCGATCTGGCCGGCACCGGTGTGTCGGCCACAGCCCTCTGCCCCGGACCGGTAAAGACCGAGCTCTGGAGCGAATCGGGCCCAACTGCCTCGGCTGTCGCATCGCTACTGCCGGACTTTTTGTGGATGACTCCGGACGAGGTGGCCGAGGCCGGCATCGAGGGCCTCGAAGCACGCAAACGAGTCGTGGTGCCGGGAACGATGAACCGCCTCGGCGCGCTCGGCGGCCAGCACGCGCCTCGTAGCCTCCTGCTGCGCCTGACCGCCGCAATTGGGGCAACTCCCGACGGACAACAACAACCATAGAAGAATCCGGCGATACCGCGGATAAAATCAGCCACGGCCGAGCGTAGAGCGCTCGGCCGTGGCTGATTTTCAGTGTGTGTGTCCTGCTAGTGCGCTGCTCGCAAGGCTTCTTCCGACCGGAACACATCCGATTTTGCGGTCACTTGATAGTTCTTGATGTCGAACTTCCGCAGCTTCCGCACCATGCCCAGCGGCTGCCCCGGCCACATCGCCAGGTTGTGGCCCTTCTCGTTCAGGTAGTAGGTGTTGCACCCGGTAGTGAAGACAAATCCCGACAGGTAGGCATCCCTGCGGTCCATCCAGGTTTGTTCCACGGCAGGCTTGGGTTCGACCGTGTCGATACCCCGTCGCTGCATGGTCTGGATCGCCGATCCGACGTATCGAGCCTGCGCTTCGCAACCGATGAAGACCGAAGCAGTGCCGGAGTGGACGCCGCCAACGAGGAAGAAATTAGGGCAGTCGACGACCGTGGTCGCGCGGTAGGTCCGAGGCATTTCTTCGAACCGTTCGGCGAGGAGTCGACCGTTCCGGTCGCGGATACGGTCGAAAACCGGTGATCCGAAGTTGAATCCGGTGCCCCAGATGATCGCGTCCACCTCGAACTCACGGCCAGTTGCCGTGATCACCGAATTCTCGCGAATCTCGCTCAGTGCCGACGGTACATAATCGACATTGGAGGCCGAAATCGCTGGATACCAGGCATTCGACAGCAGGAGCCGCTTGCATCCGGCCTTGTAGTCGGGCGTCAGCACCTTACGCAGTTCCGGATCTGCGACCGACTGTTCCAGATGCTTGCGTGCGGCGCGTTCGGGAAGTGCCGCGAGACGCGGGTACTTGACGGTAAGAACTACGACTTCCAGCAGTGCCCAGATAAATGTACGCAGGACCCTCTGTCGCAGATGGGCACGCCACTTGCTACGCGGCTCGTGCACTACGTCAGGCTTCGCAACAATCCACGGAGGCGTACGCTGCAGGACTACGAGCTGTTCAGCCTGAGGCTGGATTTCCGGCACGAATTGAATAGCCGATGCGCCCGTACCGACGACCGCAATCCGCTTCCCTTCCGCGTCGAAGTCGGCCGGCCAATCGTGGGAATGGAAGATGTCCCCTTCGAACTTGTCCGCGCCGGGGATGTACGGGATGGACGCCCGGTCGTTCTGACCGGTGGCAACAATCAGAAATTGCGCACGGATCGAACCCTTGTCCGTCTCGCACAGCCATTTCTTCTCGCTGTCGGACCACACGGAATCGATGAGTTCTGTCCCGAACCGGACATGGCGCACGATGTCATTCTCGACAGCGACCCGTTCCAGGTACTCGCGAATCTCCTGCCCGGGCGCGAACAAACGCGACCAATCGTTCAGCGCGATTCCGTACTGATAGGTCGGCGACGGCACGTCGCAACCGATGCCGGGATAGCGATTGTGGTTCCAGACGCCTCCGAGCCCGTCCGACCGTTCCAGCAGGATGAACCGCACGCCTTTGCGCTTGAGCTCGATCGCCGTACGGATTCCCGACATTCCGCCGCCAACGATGACCGCTTCGATGTCGGTGGGATTTGCGTCTGCCAGGTGTTCGCTGTGTTCCAGCGTGTGCTCCACCTCGATACCTCTTCCTCCGGTGTACCCCTGCGACCGACCCTCCCCCCGAACATGTGGGCAGTCACAGTGCGCTGCTCTTCATGAGCTGCGTCACAGGACTTTACTGTCTAAATGTCAGTAATGCAACGGGAAATCCCTGCGCTGATGCCCCACATCAGCCTCGACTACTGTCACATGGTCAAACGGCGGCCGTATCTCCCCCAGAAGGCTGCACGTCGACACAAGGGCATGAGCATTCGGTCGGTGGATGACAACGAATGCCCCATCCACCGACCCGGCTCGATCAGGCCAGAACGTCCGAAAGTTCGGACAGCAGAGCGGATTTCGCCTTCGCACCCACGATCTGCTTCACCGGCTCTCCGTCACGGAACAAGATCATGACCGGAACCGACATCACTCGGTGGTCTCGTGCGATATCAGGAAACTCATCGACATCGAGTTTCCCGACCAGCAGCTTGTCGGCATGCTCGGCCGCGATCTCCTCCAGCACCGGCGCGATCGTCTTGCACGGCCCACACCACGGTGCCCAGAAGTCGACCAGGATGGTCCGTCCATTGGCCAGAACCTCATCGGCGAAGTTCGCCGCGGTCAATGTGATAGTCGAGTTGGACATCTTTTCTCTTTCGTTCTCGATCTCTTGCTTGAATCAGGGGCTCGACCCGGGACCGGCAGTTCCGCGCTGCGGGCGAACTCGGCCTCAGACTTCAGACAGCCAGCGCTCTGTATCGAGCGCCGCTGTACAACCGGAGCCGGCCGCGGTGATCGCCTGCCGATAGGTGTGGTCGACGAGGTCGCCACAGGCGAACACGCCGGCCAGATTCGTTCGTGATGTACGCCCGCGCGCAACCACATACCCTGCGCCATCCACCTCGACTTGGCCGCGTACGAGATTCGAGCGCGGGTCATGGCCGACCGCGACGAACAGTCCGGTCACCTCCAGGCTCGACTCGAGGCCGGTCGACACGTCCTTCAGCAGCACGCTGCGTACCGCATCGTCACCCTGCACCTCAGTGACCTGCGCGTTCAGCTTCCACCGAATCTTGTCGTTCGCACGCGCTCGGTCGAGCATGATCTTGGACGCTCGCAGTTCCTCTCGCCGGTGAACGACGGTCACACTGCGTGCGAACCGAGTCAGGAACTCGGCCTCCTCCATCGCCGAGTCACCGCCGCCGACCACAGCGATGTCCTGGTCTCGGAAGAAGAACCCGTCGCAGGTCGCACATGAGGACACCCCACGTCCGAGGAGCCGCTGTTCCCCAGGAACATCGAGATATCTTGGGGCAGCACCCATCGCGAGGATCACGGCACGCGCGGCATATCGTTCGCCGTTCACCGTGACGTACTTGATCGCGCCCTCGAGATCCAGCTGGTCCACGTCGGCTGCGACGAGTTCAGCGCCGAAGCGCTGCGCCTGCGCGCGCATTCCGGCCATCAGATCCGGGCCCAGGATGCCTTCCTCGAAACCCGGGAAGTTCTCCACCTCGGTGGTAGTCATCAACGCCCCGCCCGCCTGCGAACCTTCGAAGACAAGGGGTTCGAGTTGCGCACGCGCGGTGTACACCGCGGCCGTATAGCCGGCCGGGCCGGAGCCCACGATGATGACGTTCCGGATTGCTTCTACAGGCACCTATACCTCCCACTCCGGCCAGGTCAGGCCGTGTTGCGTACGCGAATCGGCATACCGATCCGCACCTTACGGTACTGATCAAGTGTCAGTTCCGTCCTGGTTTTCACTCTATTCTTACTGACTTTTTGACGGTAGCGTGGCCGGCATGAGTTTGGATGTGTACGAGGACATCGAGCGTTGCTTCGAGGCTGGATGGTCCGACGGTCTACCGGTTGTCCCGCCCTACGGAACGCTGGTCGACGCGATGCTCGAAGCGTGCGGGTGGTCCGCCACCGAGGTAGTCGGAACCATCGAGGATCAGCACCTCGAGATCCGCGGCGAGCATCTGGCCGCCGCAGCGGTGATGGCCGGCTGCAAACCCGAATACGGCCGATTCTTGAGAGCGACCGGACTAGCACTGGTCGACCCGCTGCTCAATATCAGCGGGTGCGAGGTGACCACCGGCGGCGTCTCCACGACGGTAATCGCCAGCGGGCCGATTGTCGACGAACTCGGGTTCGAGCACGAAGCGAACGCCCTGGGAGCAAACAATCGAGTCAACGCGACAATCGGCCGGTTCGCCCAGCTTGTTCGCTTGTTCTGCGGGCGTGCTGGTGGCGTCCTGCAGGCGCATGGGACCGTCGGGCACCCCGGTCGCCTGTCCTTCTGCATCGCTGAGCACCCGGTGACGTCGTGGCCGAGCTTCCACACCCAGTTCGGACTGCCCGCGGAGTCGTCCGCGGCGACGATCATGGCGACCGAAGGACCCATCAGCGTCAACAACCACTATGCGGACACCGGTGAGCAGATCCTTCGTACGATTGCCGATGCGATCGCCCACTACGGCTCGACCGCCCACTACTACCAATCCAGCGGCTATCTCATTGCCATCGCACCCGACCACATGGCATTGGTGGAATCAGAGTTCACACGGGATGAGGCTCGGCGCTTCGTCTTCGAGCACGCGGTGCGGCCGACCGATGATCTGGCCCGGGTGGGCCGGATACCCCACGATCCACCGGAGTTCTGGCAGGTCGTCCCTGGCTCGATGCGGGCGCCCTTCCGCACAGAGAACCAGCTGTCCTTCATCGAATGCGGCAAAGAAGGCGGCAAGTTCTCCGCTGTGATCCCCCGTTGGACCGGAAATGTCCACGTCGTCTCCCAGCCCGTCGACCAGTCCAACTGAGAGGAATCGCAACGTGAGCACCTTCGTCAAACCCAGCGAACGCGTCGTCAGCTGCGGCGATGTCAGTTGCGAGTTCCTGGTGGACCCCATCCCGCGGCCCAAACCACCCGCGATCAAGGTCAGCACCACACCGGAGAATCGCGAGATCGTTTTCGTGGACAACCACAAGCCCAACTCGGTCGCCATTCTCCGTGGCGCACAGGCGATTCTGCGCCAGCGTGGGATTCCCGTTCGCGAAGAGATCAAGCTCAAGCTGAATGCGTCCGTCACCCTCGGCGACGCGGAACTCGCCGAGCTGGTATCCAAGGGCGGGCTGATCTTCTGCGGTATCTCCGATTGTGGGAGCTGCTCGGCGGCCAGCGTGCGCGACTCGATTCTGCTGCAGCAGCAGGGCGCGGCGGCGTTCGCCATCCTGACGAAGCCGTTCGAGTCCCAGATGGATCGAATCGCAACATATTACGAGACCGACAAACCCATTCCGCTGGTCGTCCTCGATCATCCGATGCAGAACGTCGGAGCAGCGGAGCTACACGCCCGCTCCGAGGCGCTCGCCGACGCTGTCCAAGCAATCTTCAATCAGTGAGGGAGCTCAATACATATGGACCCCTTGGCGATCCACGCGGTTGGCCTGGACCTGCCCGCAGCACTGTCCGTCCGTGATCTGGCCGCGGCCGCCGGTGGCGATGTCACAACATACACCGGCTGGCCTCAGGTCCGGGTCGGCGGCGAAGAAGATCATCCCGCCACGCTCGCCTCGCGAGCGCTCGAGGTCGCACTCCGTGATGCGGGCATACCCGCATCGGAGCTCAAAATCGTTGTCTCCACGGGTATGTCGCGCGAGTATCTCGGTTCGTGGTCGCTGTCGACCGAGGTGATGCGTCAGCACGGCGCGCCCAGTACCTGCATGCCCCTCGATATCAACTGCGGATGCCTGGCCACGTTGTGGTCGTTGTCCCTGATGCAGGGCTGGCTCGCCGCTTCCGGCGGTGGTTACGCAGCGATCGTCAGCGGGGAGCGTCTCAGCGACACCGTCGACCGCTCGGACAACTCGGCCCAGAACCTGTGGGGCTACGGTGATGGCGGCAGCGCGATCATCGTCGGTGTCGGCACTGGGTCGCCGGCACTGTGGAATTTGGCCTCCACCGGCTTTTCCAGCCACGCCGAGTTCGCCGGCATCCTGCGCGTCGAGTACGGCGGCACCCGTAATCCCGTGCTGCCCGCGGGTGCCACGAACTATCGCCGCTTCGCACCGATTCCTCTGTCGGAGGTTCGTGCGGTGTACGTGAACGGATATCAGGATGCGTTCACGACGGCGCAGAAGAGCACCACGACTGTCGCGGAGCGGCTTGTCTGTAATCAGGTATCACCCAACTTCACTCCCGTGATCGCCGAGGCAGCGGGGATTCCGATGGAGCACGTGATCGTCACCGGCGAGGACGCAGGACATGTCGGATCCGCAGATATCGGGATCGGACTGAGGAAGCTTCTCGACACCGAAGGCGCCACCGTGCCCCTCGCCCTCGGTGCCAGTACGCCGTTCGCGTTCGGTGCGGCGATACTCGAACCTGCCGGAACGAAGTAACGACTTCAGTCTGTTTCGCCGACTGCTCCTTGGCTTACAGCCCGGGAGCAGTTGGCGTTGGAGGAACCCCCAGCGAAACGGCTATAACAGCTTGACGAGACGGTCGGACCTATGTTGGCTGCGCGTGGTGCTCGATAACCCAGGCAGCGATCTGGGCCCTGTTGGAGAAGCCCAGCTTGCTCAGGATTCTTTCGACGTGGCCCTCCGCCGTACGCTTGGAAATCACCAGATCACCTGCGATCTCACGGTTACTACGACCGTCTGCGACCAACTCCGCGATCTGCATCTCACGCACGGTGAGGGAGGTAGGCCGCTTGGCTATTTCTACGCCTGTGGGGCGCGGCGCCGACGCCGCCTCCAGCGCGAGATCGAGTACCTCGCGTAGCGCCAACGCCGAACCCCTGTCATAACGACTTCGAAAGTTCCTCTCCCCCAATGCTGTTCGCAAAACAGCACCGACCTCCGCGCGGTAGGCGTGCAGAGCGGGCAGAATGGTTGTGGAGAGTCCAATCTCGCTGAAGATTCGGTCCGCGGCAGCCAGTAGTTCCACCGACCGTTCGTGCTGGTATTGGCGGGCGGCGATCAGTGCAAGCGCCTCGATGGAGCGCCCGATGGCCGCCAGATCATTCTCGCCGCTTACGGTGAGGGCCTCCGCTTCCAGCACTTCCGCGTCGCCCACACGACCAGCCCACAATTGGTGGATCCCCAGCATCCACAGTGCATAAGCGCGCCAGTGCGTCTCGCCCCGGCCTTCGGTGATGGCCCGGCAAGAATCGAGCCATTCGACGGCATCTTCCTTCTCGCCGAAGAACTCCGCGCTCATACCGAGCAACAGCAGAGTCGATACCTCCCCCGCGGTGTCGCCGGTCGATCGGAACTGCGCCAGTGCATCCTCGAGTTGCGAGATCCCGGCGACCTCTTCCCCCCGCAGGGTGTCCATCATGCCCACTGTCTGGCGCACATAGGTTATTGCTGATGTGTCGTCCAGTTCGGGTGTCAGTTTCTCTGCGGCGGCAAGCTGCTCACCGGCAGCGGTCAGGTCTCCCTGCATCATCGCGAACCATGCATCGAGCCGTAGCGCTCTGCACCTCTCCGGGCTCGCGGACTCGGTGAGCGATAGCAGGCGGCTCAACCAGTGCCGCGCTTCCGGCAGGAGACCGAACGCTTCCCAATACGGCTCCGATCCGACCATGATGCGCAGCCCGATCGTCGCGTCCTCCGAGCTGACCGCACAGAACTCGAGTGCCGCCCGGAGATTCGCATGATTGCGACGCAACCGCACCAGCCATTCGGCCTGTCGCGGACTGATCCAATCGTCGGCGAGCTGGCTCACCAGATCGAAGTACCAGTCTCGATGGCGCCGGCGAAATACTTCCTCCTCCAACGCGTCTCGAAGCTTCCACTCCCCGTACTGCCGCACCGTTTCCAACATGCGGTAGCCGCTGCGTGCGGTCGTCGCCTCACGTTGCAGAATCGACTTACTCACCAGGGAAGCGACGATATCGAAGATGTCGTCGCCCACCATGTCGTCGGCAGCGCAGATCCGCTCCGCCGCATCGAGATCGAAACTGCCGCGAAATACGGCGAGCCGCCGCCACATTCGTTGCTCGGCGGGCGTGCAGAGTTCGAAACTCCAGTCCATGCACGACCGCAGCGTCTGCTGGCGTTCGGCCACGTTCCGGCTACCGGTTCCGAGCAGCCGGAACCGATCGTCCAATCGTGCCAGCATCTCGTCGACCGACAGGACGCGCAGCCGGACAGCGGCAAGTTCCATCGCCAGCGGTAGACCGTCGAGCCGGTGACACAGCCGGGCAATCGACGAGTGGTTTTCCTCCGTGATCGCGAAGCCTGGCAGTGCAGCGGCCGCGCGATCAAGGAAGAAACTCACACCGTCGTACTGGATCAGCTGAGTGGGCACCGTCGCGGCGTCGGGATCGGGGACCGGCAACGCGGACACGGTGAACACGCTCTCGCCGTTGAGCTCCAAGGGCTCCCGGCTTGTGGCCAGTACACGCAACTCGGCGCAGTTGCGCAGCAGTTCGTCAACAAGCGCAGCGCAGGCATCGGTCAGGTGCTCGCAATTGTCCAGGACCAATAACATCGCCTGGTCCTGAATATGGTCGACCAGCGCACTGCCACACCATCGCACCGACTGGTCTCGCAACCCGAGGCCCGCCGCGATCGTGTCAGCGAGCAACTCGGGATCCCTGAGACCGGCCAGCTCCACAAGCCTGACTTCATCGCGAAATGTTCGGCGCAGATCACGCGCGACCCGTAATGCGAGCCTCGTTTTCCCGACACCGCCGACGCCGGTCAAGGTGAGCAACCGAGTACCCGACAGCAACCGCTTGATCTCGGTCAGCTCATTCCGACGGCCGACGAACCGGTCGATGTCGACGGGGAGACCGTATGCTCGCGAGACCATATGACTGCGTCAACTCTCTTTGCGTTCAGGTAGCCAACACCTTACTGACATAGAGTCAGTTTATCAACGGATTCACCCCTCGGTCAGGGAAGACGGGCTCAGCGCATTCCCCCGTCGAGACGCAGGATGGCGCCGGTGCTGAACGACGAGGCGCTGGTCGCGAAATAGAGCACCGCACCGAGCACCTCTTCAGGCTCGCCGCAGCGCCCCAACGCCACCGCGTCGCCGAGCTGCTCGCGAATCTCAGGCGTCCACGCCGTCGAAACGTCGGTAAGGAACGCCCCACATTGAATGCCGTTGACCCGCACCGAAGGGCCGAGGGCCTGCGCCAAACCCTCGGTCAACGCATTGAGACCAGCCTTGGCTGCAGCGTACGGCAACGAGTGCGGATCGGGACGGATCGCGGCGACCGAACTGATGTTGATGATCGAACCGCCACCTGCGGCGGCCATTCGCGTGCCGATCGCGACGGCCAGGCGGAACGGTCCCTTGAGGTTGATGCCGATCACTTTGTCGAACATCGCTTCACTGACCTGGTCAAGGCTGGGATAAAGCGGGGACAAACCAGCGTTGTTGACCAGCACGTCGACCCGGCCGAACTCGTCGTAGACCTTGTCCACGAGCTCATCGCAGTCCGACCAGCTACTGACATTGCACCGCACAGGCAGAGCCCGGACTCCATATTCCGAAGCGATCTTCTCGGCCAAGACCTCGCAGTTCTCCACCTTGCGGCTGGCGATCACCACATGTGCGCCGCGCTGGGCGAACGCGGTCACCATCTCCTTGCCCATACCGCGGCTACCGCCGGTCACCACGACGACCTGTCCATCCATGCTCACTGACGCTCTCCAATTTAATAGAGTGGACACTCAATACATTACGAGGTTATGATACGGCTCGTGCCACAGCAGTCAAGACAGGATCACGGCGTCGACCAGCATGTCCTCGAGTCCTGGATGGATACCCAGAATCTGGGAACCGGGCCGATCCGTGATGTGGAACCGATCGGCGGCGGGACGCAGAACGTCATGCTCAGCTTCGTTCGGGCCGACCGACACTTCGTCTTCCGAAGGGGTCCCCGCCATGTGCGCCCGGCTACCAATGAAGCGTTGCGGCGCGAGGTTCGCGTGCTCGATGCATTGGCCGACAGCCCGGTCCCGCATCCCCGCCTGATCGCGAGTTGCCCGGATGAGGCCGTCCTCGGCGACTCGGTGTTCTATCTGATGGAACCCATCGATGGCTTCAATGCAATGACCGACCTTCCGCCGGCGTATGCAACGGATCCAGCGTTGCGTCATGACATGGGCCTGGCCATGGTCGACGCACTCGCAGAGCTCGGGTCCATCGACTACAAGGCCGTCGGGCTGGAGGATTTCGGGCGACCGGAGGGCTTCCTCGAACGCCAGGTACCTCGTTGGCTCAATGAATTGTCCTCGTATACAAAGCTTTCCGGGTACAGCGGTTCCGAGATCATCGGCGTGGACGAGGTCGCCGACTGGCTCGATCACAATCGCCCAGCGAGCTGGCAGCCTGGCATCATGCATGGCGACTACCACCTCGCCAACGTGATGTTCCACCCCGACCGCGCTGAGGTCGCGGCCATCGTCGACTGGGAGATGTGCACGATCGGCGACCCGCTGCTCGATCTCGGCTGGATGCTCGCGACATGGCCGCACCCGGACGACCGGACGCCGATTATCGACAGTCCCATGGCCAAGGCGGGTGGCCTGGCTACCCCACGGGAGCTGATCGAACGCTATGCCGCTCGCTCCGAGCGCGACCTGTCGGCGATCACCTGGTACACGATCCTTGCGTCGTTCAAACTCGGCATCGTCCTGGAGGGCACCTATGCCCGGGCATGCTCCGGAGCGGCACCGAAAGCTGTTGGCGACTATCTGCACAGCCTCACGCTGCGTCTTTTCGCCCGCGCCCGAGCTCTCGCTTCGGGCAATCTCATCCTTTGATGGAAGGACACCACTAGTGGTATCGGAACTCTTCGCCGACGCCGAATTCCAGAAGAAGCTCGACTGGATGGCCGACTTCGTGAAGTCGGAGGTCTATCCGCTCGAGCTGGTCGATCTGGACTGGCCGCAGCTGCGCAAGGCCATCGCCCCGCTACAGCGCGAGGTTAAGGCCCAGGGACTCTGGGCGGCTCATCTCGGCCCAGAGCTGGGTGGACAGGGTTATGGGCAGGTCAAACTCGGCCTGATGAACGAGACCATCGGTGCGACCCTCTATGCGCCGCTGGTGTTCGGCAACCAGGCACCCGATTCCGGAAACAGCGAGATCCTCGCTGCTGTCGGAACTCCCGAACAGAAGCAACGCTGGCTCGATCCGCTCCTGGCTGGAGAGTACTGCTCGGCGTTCGCTCTGACCGAGCCCAACAATGCCGGCGCTGATCCGACGAGGCTGTCGACGACCGCGGTCCGCGACGGTGACGACTGGATCCTCAACGGCCACAAGTGGTTCATCAGCAATGCGTCGATCGCCGATTTCATGATCGTGATGGCGGTGACCGACCCTGAGGCCGAAAAACACCGTCGCGCATCGCAGTTCATCGTCCCGGCCGGCACCCCCGGCCTGAACATCGTCCGCAACATCGCGACACTCGAACACGGGCGAGTCGGTCTGGACGAGTACGGCACCCATGCGGAGGTAATCCTCGACAACGTCCGCGTGTCTGCAGACGCGATCCTGGGCGGTCCCGGCGACGGCTTCGCCATCGCTCAGAAACGTCTGGGTCCGGGCCGAATCCACCACTGCATGCGATGGATGGGCCAGGCCAGGCGCGCGTTCGACATGATGTGCGAGCGAGCGACCTATCGGTACGCGCACGGCGGTGTGCTGGCCGAGAAGCAGACCGTCCGCAACTGGATCGCAGACTCTGCCGCGGAGATGCAGGCCGCCAAGCTGATGACCCTGCATGCGGCCTGGGTAATCGACCAGCAGGGCGCGAAGGCCGCCCGTAAGGAGATCGCCTACATCAAGTACTTCGGTGCCAAGGTCCTCCACGATGTGATCGATCGCGCGATTCAGGTCCACGGGTCGCTCGGCTTCTCCACGGACCTTCCGCTCGAGGCCATGTACCGCTACGCCCGTGCAGCTCGACTCTACGACGGCCCCGATGAGGTTCACCGCGATACCGTCGCCCGGCTGATTCTGCGCGACTACACGCCGCCGGCGAACGAGGTGCCCACCGAGCACATTCCGACTCGGCGAGTTGCCGCCCAGCAACGATTCGCCGAGCTGCTCGAAACTGCCTCGGCGTAACCGCGGCCTAGCGCGCCAGACCTTCGATGACCATCGCGCGGAACTCCCGCGCGATCTCATCGGCGGTGGCGCCCCGGCGTGGCCGGTACCACTGGGACACCGAATTCACCATTCCCAGTAGACCGTTGGCCACGATCCGGTTGGCGCGGGTGAATCGACCCGCGCGATATCCCTCTTCCAGCACGCCTTCCCAGCAGTCCTGAATCTGCTGACGTAGCTCTTGCAACTGCGCCATGTGCTCCGCGCTGAGCGCATCGGCGTCGCGCACCTGGATGAGCACCTCACGACGATGCCGGGCGATGATGCCGACGTGCACGTCGATGAGCTGCCCGAGCTTCTCAACCGGGTCGACGTCCATGGCTGTCACCCGTTGCGCGCCCGCCAATGCCTTTTCGGTATAGCGCCGCAGGATCTCCCACAACAGCTCTTCCTTCGACTTGATGTGGTAATACAGCGCTCCGGGCTGCAGATCCGTCCGCGTCCCGATCTCCGCGACACTCGTGGCGTGATAGCCCACCGTGGCGAACAGCCCGATCGCTACCTCGAGGATCCGCTCGCGCGTCGCCTCCGTATTGCTGGCAACACTCCCCCGCGGCCGGCCCGGACGACGCGGAGCGCTGTTAGTCGACTGATCAGGTGCACCCACGACGGAACAGTCTAAGTGCCAACCGCGCCACGCGACTCGAGCCAGGCCGCCAGGACACGCCCCGAACGCCTGTGCCAGTGGCCCGAAAAACCCCATCTGCTGACATTAAGTCAGGAGCATGCGTCGGAAAACAGCTGGCCGAGCGACTGCACCAGCCGGAGCAGTGCACGGATACCTTGGGAGATCCCACCGCCGCGGACCACGAGACCATCACCACGTATCCCGAACCATAGTTGCATCGCTCACCGAATACCGTTGTAGCTCACCGAAACTGACTCGTTCTACCTCATCGTTGAGCCCAGTGACCCAATACGGTCGATCCTCTTGCGATCCGGGCGACTCTAGGCTTTACTACTGACATCCCATCAGTAAGCTGAATCACATCGAAAGCCTGATGGGACGTCAGTTACACCTTCGGTGCGCGACGCCGAACATGTGAGCAGAAGGAACAGCACGATGAGCACACATCCCGTCTCCCCTGAGAACTACTTCCACACCGCCTTCGTCGTCAGCGATCTCGAGCAGGCTGCGAAGGCATTGACGGCTGCCGCCGGCTACCGCTGGACGAACGTGCTGACCGCCGAGCAGGCAATCAGGTTCGGGGACGAGGAGCACCTCCTGAAGGCACGAATCCTGTACTCGATCGACGCCCCCTACATCGAGCTGGTCGAGGAGCGGCCCGGCACGATTTGGGAAATGGTTCCCGGCAACTCGCCCCACCACATCGGCTACTTCGTCGATGATCTCGACGAAGCGATCCGCGTCATGGAGGACAGCGGGTTCTCCATGGAGGCATGCCTCGTCGACAACGGCCGCTGGCCTGCGATGCTGGCGTACATGAGCCACCCTCTCGGGATGCGGATCGAGCTGGTCCAGCGGGGCGCCTTCGGCGATTGGCAGGAATTCATCCTCGCGAATCAGGCCTGATGACGGATCCACTCCGCGGATAGACAGCGCTGGAGCCCCGCGGGGACCAGCGGCGTAAGCTCGGGCGGGCTACCGACCATTCCTCGGTATCCTGCCCGAGCTTCGTTGCACCCCAACCATATTCGCGAATTGCCGGCACACACCCGGCCACATGTGTCGATAACGATCTCGGCAGGTGCGCAGAGAAGTTCCCCGAAGGAAACGATCTGCGCCCCGCGACGATGAGCCTTCATAGGGAAGATCGAGTCGCTGACCGATGAGGAGTTAACAGTGGAGCCACGCCACGCAACGATTGGGGCACCGCGCGATGTCGTGGCTCAAATCGTCGCGACGAGCTATCTCCCTTGACGGTATCCGCGCCCGACTGTCCTGCTCGATGCCAACGACGAACTGGACGCGAGCATTCCCATCTGCGGTGTGGAGCGGCCTGGGTATACAGCCGGGTGAACAACCCACGTCCTCGACAAACTACTGCGCACCGGCCGGGCGCCGAATTCCCCTACCGCCGTGGCATTCCGGTCGAGGGCACCACAGAAGCTCTGCCCTGTGGCTCAGCACACGCCGAGGCATCGATGCTGCGCGGATGTTCGGCTGAGAACGTAACGAAACGATCCGGTCGCCCGCACCGCCCGCACCGCCTGTACCGGCATGCCGACGCTGTCGGTGCCGAAGTGCTGACCGCCAGCACATCCGAATCCGCTGCCGCCGGCAGTGACGACGGCAGCCCATCTCATATCGATCGCCGCGAACTCAGCGGGACGATTTCCGCCACTGACAGCACCTCGATCTGATGGACACAGCCCATCTGCAACACCTCTGCTCGCACGACGGCACCGCCTCGCCACGCGCACAGCGTACGCAGTCGGTCGTCGCGGGTCTCACGACGTTCACCCAGTGTCCCCTCACTCTGCCGGACGACTTACTGGTAGCAACAGCTTTCACGGACAGCAAAACGGCCCCCGAGAAATACCGGGGGCCGTCGGTACGGCGGACTAACCGCCAGCGTTGTGTCGCAATAGATCAGCGCGCACGTGCCAGCCGTTCGGCGGCATCCTCGGGCACGCCCAGTTCCATGCTCCGCTCTGATCGAAGGGCGGCGTCACGATTGGCTTGAAGCCGACGCGCATACAGCGACTTGTAGATTCGGTTGGTCCCAGGGGAATTCGCTGCGATCGCGGCGGCCAGATCGCCGACAGCGGTCGCCAAATCGGCTACGGGGACGCACCGATCGACCAGGCCGATCCGCTCGGCCTCGACACCGTCGATTACCCGGCTGGTGAAGCTGAGCTCCTTCGCGCGCGAAACACCCACCCGTTCGGGCAACCGGACCGACATGCCCCAGACAGGAATGAGACCCCATTGGCCGTGCGTATCGGCCAACTTCGCACTATCCGCAGCCACCAGCAGATCGCAGGCGAGTGCAAGCTCCAGACCGCCTGTCAGGCAATGTCCGTGAATCTGGGCGATGGTCGGTGCGGGGAATTGCTCCAGTTCGTCGATCGTCTCGGCTTCGGCGTACCGGTTCTCGGTCTCGTCGCCTGTTGCGAGAACTCTGAGATCGTGTCCAGTACAAAAGGATCGCCCGGCCCCGGCGAGGACGAGGCACCGCACGTCCTTGCGACCCGCCAATTCTGTGAGATGCGTCCTGAGCTCAGTGAAGGTGTCCGAGGTCAAGGCATTCAGCTTGTCGGGCCGATTCAGAGTCAGGGTCGCCACGCCGTTCTCCACCGCGCACAGCACCAAGGGCTCGGTCATGAATCCCTCTCGATCGAATTCGTTGTCCCACCGGCAATCTCTGCAGATGGGACCGTCGCGGCGACGCGATCCCAGTTCGCGCCGCCGCGACGGGGACTCAGGCGAAGACCTGGCCGGCTTCGGCCTTGGCGACCAGACTCGCCGGGGGCTCGAACCGCTCGCCGTACTTCGCGGCCAGGTCCTTGGCCCGCGCGACGAATCCGGCCACGCCACCCTCGTACCCGTTGATGTACTGGACGACGCCACCGGTCCAGGCGGGGTAACCGATGCCCAGGATCGAGCCGATGTTCGCGTCGGCGGTGGAGCGGAGTACACCCTCGTCGAAGCACTTGACCGTTTCGAGCGCTTCCGCGAAAAGCATGCGCTCCTTGATGTCCTCGAACGGGATCTCGTAGCCGGGCTTGCGGAAGTGCTCGTGCAGACCTTCCCACAGTCCGGCGCGCTTGCCGTCCGCATACTCGTAGAAGCCTGCACCGGTCGTACGTCCGCCGCGGCCGAATTCGTCGATCAGGCGGTCCACGACGACTTCCGAGACACTCTCGGGCCATTCGTCGCCGGCCGCGAGCACCGCAGCCTTGGTCTCTTCACGCGCTTTTCGGGCCAGCGTGAGGGTGAGCTCGTCCTGGAGCTGCAGCGGAGGAGCCGGGTACCCAGCCTGCACACCGGCCTGCTCGATCGACACGGGTTCGATGCCCTCGCCGACCATGGCGATGGCCTCCGCCACGAATTGCATGATCACCCGGCTGGTGAAGAACCCGCGGCGGTCGTTGACCACGATCGGGGTCTTGCCGATCGCCTGGGCGAGGTCGATCGTCTTGGCCAGGGTGGCATCGGTGGTCTTCTCACCCACGATGATCTCCAGCAGAGCCATCTTGTCGACCGGCGAGAAGAAGTGCATGCCGATGAAATCCTCGGGCCGAGAGACGCTTTCGGCCAACCCAGTGATCGGCAGCGTCGAGGTGTTGGAGCCCAGGAGCGCGTCACCCGCGACCACCGGCTCGATCTCACGGAACACCTTGTCCTTGATCGACGGGTCCTCGAAGACCGCCTCGATCACCAGATCCGCACCGGCCGCATCGCCGTACACGTCGGTCGGGTGAATCCGGGCCAACAGTTCATCACCCTTTTCCCGGGTGAACTGTCCACGAGAGACGGCCTTCTCGACCAGCTTGACCGAGTAGTCCTTACCGCGGTTCGCAGCCTCCACGTCCATGTCCTTGAGCACCACCTCGATGCCCGCCTTGGCGCAGACATAGGCGATACCGGCACCCATCATGCCCGCACCGAGAACAGCGACCTTGGTGAAGGAATGCTTGGGGTAACCCTCGGGGCGTGAGCCACCGGACTTGATGTGCTGCATGTCGAAGAAGAACGCCTGGATCATGTTCTTCGCGACCTGACCGGTGGCCAGCTCCGTGAGATAGCGCGATTCGATCGTCGAGGCGACGTCGAAGCTGACCTGGCTGCCCTCGACCGCGGCTGCCAGGATCGCCCGCGGTGCAGGCAGATTCGTACCCTTGATCTGCTTACGCAGGCCCGCGGTCATCAGCGGCAGTGTCGCGGCGAAGCTCGCGTTCGCCGGGGTGCCACCAGAGATCTTGTATCCCTTGACATCCCAGGGCTGTACCGGAGCCGGGTTGTCGAGAATCCACTTACGCGCGGAGGCGAGCAGCTCCTCCGGGCTGTCGACGACCTCGTCGATCAGTCCCACTTCGAGCGCCTTGGCCGGGGTCAGCCGCGGACCCTGCAGCAGGACGTCGGTCAGCGCCTTGTGTACGCCCAGCATCCGCACGGTGCGCACGATGCCACCGCCGCCGGGCAACAGGCCCAAGCCCACCTCGGGCAGGCCGATCTGAATGCGGCTGTCCGACAGCGCGATCCGGTGATGCGTAGCCAGGGCGATCTCGAGTCCACCGCCGAGCGCGGCGCCGTTGATCGCGGCGACGACCGGCTTGCCGAGAGTCTCCAGCCGACGCAGCTGGGCCTTGATCGCTTCGGTGTTGGTGAAGAACTCGCCGGCGTTCTCCTTGCTCGTCGCGATCAGGTCGTTCAGATCGCCGCCGGCGAAGAAGGTCTTCTTCGCCGAGGTCAGGATCACGCCGGTGATCGAGTCCTTCTCCGCCTCGAGGCGCTCGAGGACAGCGCTCATCGACGCCACGTGGCGGTCGTTCATGGTGTTGGCGGACTGGGCCGGGTCGTCCATGGTCAGCACGACGATGCCGTCGGCTCCGGACTCCCAGCGAATCGTGTTGTCGCTCATGGTGTGGTCGGTCTTCCTTTTCCTGCTGAGAGTCACACTCGTTCGATGAGGGTCGCGATGCCCATGCCGCCGCCGATGCACAGCGTGATGACGGCGCGGCGCAGCTCACGCCGTTCGAGCTCGTCCACCATCGTTCCGAGGATCATCGCGCCGGTCGCGCCCAGCGGGTGGCCCATGGCGATGGCACCGCCGTTGACGTTGAGCTTCTCGTCCGGGATGCCCAAGTCCTTCTGGTACTTCAGGGCGACGGCCGCGAAAGCCTCGTTGATTTCGAACAGGTCGATGTCGTCGACGGTCAATCCGGTGTTCGCCAACAGCTTCCGCGTCGCCGGGGTGGGGCCGGTGAGCATGATCGTGTTGTCCGCGCCGGAGGTGGCGGCAGAAACGACCCGTGCCCGTGGGACGAGCCCGAAGTCCTTGCCGGCCTTCTCACTTCCGAGCAGCACCAGCGCCGCGCCATCGACGATGCCGGACGAGTTGCCGCCGTGGTGGACGTGGTTGATCTTCTCGACCCAGTGGTATTTCTGCAGTGCGACGGCGTCGAAGCCCATGTCGCCCATTGCCGCGAACGACGGGCGCAGCCGGCTCAGGTCCTCGACGGTGGTCCCCGGTCGCATGTGCTCGTCGCGGTCGAGGACCGTCACACCGTTCTGGTCCAGCACCGGGATGACCGAGTTGCCGAAGTAGCCGTTGGCCCATGCATTGGCCGCCAGGTCCTGCGAACGCACCGCATATTGGTCGACCGTGTCGCGAGAGAAGCCTTCCATGGTGGCGATGAGGTCGGCGCCGATGCCCTGGGCCACGAAGTAGGTGTCGTAGGCGATGGCGGGGTCGTTCATCATCGCGCCGCCGTCGGAGCCCATAGCCACCCGCGACATCGACTCCACGCCGCCGCCGATCACCAACTGCTCGAAACCGGATCGCACCTTCTGGGCGGCGACGTTGACGGCTTCCAGACCGGATCCACAGAAACGGTTGAGCTGGAATCCGGACACCGTCTCCGGCAGGCCGGCGACAACCGCCGCCGTACGCGCGATACATCCACCCTGGTCGCCGAGCGGGCTGACGACACCCAGCACGATGTCCTCGATTCCCGCGGGGTCGAGGCCGGGGTGCCGCTTGCGCAGTTCGTCGATCAGGCCGACCAACAGCGAGACCGGCTTGATTCCGTGCAGAGAACCGTTCTCCTTGCCACGGCCGCGCGGCGTGCGGATCGCGTCGTAAATGAATGCCTCGGCAGTCACACAAACATTCCTTTCTGTCGCAGAGTCAGTAACGACCCCGCAGTACCCACTTCACTATCTACAACTACTGACAATAAGTCAATAAAGATCGAATACGGCTCCCCGACCTCGATTGATAGCTTCAGGGGACCACCCTGGCCCGGGTCGGGCGACGGTAGTTGACACGCCCGCCGATGGGCGCGATCAGCCGCGAAACCGGCTGCGGCTCAGTGGATTTCCAAATGCTTGCGAAGGTCCGTCTTCAGCACCTTGCCGCTGGCATTACGCGGCAGAACGTCGAGGACCGTCAGGCGCTTCGGGCACTTGTAGACTGCCAGCCGCTCGCGGCACCACTGCTCCACTTCGGCGGGCGTCGGAGGATTGTCCGGGTCATCGGCGACCACCACAGCCAGCGGCACCTCGCCCCACTTCTCGTCCGGCACACCGATCACCGCGACGTCGGCGACCTTTGGATGTTCGGCGATAGTGTTCTCGACTTCGGCGCAGTAGATGTTCTCGCCACCGGAGATGATCATGTCCTTGAGCCGGTCCACCACATAGAAGTAGCCGTCCTCGTCTTGCCGGACGAGGTCGCCGGAATGGAACCAGCCGCCATAGAACGCGGCCTCGGTCGCAGCCGGATTGTTCCAGTATTCGCGCATCACTGTGGGCCCGCGGTACACGATCTCGCCCACGTCGCCGACCGCCACGTCGTTCATCTCCGCGTCGACAACGCGGACCTCCACGTTCAGCATCGGCGTACCCACCGACCCGATCTTCCGCAGGGCATCCTCGCCCATCAGAACCGTTGTCACCGGGCTGGTTTCCGTCATACCGAACATGCTGTAGAACATCGTGCCCGGGAACGCGTCCATCATCTTGTGGAGCAGCGCCGGTGTCGCGGGCGCAGCACCCCAGGCAGCAGCCCGCAGAGCCGAGAGGTCATGCTCGCCGATATCGGTTCTGTCGCAGATCAGTTGCCATTGCGCCGGCACGAAGTTGCAGACATTGATCCGTTCGCGCGCCAGCAACTCGATGGTTTCCCCGGCGTTGAACGCACTCATCCTCGCGATCACCGTGGTGTCACCGCGAAACAGGGGCGGCAGAATGCCGGCGACACCTGCGATATGGAACAGCGGAGTCGCGGCCAGCCAGATCTCGCAGTCGCGCGGATAGGAAAGGTGGATGAGCAGGCTCGAGGTGTGGATCAGCAGGTTGTAGTGCGTGAGAACCGCACCCTTTGGCCGGCCCGTCGTACCCGAGGTGTACATGATCAAAGCGGGCGTCTGCTCGTCCACCTCGATGCGGACCTCGGCCGCGGTGGATGTATCGAGCACGTGATCGTAGCTCTCCCAACCCGTTTCGGGGTGCGGGCTGCCGCCGATCACGATGCGATGCCGCAGCGCGGTCACCTGCTCCCGCGCCTTGTCGACAACGGGAGCAAGCACATCGTCGACAATGATCACCGAGACACCGCTGTCCTTGAGGATGTACGCCATCTCGTCGGCGACCAATCGAAAATTCACCGGAACCGTAATGGCGCCGAGTCGCGCGGAAGCCAGGTATGCCTCTACGGTTTCGATATTGTTCAGGGTAAGCACCGCGATCCGGTCGCCCGGCCGGACGCCGCGCTCCAACAGCGCGTTGGCAAGGCGGTTTACGCGATCGTCGAGCGCCGCATAGGTGCGGTCGATACCTTCGAATCGGTAGGCAACGCGGTCCGGGATCTTCCTCGCATGCCGGGCAAGCACATCGCTGATCGTGGTTCGCTGCTGGGCCATGAATGACATGGGTTGTTCTTTCTCCTCACCGTCTGACGCGGCCGTACGAGAACTGTGTTTGGAAGTGGGTGGTCGACAGCGCCCCGAGCGCGCTACTCAGTCGACCCACTCATCGAGGGCGGCGCGCACAATCTGTTCCGGCGCTTCCCAATTGAGCATGTGCCCCGCATCCGCGATGTAGTCGATTCGCGCATCCTGCGTGCGCGCCACGACCAACTCGGCGTGCCATGACGGGGTGGTTTGATCCGCCGTGCCGGTCAGGACATACAGAGGCACATCGATACCAGGCAGAAACTCCTGGACCGATTCCTTGCGAAGCATGGAGACGACCGGTCCCAGGGCGGAAGGAATCGCGGCCATCGCCAGCCGCGACGCTTCCAGGACGGTGGGAGACGCCCCCGGGCCCAGGCTCTGCGCCGCCATGATGGAACCGATCCTCCGGCCGCGCGCCAGTCGCTGGGCAAGCCCGCGCTGGATCAGCGGGCCTTGCAGAAGCACAGTCGGCGCACCCTTGGCAGCATTCCCGGTTACGGGGCTCACCAGCACGGCCCGGCTGATTCGCTTACGAAACGCCGGGTCCGCGAGCAGCCCCAGCGCGACGAAGTTCCCCATCGAATGGCACACAAGGGTGGCGTCTCGCAGGTCGTAATGCTCCGCGACTGCCAAGAGGTCGCCGCGGAATTGCTTGGAGCCGACGCCCTCGGACCCGATCGACGAGCGTCCGTGTCCTCTCTGGTCGTACGCGACAACGCGACGGTCGTGTGCGACCAAGGCCGGCTGAATCAGCGAGTAGCTCTCGGCAGGAACACCGAATCCGTGCACCAGCAGCACATCCTTGCCAGCTCCTGCCTCCACAACCCGCAGTGTGGTGCCATCGGGTCGATCGATGGTGCCTTCGGTTCCTGCCAGCTTCCGCAACAGATCGGGGACCGCGGGCCCGGCGGCCTTCGGCGAGCGGTCAGGGTTCCGGTTCATTCGTGTGCGCTCCCTTCGAACTACCACCTTCGACAACGAAGGTCGGCACGAGAAGTGTAACTGACATCAAGTCAGTATTGGAACAGTTCGGGGCCGGGAAATGTGCACCAATCCAGGGTGGAAGTCTGCCGATTCACGCAGCTCATCGGCTTGATGCTGTCGCCTATCCGCCTTGTCGCCCGTACAGCACGAAACGCCCGATCACCCCGCAACAACCATCGAAATCGCCCCAGTTCAGCCGCATTGGCGGAAGGAAGTCGTTACTGCCTTTCTGCCAGTAGATACAGCCGTCCAGGTAGTATCGACACGTGCCTGCGACAAGTGCCACCGACTCTTCCAAGTCTCGTCGCGTCCGGATGGACGGCGAGGAACGCCGCCGCCAGATCGTCGAGACTGCCCAACGCCTGTTCTCCCAACGCCCCTACTCCGAGGTGTCGACGGCGGAGATCGCAGACGCAGTGGGTATCGGCCGCCCAAACCTGCACTACCACTTCCGAACCAAGCGAGACCTCTACGTAGAGGTTGTCCGCAATTTCGCGCGACTGCCTCCCCCGCCGCGGGTGCGCAAGCGACGGGGCACCCTCGAAGAGCACATCCGCCACACGCTCGACGGGTGGCTGGATGTCGTATGGGAAAACCGTGGCACCTTCATGACCATCTTCGAGGCCGGTCCGATCAACAACGATCGCGAAATCGAGGACATCCTCGAAGACGGACGTGAAGCATGGGCCGCACGCATGGCCGAACTACTCGAACTTCCCGGCGGTGCAACACGACCCGCACGTGCACTGATCAGAAGCTTCCAGTCGATGGCCGAGACCGCAGTCGACGAGTGGGTGAGGCGCGACAGGTTGTCACGCGACGACGTGCTTCTCCTGCTCACCAAAGCGCTACTTGCGGTGGCGAACGACGTCGTGCCCAGCGTGCTGAACCCTGCCACCGCCTCACGAAGCAACGGTCGGACGTAGCCGAGGCTTCTGGAGCTCATCTTCGTTGGCCCGTCGGGGTCTTCGCGATTGCGCGGACTCCGACGCAGCCGCCCTCGACCTATCCCGTCGCACCCGATGACAGCTCGATGGCCCGAGGCGCCACCTTGTAGGTGAGCGAGTAGTTCTCCACGTCGAAACGGCTGAGGACCTTGGCCTGATCCCTCATGGATCCCGGCCAGGCTGCGGTGTTCACACCCTCATCGTTCACGTAGAAGCTGGTGCACCCGCCGGAATTCCACACGGACCCGGCCAGTTTGGCGTCCTTGAAACGCACCCATACGTCCTCGACCTCAGGTTGCACCTCGACGGTTTCGATCCCACGCTGCCGCATCGTCGAGATCGCCGAACCGATGTAGTGAGCCTGCGCCTCAACGGTGAACGGCACCGATGCGGAACCGCTGTTCGGTCCGGCAACGATAAATGCGTTGGGACATCCTGCCATGGTGGTGCCGAGGTAGGTGCGCGGTGTGCCTGCAAACTTCTCCGCCAGCCGCCGACCGTCCCGACCGCGGACCCGCTCCAGAACCTGAAGACCGAATTTGAAGCCGGTGGCGAAGATGATCGTGTCCGCCTTGAACTCTCGCCCATCGGAGGCGATGACCGAGTTCTCGCAGATCTCAGCGAGGCCCGAGTCGACGAAGTCGACATTCTCGGCGGCCACCGCAGGGTAGAACTCACTCGACAGCAGCATCCGCTTGCACCCGACCTGGTAGTCCGGAGTCAGCTTGGCCCGCAGCTCCGGATCGGCGATCGATTTCCGAAGGTGGCGACGCGCGACCCGCTCGAGCAGATACGAGTACTGGGGTTTCATCGTCGTCACCACGAGAGTCTCCGCCAATGCGAGCATCAGGGCTCGCAACACTCGTTGCCGAATCAGACCACGGCGGCGACCAACCTGCGCATGGACCACGTCCGGCTTGGGCACAATCCACGTCGGCGTGCGCTGTAGGAGAACCAACCGTTCAACCTTCGGCTGGATCTGGGGAACGATCTGAATGGCGGAGGCGCCGGTTCCCACCACTGCGATGCGCCTGCCGGCCGGATCGAAGTCCGCGGGCCAATCCGTGGAGTGGAACATTTCGCCTGTGAATCGGTCCGCTCCGGGAATGGCAGGGACCGTCTTGGTTTCGAACACGCCGGTTGCGAGGATCAGAAACCGAGCACGGAAGGTGCCATTCGTGGTCTCACACACCCAACGGCGCGTTGCTTCGTCCCAGGCAGCGTCGAGCAGCTCGGTGTTGAGCCGAACATCCTTGACGATGTCGTTCTCAGCAGCAACCCGCTGGAGGTAGTTCCGGATCTCGTCGCCGTGCGCAAAAAGACGACTCCACACAGCGGGCTGCATTCCGTAGCTGTACGCCGGCGACGGCACGTCGCAAGCGACGCCCGGGTAGCGGTTCTGATGCCACACCCCGCCGAGCTGACTCCCCTTCTCCAAGATAACGATCTTGTCCAAGCCATGCTGCTTCAACGCGATCGCAGTGCGTATGCCGGACATACCTCCGCCGACGACTACCGCTTCCACCTCGTCGGCCAAAGCATCCGCCCCCTGCTCCGGTCCGGCATTCGCACTCATATCCGTACGCCTCCTTGCGTCGTTCCAACGACAGATCTTTGCTGGACTCGATGTCTAGCGAGATCCGACTCACACAAGGTACTGACATGATGACAGTATCGCAAACGCGATCCTCAAAGCTCCCGGATTGCGGCTCAGCGGTGAGATAGCCGCAGCTAGTAGCGGCTGAAGCATCCATTCAGCCATATCCCAGCCGCATCGAGACAAGAGTTCGGCAGCCCGAATGCGAGGCGGAGTCGGCCAAAACCACAGCCTAGCTGGTTGTTCTACTGACATCGTGACAGTATGATTTGAAGAAGGTCCTAACCAATGGAGGTTTCCTTGTCCGTGATCCTGACGGAGGAGCAGCGCGCGTTCGCCACGGCGATCCGGGAGTTCTGCGAGCGAGAAGCCGGCACCCGGGAGCAACTGACCGCTCTCTCTGACGAGCGTCTCCGTGGTCACAACCGCGATCTCTACGAGAAGCTCGCGAAGCTCGGCTACGTCGGCGTGAGTGTCCCGGAGGCCTATGGCGGCGGGGGCGGGGGCGCCGTGGAACTCTGCCTGATGATCGAGGAGGTCAACCGGGGACTGCTCCCAGTCGCCGGACTCGGTGTCAGCATGATTGTCTCCGGCCCCTATGACCGGTTCGGCACGGAAGCGCAGAAACAGGAAATCCTCGGCGGAATCTGCGCGGGACGAGTGGAAGCCATCGCGATGAGCGAACCCGACGCAGGGTCCGACGTTGCCAACCTGTCCACCCGCGCAGTCCTGGTCGATGACCACTACGTCATCAACGGACAGAAGATGTGGACTACCGCGGCGCACGTCGCGGACCATCTCCTGGTCGTCTGCCGGACCGACCCCAAGAGCGATAAGCACGAGGGCCTGAGCATGATCAGCGTCCCGACCGACACACCGGGCCTGACGATCCGCGGCATCGAGACCATGGGCGGGAGCGAGGTGAACGAAGTCTTCTTCACCGATGTCACCGTCCCTGCCGATCGGCTGCTGGGTGTGCCCGGCAACGGCTGGCGGCAGTTGATGGCCGGGCTCAATCATGAACGGCTGCTGTGCGCGGCCCAGGGTGTCGGCCGGGCCCAGCGAGCATTCGACGACGTCCTCGCGTACGTCAAGCAGCGCAAGCAGTTCGGGCAGACAATCGGCAGCTTCCAGGCGGTTCGCCACCGGCTCGCCGATCTGGCCACTGCGATCGAATCCACCCGCCACTTCGTGTACGGCATCGCCCGCCTGGTCGATGAGAACCCTGGCAAGACCTACCCGCGGGAAGCGTCGATGGCGAAGCTGCAGGCCGCCGAGCTCGCCAAGCGCACCACCCTGGAAGCCATGCAGATGATGGGCGGCGCGGGCTATGCGGTCGAGTTCGGCATGGAAAGCCAGTTCCGCCAGGCGATGGCCATCACCATCGGCGGTGGCGTTGCCGAGATTCAGCGCGATATCATCGCCAAGACCTACGGACTGTGAGGGCATCGGAGATGCAAAAGGCTGACCGGCCCTTGCTCGGTGGTGCGGTCGTCACCGGCGCGGGCAGCGGTCTGGGCAGGGCGATCGCACTGCGTCTGCTCGAGGAAGGCTACGGCGTCGTGGTCGCCGACGTGAACCTCGAATCGGGTTACGGCACCATGCGTCTCGCCGAAGAAGCTGGATACGCGGACGCGATCCACTTCGAGCAGACCGACGTCATCGACGAAGCCGATATCGAGCGCGCAGTCCAAGCTGCTGTATCGCATTTCGGCCGACTTGCCGTGATGGTCAACAACGCAGGGATCGCCGGAGCGTTCGGCCCGCTCACCGAAATAACCGCCCAGGATTGGGACTTCACCCACGCGGTCCTGCTGCGGGCGGTATTCCTCGGTACCAAGCACGCCGCTCGAGCGTTCCTTGCCCAGGACCAACCCGGAGTCGTGGTCAACATCGCGTCCGCGGCCGGCTACACCGCAGGGCTGGCAACCCATGCCTACTCTTCAGCCAAGTCGGCGGTCATCGCACTTACCCGGACTACCGCTCTCGAGCTTGCCGCCCACCGCATTCGGGTCGTGGCGATCAGTCCGGGGGTTATCCCGACACCCATATCCGGTCGCTTGGACGATCAGTTCGAAGCGGCTCTCGACACTGCTCAGCCCTGGCCCGAGCATGGGACGGCCGAGCAGGTCTCCGGCGTAGTCGCTTTCGCGGTCGGTAAGGACGCAGAGTTCATCACCGGCGAGTCGATCGTTGTCGACGGAGGTCTGCTGACACACGGTCCCGGACCGCAACTCCTTACCTCCCTTGGACTTCAGACGCCACGCGTCGCCGGGATCAGGTACGCCTCCTCGGACAAAGGCGCAACCACCGAGATCCGGGGGCGCTGAGGAGGCCCGCATCACAGACCCGCGCCACTAAGTCTCTCGCGTGGCGCGGCGTGCCGTCATCGCGCGCCAACCGTCATCAGCGCGATGGCGGCACACCCATTTTCGGACCCTTTCCCCTTGCTCCCAGCTCTGCACGATCACTGGAGGCCGAAATCAGCGAATCGCCGACGAAATCCGTTGCACCCGAGGCGCGCACGCGGAAGCCGCGGGCAGACGCCGCCCGCAATCGTCGCCGAATCCTGGACGCTGCCGACAGGCTCCTCGCGCGGCATGGTGGCGGTGTGACCCTTGACGATGTCGCCGAAGAGGCGGGGGTTGGGGTCGGCACAGCGTATCGACATTTCGGCAACAAGCATGATCTGATCGCCGAAGTGCTATCCGAGTATCTCGACCAGATCAGAGAGATCATCCGCCAGTCGGACCGAGACCCTGACCCGTGGCGCGCCTTAGTACGGATGCTCGAGAGGACCTGTGAGCTGATCGCCGGAAACCACGCGTTCGTCGGAGCCATGACCGGATCGGGGACGGACTCAACGGTTTTCGATCAGTACGAGGCGAGCATCGACTACGCACTCGACAATCTGCTCAGGCGAGCCCGCAGCAGCGGTGCGCTGCGGACGGAGATCACCAGCGCCGACATCTGGGGCACTATCTCGATGGTGAACAGCATCGCGGTGTTCACTCGTCAAGTGGCCCCGGACAATTGGCGTCGACACTTGGCGCTCATCCTCAATGGAATTCGCAGCGATTCGACGCCCGCGCTTCCCGTTCCGAAGCCATCGTTGACTACCGAGCAGATCAGGCAGGCCCGGGCCGCGACAGCGAAGAAACGGCGGCGGTAGGAATCAGACCTGCAGCAGTCTGTCGAGTTCAGCCAACCGGCGCTCGACCTGACGCAGGTAGCTGTCGAACTCGGTTTCGCCACTTGCCACGGCCGAGGCGAAGGCCGCCAGTGCCGTGCCCATGATCGCAGCCGCCAGGGTCAGCACCGCCGGATCATCGATCCGCTGACCGAGTCTGCGCGCGATTCCTTCCTCTCATGACTCAGTGGTCCGGCGAAAGGTATCGAAGAACGCGTTCTGCAGGGCCGGCGTCCGAACGATCAACGTGAATCGCGCGCAGAGGTCTTCGGACCGGGATTCGTACAGGTCGACCACGACGGCCCGAGCAGCTTGAATCACGCGAAGCTCAGCCGGGGCTTTGGCAATCGCGTCGGGAATCGAGCGATCGACCAGGCCGTCCAGGACGATCTGCTCCTTGCTTGCGAAATACCGGGATACGGTGCGGGTCGAGACGTTGGCCGCTTCGCCGATCTGATCGGTGGTCGTCTCCGCGAATCCCTGCGCAAAGAACAGTCGTAGCGCTTTCTGCTCGATCAAGGCGCGGGTAGACAGCTTCTTCCTCTCGCGGAGCCCATACTTCCTCACCAGCACCTCCTTGTGTGGGACGGGCCGCGCGATTGCGGGATCGATTTGTAAATGCCGCGTCCAGCCGGAGCGAAACCGAATCTGCCGCCACCGCAGGGGGTAACCGCGGCGGCGGCAGGCGCGCCACTATGTGGGTAGGCAAGGGTCGTCATCGACCCCGTGGCGCGAGCTTCGGGGGGTGTGCCGTCACCGCGCTGGCGGCTGAAATTCAGATCGTGATGACGACACACCACACGCCACGGTTGCAGGCCGTGGCGCGAGCTCGTTGGTACTCCGTGCGACGACTTCTCGTACACGGCAAGAGCTCTGCGACGGGGCCGGCCGGGCAACCGTCGCCAACGATCTTCCCCGATGGTCGAGCCGGAAGGTTGTCGCAAGTTGGAACACTCTCGAAAAGCCTTCGTGTTCATCCTGTTCCGAAGGTCGCCAGTCCCAACTCAATTGCAGGTCCCGAGGAGCCAGCCGCCCTCAGACCGTGTCTGCCGGCCTCGATACGCTACGGACACTGCGGCCGGAAAGGATACGGTGATCAGCCGTCGGACTATCGGCCGGTGCAGTCAGTTTGGAGCCTGCCGATGCGTGTGCATCCCGCCGACCGCGAGGTTAGCGGGAGGACCCCCGGCTCTGGAGGTCCATGCGGTCGAACACCGATTCAAGGGTATGTCCCGCGGATTTACCGGACCGATAGCCGCCCAACTGCCTGTGACAGAGCAGCCTTCAATTCCAAGCCCCCACCGCGCCCAGAGTCCTCTTGCCGCCCATAGTCCTTGCCCGCTAGGCGATCACCTGCCGGCAATTCTCTGATAGCCAGGTCCAACGCCCTGCCGCCGAATTCTCCAGTGCCGACCAACTTCTCGTAATGCCGGGACTTTCGCGGTTATCGCAACAACGTACAACGTCAGCGACCGCTATCTGCGTGTGCGTGACTTGTTCGCTGGGTATGACCCCAGCAGCGGCTTTATGAAGATCGTGGCAGATGCGCAGCTTCGCGTCGACAGATCGTTCCTCTCGATCGCCGACACCTTGTGGGAGCGCCGAGACACACTGTTGCGGGACCAGACGGCGGCCGTGCGCGTGCAGATGCCGGCGCCGTTGAACGTTGGGGAAGGCACCGGTCCCCTCATATCGGCGTATATCCACACGACGCTGGGACGTAACGTCATCCTGCAAATGTGGAATAAGGCTCAGGCTCGCACGGCTAGGCTCAGGATCTCCTCGATCGCGCAGCCCGGAATCAGCAGCGCCACAACCGAACCCGGCCAGAACAAGACAACCGTCGACGACTCTGAGGCCGAGGGATCCGACAAAGAGATCGATTTGGATTAGGGACCAGCACGGTAGATCGCAGGAACGGTGAGGTCAGCGAGTCGGACGTGACCGTGGCGACGTCGATGGTGGCCCAATAGGTGCAACTGCGTCTGTGATGTCTCAGCGAGGGCACGGTCCTCGCCGCCATATATCGTGTGGTGTCTTGGAGGGTGCCGTCACCGCGGGGAACTTCGGGCAAGGCCGCGGTGACGGCACGTCGCGCCACTGCGACGGGGTGTGACGCGAGCTTTCTCAGGGGTGTCGTCCCCACGCGCGAAATGGAGGTCGGCAGCGCGGTGACGACACAACGCGCCACCGGAACGGGGGTTGGGTGATGGTGGCGCGGGCTTCTGGATACCCCAAACACCCTTAGTTCCTCCGTG
>NZ_JBHZCS010000089.1:0-668 GCF_042755705.1 Nocardia sp. NPDC059154
ACCACGACTCGAACGGGCACCAGCACGACTCGAACGGGCATCACCATGGTGAAACGGTGTCCGCGGTCGAGGAGGCGCATCCCAGCGGCTGGGGCCACGGTGACCCGGCGAGCATGCGCATCAACTAGCCCGCCGGGCGCTGGTCAACCGAGCGGCTGTTCGCGCAGGAACTCGATCGCGTCCGGGTACTCCTCGAGCGCCTTGGCGGCCGCCGCCTCCTCGGCATCGCAGAGCCGCTGGTAGCCGGACTCGCCGGCCTCGGAGGCGTGGGTGCGCAGAGTCTCCAGGGCCTCCACGGCGTCCCGGTGATCGCCGAGCACACCCTGCAGGCGTTTGGCCTTCCTGCCGAGCTCGTCGGCGGGCTTGCCGAGCACCTCGGTGGCGGCCTCGGCCGAGTAGCGCAATCGCTTGGCGGCCTTGCGGATATCGTGCAGACGCTCGACACGTTCCTCCCCGGACAGGCCGGCCTCCGTGCGCACCAGGCGGCGCAGTTCGCGGAAGTCGTGGCGCAGCACGCCGGTGAAGACCGGTTGGGCCGGCTCGTCGGCGTGCGAGGCGCGCAGCGGCGGGTCGGCGATCAGCCGGTGCAGGCGCTTCACCAGGCTGCGGTAGCGGCGGCTGTCGAAGGCGTCGACCGCCGCCCGGTGCGCCGCGGCGTAGAACCGGCG
>NZ_JBHZCS010000089.1:678-39687 GCF_042755705.1 Nocardia sp. NPDC059154
GAACCGGCGCTCCTCGTCGACCAGCCGCTGGCCGAAATCCTTTCGGGGAGCGGATTTCTCACCCAGCGGCACGGTCTGCTCGTCGAACGGCACCCCGGTGTCGCCGAGCAGCGCGGCGAACCGTTCGGCCCGCACCTCGGCGTCGCGCGCCACCCCGAGCAGTCCGGCCAGCCAGCGCAATTCGTCGGTGATCTCGCCGACCGGCTTGCGCCGCAGCACCCGGCGGTAGGACTTGAGGACACTGCGCAGTCGCCGGGTGGCCACCCGCATCTTGTGCACCGAATCCGGAAGGTCCTGGCGCACATCGGGTTCGGCGGTACACAGCCGGTCCACATCGGCGGCTACGGCGTCGACCAATGCGGGACCGGCTGTGGTACTCATCTACATCCTGTACTTGTCCGTGGCCTCCACCAGATGGTGGGTGATGCCGGGCTCGAGAGCGGCGTGGCCGGCGTCGGGCACCAGGTGCAATTCCGAACCGGGCCAGGCCCGATGGAGATCCCAGGCGCTGGTGGCCGGGCACACCACGTCGTGGCGGCCCTGCACGATGACGCCGGGAATGTGGGCGATGCGCCCGATGTCGCGCAGCAGCTGCCCCTCGTCGAGGAAGCCGTGATTGACGAAATAGTGGTTCTCGATGCGCGCGAAGGCCAGCGCGAAGCGCGGGTCGGCGGTTTCGGCGACCCGTTCCGGTTGGGGCAGCAGGGAACTCGTGGCACCCTCCCAGGTGGACCACGCGACGGCCGCGTCGGTGGCAAGGGCGGCATCGGGGGAGTGCAGCAGGCGGTGGTAGACCTCGATCAGGTCCTGCCCGCGTTCGGCTTCCGGCACCGGCGCCAGGAACTTCTCCCACTCATCGGGGTACACGTACCCCGCGGAGCCATTGTAGTACCAATCGATTTCCTTGCGCCGCAACAGGAATATCCCGCGCAGCACCAGTTCGGTGACCCGGTCCGGATGGGCCTGCGCATAGCTCAGCGCCAGCGTCGAACCCCAGGAGCCGCCGAACACCAGCCACTGCTCGACGCCGAGATGCGTTCGCAGCCTTTCGATATCGGCGACCAGATGCCCGGTGGTGTTGTGCTCGAGGCTCGCCCCGTCCGCGATGTGCGGCGTGGACCGGCCGCAACCCCGCTGATCGAACAGGACGATGCGGTACGCCTCGGGATCGAAGAACTGCCGGTGATACGGCGACGTGCCGCCGCCGGGGCCGCCGTGCAGGAAGACCGCCGGCTTGCCGTCCGGGTTCCCGCTCACCTCGTAGTAGAGCCGCTGGCCGTCGCCGACGTCCAGCATGCCCTGCTCATAGGGCTCGATCGGCGGGTAGAGCGTGCGCATCAGCCGGCCGCCAGGCCCGAGGCCAGATCCGGGATCTCGATCGCGGAGAGGGCCTGATCGCGCACATCCGGACAGGCCTTGGTGGTGACCTGGTCGACCAGGCCCCGATTGCTCGGCAACTGCAGCAGGAAGCCGTTCTGGGTCGCCCACTGGATCACCGTCGCGTTCAGCGAGATCTTGTCCATGGTCGGGGTCTGCACCCGCCAGTCCGACAGCTGCGGCCGAATCAGGTCGCACAGCTGCTTGGCCGCCTCATCGGAGACGGTCAGCCCCGAGCCACTGCCCGCCGACGTGGTCGGTCCGCCCGTGGTGGTCGGCTTGCCCGGCGTCGAGGAGAGCGGCGAGGAGGAGCCCTGCGGCTGCGTCGAGCCCGTCGAGGAGTTGCCCCCGCAGGCCGCGGTCAATGCGACGGTGGCCACCGCCGCGACCAGTAGCGGCGCCCGCCGAATCCAGCGACTCGTTCCACGATCCATGAACTTCCCTTTGGTCGATCCAGCTCGTTGGCTTCCGAGTCTGCCACCAAAAGTTCGCAGTGGACCGAGATGGTCGGCGGCGAATAGATTCCAATAGCCGACTGCTATGAAAAGAACGCCCCCGCGATCCTCGCGGGGGCGTTCTCGATCACTGCGCGGCCGGGCGGCTCAGTAGCTGTGCTCCGGACCCGGGAACACGCCGCGCCGCACCTCGTCGGCGTAAGTGGCTGCGGCGGTACGCAATTGACCGCCCACATCCGCGAACTGCTTGACGAACTTGGCGGTCTTGCCGCCGGTGTAGCCGACCATGTCCTGCCAGACCAGCACCTGCGCATCGCATTCCGCGCCGGCGCCGATGCCGACGGTCGGAATGGTCAGCTTGCGGGTGACCTGTCCGGCCAGTTCGGCGGGCACCATCTCCATGACCACCGAGAAGGCCCCGGCCTCCTGCACGGCGATGGCGTCGGCGACCAGCTGCTCGGCCCCGTCGCCGCGGCCCTGTACCCGGAACCCGCCGAGGGTGTTGACGCTCTGCGGGGTGAACCCGATGTGCGCCATCACCGGAATACCGGCGGCGGTCAGCTTGTGGATGGTGTCGGCCACCCGCTCACCGCCCTCCAGCTTCACCGCGTGCGCGCCGCCCTCCTTCATGAAGCGGACGGCCGTGGCCAGGGCCTGCTCGGGGGAGGACTCGTAGCTGCCGAACGGCAGATCCGCCACCACCAGCGCGTGCGGCGCACCGCGCACCACGCCGCGGACCAGCGGGATGAGCTCGTCGACGGTGATCGCGACTGTGGTGTCGTAGCCGTACACCACATTGGCGGCCGAATCGCCGACCAGCAGGACCGGAATCTCGGCCTCTTCGAAGAGCCGGGCGGTGGAGTAGTCGTATGCGGTGAGCATGGACCAGCGCTCACCGGCCTGCTTCATCTGCTGCAGGTGCTGCACTCGCGTCTTCCGCCGGCGCTCCGCCTCCCCGCGCTTGGGAGTCTTCGGCGCCGCAGACCCGTACACAGGGGTTTCCGCATCGGATACGGACATCATCGTCCCTTTCGTCGTTCCTCGAGGCCCATGACCGGGTCCCCGGGTTGTTCTGACGAATGTCAGTCTGCCATTCCGGCCGCTCCCGGCATGGATGCAATTCCTCACACCACGCGCAGATAAAGAGACACCGCGCAGAAAAAGAGGCGAGGGGGCGCCCCTCGCCTCTTCTCCCCGCTACTCGCTAGCCGATCGGGCCCTTGCCCAATTGGACCTGGGCCGACCGGGACTGGCCGGTCTGGTCGGTCCACTTCAGGGTGACGGTGTCGCCCGGGTGGTGCTGATCCATGGTCGAGGTGAGGTCGTTGGCCGAGGTGACCGCGTGGTCGTCGACGCCGGTGATGACGTCGCGGGCCTCGAGACCGAGCTGGTCCGCCGGGCCGCCCTGGACCACGCCCCGGATCTCCGCGCCGCCGGAGACCGAGCTGACCGAGACGCCGATGAACGCGGTGTCGCCGATGTGCACCCGGTCCGAGGCCTGGCCGGCCTCGATCTGCTTGGCCACCGACAGCGCCTTGTTGATCGGGATCGCGAAGCCCTCACCACCGCCGATGCTGAAACGGAAGCCCTTGGAGGCGGCGGTGTCCATGCCGATGACCTGTCCGGCCGCGTCGACCAGCGGGCCGCCCGAATCCCCGGGTTCGATATTGGCGGCGACCTGGATGAGCCCGGTCAGCTGCTCGGAGCTGCCGGTGGAGTCGTCGCTGGCGGTGATGGCCCGGTCCAGGGCGGTCACCTTGCCCGCGGCCGCGGTGGGCGTGCCGCGTCCACCCGCATTGCCGACGCCGGCCACCGTGTCGCCGACCGCCACCTTGTCCGAGTCGCCGAGCGGCGCGGTCTGCAGACCGGACGCACCGGTCAGTTTGATGACCGCCATGTCCTCACTGCGGTCGAAGCCGACCACGGTGGCGTCGTAGGTCCGGTCATTGCCCAGATCGGTGACCGAGATCTTGGTCGCGCCCTCGACCACGTGGTTGTTGGTGAGCACGTAGCCGTCCGAGCTGAGCACGATGCCGGTGCCCGCGCCCTCACCGTTCTGCAGCCCGAGCTCGGTGTTCACGTCCACGATGCCCGGCACCACGCCCTGCACGGCGGAGTCGAGATCGGCCGGGGGCGTGGTGAAGTCGATCGGCTGGCTCTGGGTGACGCCACCCGGCGTATGTGCGATCGGATTCCCCGGCAGCGTCGACGGCCCGCAGGCCACCAGGCCCAGGGTGGCGGCCAGCGCCACTGCCGCGGCGGCCGCGGCCCGGATGGTGCGTGAACGCGATGAACCGGATCCGGCCGCGGCGGACCGATTCGGCGAATGTCGTTGCACGGTCATGGCATCCCTCATCAGTAGAGCCCCCCAGGTCACCTCCCATTAAGCATGCCGTTTCTGAGAGCGGACTGGGGACTTACCGTGTGAACGCCCACGTACTCGGTGGTTTCGGCTCCGAACCTCTACCGTTGCCGAATCCGTGCCATGCGTGACGTTTCGCACAGCGGTGGCGAACGCGATGTACACAGCGGCGACGGCCGCAATGTGAACAACGGTGGCGGTCGGAATGTAAACGGAGAGATATATGGACCGGACGAGGGGTGCGAGGGTGATTTCGGCGGGATGGCACGATCGTGGGATGGCGTTGATGCGAACCGGCCGGGTCGTGCTCCTGGTGACGGCGTTGGCGATGACCGCGGCTGCGTGCACCAGCGTGGTGGACGGCAAGCCCACCTCGAGCACACCGGTGGGGATGGATTCCTTCTACAACCAGACCCTGACCTGGGGTAGCTGTGCCGATTACAGCGAAGACGAGATGCCCAAGAACTCCGAGTGCACGCGGGTCACGGTGCCGGTCGACTACGCCAATCCCAACGGTGCGACCGCCAAGATCGCGATCTCGCGGGTCCGGGCCACCGGCAACAAGATCGGCTCGCTGCTGCTCAACCCCGGCGGTCCCGGCGTGACCGGACTGAACATGGTCACCCTCGGTGACAGCACCCAGCTGGCCGAACGGTTCGACCGGATCGGCTTCGATCCGCGTGGCATCGGCGCGTCGCAGCCCTCCATCAAGTGCATGACCGCGGCCGAGGACGACGCCCAGCGCGCCGAGCCCAACAAGGACAACTCACCCGCGGGCATCGCGGCCGCGGAGACCGAGAACAAGGACTTCGCCGGCAAGTGCGTCGAGCGCACCGGCAAGGACTTCCTGGCCCACGTCGGCACCCGGGAGGTCGTGCAGGACATGGACGTGATCCGGGCGGCGCTGGGTGATCAGAAGCTGACCTACCTGGGCTACTCCTACGGCACCCGCCTCGGTTACGCCTACGCCGAGAAGTTCCCCGACCACGTGCGCGCGCTGGTGCTCGACGGCGCGCTGGACCCCGAGCAGGATCCGGTCAAGGAGTCGGTGGCGCAGGCCGCCAGCTTCCAGAAGGCCTTCGACGCCTACGCCGTGGACTGCGCGGCCAAGGAGAAGACCAACTGCCCGCTCGGCGATGACCCGGGGCAGGCCACCAAGAAGTTCCGCTCGCTGGTGGATCCGCTGTGGGACAAGCCGGTTCCCACTCAGGACCCGCGCGGCCTGCACTACGGCGACGCCATCACCGGTGTGCAGCAGACCCTCTACTCCAACCGCCTGTGGCCGGCGCTCACCAAGGGCCTGCGTGAACTGGCCCAGGGCAGCGGCGACACGCTGCTCGCCCTCGCCGACATGTACGACGGCCGCCACGACGACGGCACCTATGACAACAGTTCCGACGCGTTCAATGCCATTCGCTGCGTCGACGACCCGGCCATTACCGACCGATCCGTCGCAGCCAAGCAGGACGCCGACTACCGCCGCGTCGCCCCCTTCCTCGACGACGGCCACGGCAGCAATGCCGCGCCGCTGGAACTGTGCGCCATCTGGCCCGTCCCGAATACCAGCGCGCCGCACAAGCTTTCGATCCAGGGGCTGCCGAAGACCGTGGTGATCTCCACGACCGAGGACCCGGCCACCCCGTACCAGGCCGGCGTCAACCTGGCGCAGCAGCTCGGCGCGTCGCTGATCACCTACAAGGGCACCCGACACACCGTGTCGCTCTCCGGAGTTCAGTGCGTCGACGACCCGGTGATTTCGTATCTCGTTGATCTGAAAGAGCCTGCGGCGGGCCTCACGTGTTGAGTGGGCACGACTCGCCGCGCCTCCTGACGTTCATGTAACACGGATTTAACTCCAGGACCCTACGCTCGCGGTCATGGACCGTCAGAAGGAATTCGTGCTCCGGACGCTCGAAGAACGGGATATCCGATTCGTGCGACTGTGGTTCACCGATGTCCTGGGATATCTCAAGTCTGTCGCGATCGCGCCCGCCGAACTGGAGGGCGCTTTCGAGGAAGGCATCGGCTTCGACGGTTCGGCCATCGAGGGGTTTGCCCGGGTCTCCGAGGCGGACATGGTGGCCAAGCCGGATCCGTCCACCTTCCAGGTGCTGCCGTGGTCCACGTCGAAGGGGCACCAGCACTCGGCGCGCATGTTCTGCGATATCGCCATGCCGGACGGTTCGCCGTCCTGGGCCGATCCCCGGCACGTGCTGCGCCGCCAGCTGAACAAGGCCGCCGACCTGGGCTTCAGCTGCTACGTGCACCCCGAGATCGAGTTCTTCCTGTTGAAGCCGAACCCGCACGACGGCACCCCGCCCGTTCCGGCCGACAATGGCGGCTTCTTCGACCAGGCCGTGCACGACGAGGCCCCGAACTTCCGCCGCCACGCCATCGACTCGCTGGAATCCATGGGCATCTCCGTGGAATTCAGCCACCACGAGGGCGCGCCGGGCCAGCAGGAGATCGACCTGCGCTACGCGGACGCGCTGTCCATGGCCGACAACGTCATGACCTTCCGCTACCTGATCAAGGAAGTGGCCATCGACGAGGGCGTGCGGGCGAGCTTCATGCCCAAGCCGTTCGCCGACCACCCGGGTTCGGCCATGCACACCCACATGTCGCTGTTCGAGGGTGAGCAGAACGCCTTCGCCGACCCGGACGACCCGGACAACCTGTCGGAGACCGCGCGCGCGTTCATCGCGGGCATTCTCGAGCACGCGCACGAGATCTCCGCGGTCACCAACCAGTGGGTGAACTCCTACAAGCGCCTGATCCACGGCGGCGAGGCGCCGACGGCCGCCTCCTGGGGCCGGTCGAATCGCTCTGCGCTGGTGCGGGTCCCGATGTACACGCCGAACAAGTCGGCCTCGCGCCGCGTCGAGATCCGCAGCCCTGACAGCGCCTGCAACCCGTACCTGGCCTTCGCGGTGCTGCTGGCCGCGGGTCTGCGCGGCATCGAGAAGGGCTACACGCTGCCGCCGGAGGCCGAGGACGACGTGTGGTCGCTGACCAGCGCCGAGCGTCGGGCGATGGGCTTCCGCGAACTGCCGGCGTCGCTGGACGAGGCGCTCAAGGCCATGGAGAAGTCCGAGCTGGTCGCCGAGACGCTGGGCGAGCACGTCTTCGACTTCTTCCTGCGCAACAAGCGCCGCGAGTGGGCGGGCTACCGCGCCCAGGTGACGCCCTACGAGCTGAAGGAATACCTGGGGCTGTGACATTTTGCCCTCCGCTTCGCTGCGGGCGGTTCGCGGCCCTGTAACTTCGGCCTTCCCTCCTCCGCTCCCCCGCTCCGTCAGTCCAGGCCGAGGCGGGCCGCGAACTGTGGGTGGAGTGCTCTCGGGATTTTCGGGACCGGGGCGGGTGCATTCAGGAGTCGAACCGGCTGCGAGCGGGCAACGATGTCCCGTTTGAGAGGGATGGGCGGCACGTCCGATCAACGTGACATGTAATTTGAAGGGCATGGTTCGGCCACCGACTGCTCGCTCCGCTGTACCCGGTGTCGGACGGCTCGGTCTGCTCGAGCCGTCGGCCGCCAACTCTCTGCGAGAATTGGCGTGGGACAACGTGGACAGCGTGCCACTGCTGTGGGCGCTGTCGCGGTCCCCCGACGCCGATCTGGCGCTGCTGACGCTCATCCGGCTGCGCGAGCAACTCGGGAGCGACTGGGCCGCTTTGGATTACGAGCTGCGCCGGGACCCCGCGCTGCGCGGGCGGCTGCTGGCCCTCATCGGCTCGTCGAGCGCCTTCGCCGATCATCTGGTGGCGGATCCGGGCTCCTGGCAGCTGCTGAAACGGAAGACACTGCCCGATCGTGCGGAGCTGCTCGCGGATCTGCTGGACGCCGTGCGCGCCACCCCGGAGACCGGGGAGAACGCCGGGCCCATGATGCACCGGGCAGGCGTGGCCGGGCCGGAGGCGATCGCCTTGCTGCGCAAGCGGTATCGCGATCAGCTCATGCTGCTGGCCGCCATCGACCTGGCCGCCACCGTGGAGAACGAACCGGTGCTGCCGTACCAGCAGGTCGGCCGGCACCTCACCGATCTGGCCGATGCGGCGCTCACCGCGGCGCTGTCGGTGGCGATCGCCCGGGTGTGCCCCGACCGGGAGACGCCGGTCCGGCTGGCCGTGATCGCCATGGGCAAATGCGGTGCGCGGGAACTGAATTACGTCTCCGATGTGGACGTCATCTTCGTCGCCGAACCGGCCGACACCTCCGCCACCCGGCTCGCCGCCGAGATGATGAGCGTGGGCAGCGCGGCCTTCTTCGAGATCGACGCGGCGCTGCGGCCGGAGGGCAAGGCCGGCGCGCTGGTGCGGACCCTGGACTCGCATATCGCCTACTACAAGCGGTGGGCGCGCACCTGGGAATTCCAGGCGCTGCTCAAGATGCGGCCCGCCACCGGCGATCTCGCACTCGGCGCCGCCTACCGCGACGCGCTGATGCCCATGGTGTGGGCGGCCTCCGAGCGACCGGACTTCGTGGCGGACGTGCAGGCCATGCGGCGGCGCGTCGAGGACCTGGTACCCGCGGACCTGCGCGAACGCGAACTGAAACTGGGGCACGGCAGTCTGCGCGACGTCGAATTCGCTGTCCAGCTACTGCAATTGGTGCACGGCAAGGCCGACGAATCGCTGCACGTGCAGGGCACGGTGGAGGCGCTGACCGCGCTGGCCGCGGGCGGCTACGTGGGCCGCGACGACGCCGCCAACCTGACCGCCTCCTACGAATTCCTGCGGCTGCTCGAACACCGCCTGCAGCTGCAGCGACTCAAGCGCACCCACACCCTGCCCGCCCCCGAGGACGAGGAGGGCATCCGCTGGCTGGCCCGCGCCGCGCACATGCGGCCCGACGGGCGGCAGGACGCGGTCGGGGTGCTCACCAGCGAGATCAAGCGCAATGCGGTGCGGGTGCGGCGGCTGCACGCCAAACTGTTCTACCGGCCGCTGCTGGAATCGGTTGCGCGCCTGGACGCCGACAGTCTGCGACTCAGCCCCGAGGCGGCGGTGCGGCAGCTCGCCGCGCTGGGCTATGTGGCGCCGGAGAACGCGCTCGGGCATCTGAAGGCGCTGACCGGGGAGATCGGGCGGAAGGGGCGGATCCAGGCGCTGCTGCTGCCGACCCTGCTCGAATGGCTCGGTGAGACACCGAATCCCGACGCGGGCCTGCTGGCCTACCGGCGGGTGTCGGAGGGGCTCGACAACGAGATCTGGTTCCTGCGCGAACTGCGCGACGAGGGCGCCATCGCGCAGCGGCTGATGATCGTGCTCGGGTCCTCGGCGTACCTGCCGGATCTGCTGATCAATGCGCCCGAGACCATTCGCATGTACGCCGACGGGCCGGACGGGCCGCTGCTGCTGGCCACCAAGCCCTCGGATGTGGCGCGCGGAATCCTTTCCGGCGCACGGCGTTACGACGACCCGAGGCGGGCGGTCGCGACCGCGCGCTCGCTGCGCCGGCACGAGCTGGCCCGCGTGGCCTCGGCGGACGTGTTGGGCATGCTCGACGTCCCGCAGGTGTGCGAGGCGCTGTCCTCGGTGTGGATCGCCACCCTGGAGGCGGCGCTGCAGGCCGTGATCCGGGCCAGTGAGGCCGAGCTCGGCAGGCCTGCGCCGGCCGACTTCGCCGTCATCGGCATGGGTCGGCTGGGCGGGATGGAACTCGGCTACGGCTCCGACGCCGACGTGCTGTTCGTCTGCGATCCGCGGCCCGGTGAGGACGAGACGGTCGCCGTGAAATGGGCGATCAGCGTCGCCGAACAGGTGCAGCGACTGCTCGGCGCGCCGAGCACCGACCCGCCGCTCCAGGTCGATGCCGGGCTGCGGCCCGAAGGCCGCAACGGTGCGCTGGTCCGCACGCTCGCCGCCTACTCCGCCTACTACACGCAGTGGGCGCAGCCGTGGGAAGTGCAGGCTCTGCTGCGCGCCCACCAGGTCGCCGGCGACCGCGCACTCGGAATCCGCTTCCTGCGCACCATGGATCCCATTCGCTACCCCGAGGGCGGCATGTCCCCCGAGGGCGTCCGCGAGATCCGCCGCATCAAGGCCCGCGTCGACGCCGAACGCCTGCCGCGCGGCGCCAACCCCGCCACCCACACCAAACTGGGCCGCGGCGGCCTCGCCGACATCGAATGGACCGTCCAGCTCCTGCAGCTCCTGCACGCCCACGAGGTCCCCGAACTCCACAACACCTCCACCCTCGAATCCCTCGACGCCATCGAGCGCGCCGAGCTGATCGACTCCGCCGACGCCGCCCTCCTCCGCGACGCCTGGCTCACCGCCACCAAGGCCCGCAACGCCCTCGTCCTGGTCCGCGGCAAACCCGCCGACCAACTCCCCGGCCCCGGCACCCTCCTCTCCGCCGTAGCCCGGGTCGCCGGCTGGCCCAACGACGACGGCAGCGAATTCCTCGACCACTACATGCGCGTCACCCGCCGCGCCAAAACGGTCGTGGAACGCGTCTTCGGCGGCGAGTAGGAGCCCCGCCGGCAGCACGAATCCAGGTGTGCCGCGCGAGGCAGCGGCGGAATCGCTCCATCGCTGGCTCCGCGGCGCTCGTTCGGCCGAGGGATCAGCCTGGGTCGTCGATGTTGGGTTGCATGAGATCGTTTCGGGCTGCGGGGAATTCGGCGCCGATCGTGGGTGGGACGTGGGGGAGGGGAGTGCCGAGGAGTTCGTCCTGGCGGTCGCGGATGAGCCAGGGTGGGGTGCGGTGGGATGAATCCGGGTCGGAGGTGGGGCGGCCGCCGGGGGCGAACATGCCGGAAGGTGCTGAGCCGGGCGGGGTGGTGAGGTTGGGGGAGTTGGGTTGTCTCGGCTGGGCGAGGGGTTCGGGGGTGGGCGGGCCGGGGAAGCTGCGACCCGGATCGGGGGTAGTGGGGGTGGAGCCGGGGGAGAGCGGGATGGCCGGGTGGCCGCCGGGGGTCGGGGTGAACGGGGCAGTGGGTGGGGTGGTGGTGGCGGGCTCGGTTTCGGGATCGGTCTGATGTGGGGCGGGCTGATCGCCGGGGGTTCGGCGGTCGGGACTCCGGTATGCCGGATCTTGCGCATCGGCTTCTGTCCCGGAGCCCGGAAGGCGTTGGGAATCGCCCGGATTGGTTGCGGCGGCTGTGGTGCCGGGAGGCTGAGGTCCGGGATCGTGACTGCCACCTGGGCCTCTCCAGGCATCCGAGAGCGAGGTGGTGGGCTGGGCTGTGTCCGGGGCGGAATCGGGTGTGCTGCCGAGGTTTTCGGATGCCGTGTCGCCGGGTGATCTGAGTGCGAAGAAGGCGGGGATGGCCGTGCCGGCGGGTGGGTAGATCGGCACGTAGTTGGCATCCAGGGCGGCCAGTGCGAGGTGGTACTGCTCGTCTTTGGTGTCGGCGGGGGCGTCGGGTACGGGTGGTGGCACGGTTTTCCGGACGGCTTCGGCGCCGTAGGCGGCGGCGATCACGCGGTGGCCGGTGCTGTGGGCGATTTCGGCGACATCCGTGGCGTCGCGGACGAATTGGCGGGCGGCGGTCTCGGCGGCGTCGGCGAGGTGGCCGGACATGGCGGCGGCGAGGGTGGTCTGGACGGTGGCGTGCAGGGTGCTCAGGGCGCCGAACATGCTGTCGGCGATGCTCACCCAGATCTGGGCGGCGGCGTGCATGTCGCCGGGGTTCATGGCCTGGACGCGGGCGTGGATCTGCGCGTGCGAGAACTGGGGGAAATGCTCCAGCTGCCGGATGTAATCCGGGTCGAGTCCGTGCCCGGCGATCCGCGACTGCTCGTGTTCGGCGCCCGATTGACTCAATCGGGCCCTGCGCCGCAAGGCTTCCGGTTCCATCGGCGTCCTCCCATCGTCCGGCGTCTCCCCACTTGGACGCCAGGGGCGGGGCACGGGTTCCGCACCCCACCGTGTCAGGGAGTGATTCGGTCGCGGGCAGCGCTCGGACTTCCGGCGTCGTCAACCGAAACGGTTGCGGTCAGCCGAAATACCAGTGGCGTCCCACCGCCCAGCCGAGCAGGCGGCGGCCGGTGCCGTTCGGCTCGACCCCGTTCCGCACGAACCGGCCGCCCGTCACGATGTGGGCCAATCCCGCGACGGCCGGCTCCAGGCGCGGGGCAGCGCGCTGGTCGATCAGCCGGTCGATCTGGCCGGTCTGGGTGGCGAGATCGCAATAGCTGAGCAGGAATACGGCCTGCCGCCACGCGTAGGCGGCGTTCTTGACCTGGATGAGGGCGGCATGACCGTGGGCGGGCTGACTCAGGCGCTGGATGATCCAGTCGAAGGTGCGGTTCGCCAGATCGGGCGCGGACTCACGCAGCTGTTCGCCCAGATCCAGCGCGTCGACGAGGACCGCCAGATTGTGGGTGGTCAGGATCTGGCTCTGCTCCAGCAGCGCGCCATTGCGGGCGACATAGTCGTGCCGGGTGCCCGCCTCGACGGCGCGCCGCGCACACAGCTCCGTGAAATCGGTGGCAGTGGCCTTGCCCCAGCGGATTTCGCTCCGCGCACCCGCGTGCCAGTCGTCCGCCGACGGCAGGTCGTAATACCGCTGGTACAGCGTGCCTGCCAGCGTCCGGCTCGCGATGATCGCCGCCGCCCGCCACTTCTCGGTGAACGTGCCCATGAAGATGTCCGCCGCCACCTCCTCGACCAGCGGCACCCGCAGCCCGGCCTGCTGTGCGAGGGTATGGAATTCCCGCACCAGCGGGTTCGGCAGCACCGCCTCCGGAAACGACTCGATCGCCAGCAATGTCGTCTGCCGCAGTAGCCGCCGCGCTGCCGCCGATCCACCACCGGAGTTCCCGTCGCGGGATTCCCGGGACTTCCTGAAGCGGAGGCCATTGGATGACCCGGCGCGGGTTGCGTCGTCCGTCTTCCCGGTGCCGGTCGCTGTGCGCAGCGCGTGCAGGGCTGTGACCCAGGGCAATTCGTCGAACCGCACCTGATGCTGGAGGTTGAGCAGTAGCAGGCTGCGTCGCTGCCGGAAGGCCGTGTACATCTGCTCGTACAGGCTCGCCGCCACCGGATCCGCGATGTCGGCGGCCAGTAGCCGGGAGGTGAGCTGCGGCAGCACCGCCGCCAGCACCTCGCCGGAGCCGATGACGCCTCGCCGGACCAGCTCGTCGGCGGGCGCTTCGAGCGCCCGAATCGCCTTGTCCTGCAAATGCTGCGGGATAGCCGTGCCGTCGGCGATCGCCACTTCGTCGTCCGCCTCGACGGCAGTGGTCACGGGATCCAGCGAGGGCAGGCCACCATCCGTGGGGAAGCGTTCGAAGCGCGTCACGAGAACGCCGGCGAAATCCGTATACAGCGGCGCGGCAATAGCGGCCGCCTGTTCCGCCCGCGCGGATTCCCGGGCGGCGCTACCAGGTTCCCCGTGCCTGGTGAGCGTGTTGGCCAGCGCCCGACGAACTCGATCAACCTGGTGCGGGTTCAGCAGACTCGCACGTGCCGACCGAGTGTCCGCGTCCGTCGACTGTGCGGCGCCCTCGTCGCGGATGCTCAGCAGCGCCTCGTGCAGGTGGGTGAAGTTGCTCTTGCGGTGGGCGTGGCGGCCGCGGAACTCCCGGGTGGCGCGGGCGGTCTCGAAATCGGCCAGCCATCGGGCACGTTCGTGCATCCAGTGGGGCGGGAGGGTGCTGCCTGGAAGGCCGCCGGTGACGGTGCCGGTGGGGTCGAGGCACGGGAGGTCGCCGTCGACGGTGGCGCACCAGAGTGCGACCAGACGGTCGTAGAGCGGGGTCCAGACCTCGATGGTGGCGTGCATGAGGGTCAGCTGTTCCGGGGTGCGCACGGCGCGCAGGGCGTCGGCGGCCTCGCCGACGGTCGCCACGCGCACCGCCGCGCCGGAGGGGCGGGCCACGGGGTCGAAGACGGGGGTGAAGCGCAGGCGCGACATGTACGGGCGGAGTTCGGCGACCAGGTCGAGCGCCTGCTCGGGAAAACCCTTGTCCAGCAACAGGGCTACGACGAGCAGCGCCGCCTGCTCGGCGAGCTGGATGCGATAGTGGCCGGTGCGCAGGGCTGCCAGGAGTTCGGCCTGGCCGGCGTCGCCGAGGTACCAGAGGTTGAGACGTTCGCGGGGGTTGTCGCCGGGCACCTCGGCGGGCAGGTCGGCGACTCGTTCCGCCTCCTCCCGGGTGAGCCGGGCCTCGGCGAGGCCGCGGCCGGTGGTGAATCCGCCGTGTGTGACCTCCAGGGTCACCCAGGCGGGCAGGTCGGCGACGGGGGTGCGACTGCCGACCGTGACGCGGCCGCTCGTCAGCCCGTCCAGTACCTCGCGCCAGCGTTGCGCCTTGGCTTCTGCCCGTGTCCGTTCGGCCTTGTTCGCCCCGGCGCGCGCGATAGCGGTCAGCGCGCGGGACAGCTGCCCCGTCGCATACCGCTGCGGACCGTAGCGAAAGACCTGATCGGACAAGGGAACTCCTGAATCGGTGACAAGCAGACCTGGCCGCGAGATTCGAACTCGCGCCCTCCCGGTCCGCAGCCGGGTGCTCTGCCGCCGAGCTAGGCCAGGGTGGGCATGGAGGCAGGATTCGAACCTGCGCCCTCCCGGTTAAGAGCCGGGTGATCTACCGCTGATCTACTCCATGTGGCGTCCGGATCGTATCCGGGGCGGAACCGGATGCGCACGAACATTTTTCGATGTCAGAGTTTGCGCGCCTGCAGGGTGAAGCTGAGGGGCAGCCGTTCGGGGTGTTCGGCGAGCCGCCATTCGGAGTCCTCGCCGCACACCATGCGACCGGGCAGCGCCTCCCACGGCACGCTGTGGTGCTCGACGAGCTGGGTGAGGGTCAGGTCGGCCTGCAGGACGGCCTCCACGATCTCGCCGAGGCCGTGATTCCACTCGTGGGTGGTGCTGTGCGCGACCGCCAGATCGGTGTCCACATAGGTGGTTCCGTCGTCGAACACCATCGGCTCCGGTGTCTCGAAGTACGGGTAGCCGAGGGTGAGCGCGTCGGTGCGGGCCTCGTCTACGGCCATCCGGACCGGATGGTCGTCGCGGATGAACAGCCGCCCGCCCGGCCGCAGCAGCCCGGCCACCGTCTCGGCCCACCGGCGGATGTCGGGCAGCCAGCACAGCGCCCCGATGCCGGTGTACACCAGATCGAATCGCGCAGCGCCGAGCACGGTTACGGCGTCGTAGACATCGGCCTCGACGAAATCGATTGGCGTGGAGCTGGCTTCGGCGAGCTTGCGGGCCTCGGCCAGCGAGGCGGGGGAGAAGTCGAGGCCGGTCATGGTGGCGCCCAGCCGGGCGAGGGAGAGCGTGTCGGTGCCGATGTGGCATTGCAGGTGCACCGCGTCCAGACCGCGGATGTCGCCGAGGCGCGGCAGGTCGAAGCGGACCACGTGGCTCAGGAACGACGGATCGGTCCGGAATTTGTCGAGGGCGTACTCGCCGGAACCGGCGTGCAGGGGAGCACGATCGTCCCAGTTGGCCCGGTTCAGGCGGCGGTAGTCGCTCATGATGCTCGACTGTGCCATGGATGCGGCGGCCGTCTCAGCTGATTTTCCGGATGCGTGTCGCGAGCGGCGCGCCGTGACCGGGCCGATGATTCCCACCGGCCGTTGCGAGACCGCGGACTTCGTGCGATAAGTCGGTGGATACTCGGAGCAGGTCCCGAGTGGTAAGCGGGAGGCGAGATGGGGACGTCGCGGGTGCGGCTGGGGCTGGCCGTCGTGCTCTTGGTGGCGGGGGTGGTCCTCACCGGTTGTTCGGCCGTCAAAGGACCAGCCGCACAGAATGTTTCGGCTCCGGCGACGACCAATCCGTGGGAACTGACCGGGCAGACCTCGGCGAGTGGGCCCAGCGGTCCCCGGGCCGGGGTGCCGGACGCGGATCTGCGGGCCGAGAACGGGGACGGCGGAGCCATCGACAAGCTGGCCCTGAACGCCATCTCCGATATCGCCGACTACTGGAAAGGGCAGTATGCCAAGACCTTTCCGGGCACCTTCACACCGGTGACCCGATTCATCTCCTGGGATTCCACCGCCCCCCGTGCCCGGGCCGTCGATTTCTGCCGCAGCAGCACCTATCAGGAGGTCAATGCCGCCTACTGCAGCGTCGACCAGACCATCGGCTGGGACCGCGGCACCCTGCTGCCCGAACTCGTGAAGAAGTTCGGGCAGCTGGCGGTGGTCATGGTGCTGGCCCACGAATACGGGCACTCCGTCCAGGCGCAGGCCAAACTGAACGGCCTCTTCACCTCGAGCGTGGTGCGCGAACAGCAGGCCGACTGCTTCGCCGGGGTGTTCCTGCGCTCGGTGGCGGAGGGGAATTCGCGGCACTTCACCCTCAACACCACCGACGGGCTGAACGGCGTGCTGGCCGCGGTCATCTCCTTCCGGGACCGGGAACCCGGCGCGTCGCAGGACGAGCACGGGACCGCGTTCGAACGGGTCACCGCCGTGCAGATGGGCTACACCGACGGCGCGACCGCGTGTAAGGGCATCACCCGCAGCGAGCTTCAGAAACGGCGCGGCACCCTGCCCACCAGTTTCCAGCCGGGGGACAAGGCCGAGCAGCTGCCGGTGGACCAGCCCGACCTGACGCTGGTGGCGCAGTCGCTGGCCCGCACCTACCCGATCCAGCCGGAACCCGCCTACGACTACACGGGTGCCACCCGCACCTGCCCGAACGTGACCGCGACCCAACCGGTTTCGTACTGCCCGAGCACCAATGTCATCGGCACCGACGTGCCTGCCCTGGCGAAACGGGCGGTCGCCGGTGACAACGGTGATCTGTTCTCGGCCATGGTGGGCGGCGACTACAACGCCTTCGTCGTCTTCGTCTCCCGCTACATGCTCGCCGTGCAGCAGGCCCGGAAGCTGAGCATCACCGGGGCCGGCACCGCGGGCCTGCGCGCCGCCTGCTTCTCGGGCGTGTACAGCACCCAGCTCAGCCGGCCCGGCAGCGACTTGCAGCTCTCCGCAACCGATCTCGACGCGGCGATCTCCGGACTACTGCTCGACGGACTGGCCGCCGCCGACGTCAACGGCGCTGTGGTCCCCAGCGGCTTCGTGCGGCTCGAGGCCTTCCGGACCGGGGTGCTGGACGGCGAGGACGCCTGCCTGAACGCTTACCGGTAGCGGACCAACGGCCGGAATCCGGAGTGGCGCAGTGGATTCCGGCCGATCACGGCCGCCGGCTCAGTTCTGCGGCAGGTGCGCTTCGAGCCAGTTCACCAGGTCGGTGAGCACCTTGTCCTGTTCGGGCTCGTTGTAGATCTCGTGGTAGAGCCCGTCGTAGCGGATGACCGTCTTGTCCTTCGACGCCGCGCTCCGCTCCAGCAGGTCGCTGCCGGTGGGCGAGGCGAGGCCGTCGGAGGTGCCGTGCTGGACCAGCAGCGGGGCGGTCAGGCGGTCCAGGTGGGACTTGACGTACTCGCCCGCGCGCAGCATCTCACCGGCGGTGCGGGCCGGGACGCCGCCGTGGTGCACCAGCGGATCCTCGTCGTAGGCGCGCACCACCTCGGGGTCGCGGCTCACCAGCTTCGAATCCAGCTTCACCACCGGCAGATTCGGCAGGTACTTCGACACCAGCGGCGCGGCCAGGCGCTGCACCGCATTGCCCGCCTCGATATCGATGGCCGGGGCCGACAGCACGACGCCGGTCACCTCCGGCTGGTCGCGGGTGGCCAGGTAGGCGGTGGTGAGGCCGCCCATGCTGTGGCCGATGAGGAAGCTCGGCAGTCCGGGATGGCGTCCGGTGGCGGTGGTGAGCATGGTGCGCACATTGTCGGCCGCGGTATCCAGCGAGACGACATTCGCCCGCGGGCCCTCCGATTTGCCGTGCCCGGTGTGGTCGAGCGCGTAGACCGCGAACCCGGACTCGGTGAGCCGCTGCGCGACATGCGCGTACCGGCCGGAGTGCTCGGCGTACCCGTGCACGATCTCGGCGACGGCGCGGGGTTCGCCGTCGGGCAGCCACGCCTGCCAGAACACGCGGCCCTCCGCTCCTTGGAATTCACCGGTTTCCGTGCGGGTCATTCGCCGCTCCCTTCAGGTCGTCACGCTGCCGGAGGGTGCGCCCGCCCAACACGGTGCGCCCGAAATGTCGAGTACCGGCGGAGTCATTCTCGCGCATCCGGCGCGTCGTGGGGCCGGACGGGCGAATCCGCGCGGTGGGAGCGGCGGTTGCCGAGGTCAGCCGACGAGGCGGTCGAGAAGAAGCCGGTTGAATCGGATCAATCGGGCGTAATCGGCGCGGGAGATGCGTTCGTCCGTGCCGTGGATACGCTCCAGATCGGTGGCGGTCAGGATGATCGGCGCGAAATTACAGCGGGTGGCCGCGAGATCGTCGTAGTAGCGGGAATCGGTGGCGCCCGGTACGACACCGACCGTGACGGCGATGCCCGGCGCCACCTCGCGCGCGACGGCGGCGACGAGATCGAAGTCCGGGCCCGCCGACGGGTCGACCGAGGGCTCGGAGGTGGTGCCGTCGAGTTCGATGGATACGCCCTTGTCCCGCACCACCTTCCGGCAGTGGGCCAGCACATCGGCCACCGAATCGCCCGGCAGGATACGGAAGTTCACGAACGCCTCGGCCCGCTGCGGCAGCACATTGGGCTTGACCCCGCCGCTGATCATGGTCGGCGCGGTGGTGGTCCGCACCAGCGCCTCGGTCTGCGGCCGGGCCGCCAGCACCCGCGCCGCGATGGCCCCGGCCACGTGCACCAGCCCGAGCAGTGTCCGGCGCGGTTCGGACATGAATTCCCGTACCCGCGTGAGCATGTCGACCGCGACCGGCGTCAACCGCAGGGGGAACGGATGATCCTGAATCCGCGCCACCGCCCGCGCCAGCCGCCCCACCGCGGTCTGCCGTCCCGGCATGGACGAATGCCCGCCCACATCGGTCACCGACAGTCGCACCGTCGCGAACCCCTTCTCGCCCACCATGATCGTGGCCACCGGCACGTCGATCCCGTCGGCCACGCCCGTGGTGATCACGCCGCCTTCGTCGACCAGCAACCGGGCCCGGACACCGGCGTCACGCAACCGCTGCGCCATCCGTCCCGCGCCCTCGGCGCCGAAGATCTCCTCGTCGTGCCCGAACGCGAGATACACGGTCTCCCTGGGCCGGACACCCGCACCCAGCGCCCGCTCGACCGCCTCCAGAATCGCCAGCACCCGGCTCTTGTCATCGATAGCCCCACGGCCCCAGATGAATTCGTCATCCACCACCCCGTCGAAGGGCGGATGTGTCCACGCCTCCAGATCGTCCACCGGCACGACATCCATATGCGCCAGCAGAATCGCCGCCACAGCCTCATCCGGCCCGTCGGCGGCCGCCCAGCGGTACAGGCGGCTGTGGCCGAAGGTTTCCCAGGTGAGGTGGCTGTGGACCAGTGGGAAGGACTGTTCGAGGTGAGCGATGAGGCGGTCGAACTCGGCGGGGTCGATGCGGTCACGGTTCTCGTATGAGACGGTTCGGCACCGTAGCGCCGCGGCCAGCCGCTCGGCGGTGGCATCGTCGACGGTGTGGGCGTCGGTCGGCGCGGTGCTGGTCATCGGCCTATCCGCCGGCCCTGGGCGGGAAGTTCACGGTCACACTGGCATTGTTCACCACATCAGGGGCCAGCGAGACCGACTTCTCGTTCCGCCACTTCGGAATGGCCTCGCTCGTGTCGCCGGGCAGGTCGGGGGTGCGGATCGCGGCGAGCAGCGGCAGGTGGATCTGGGCTGCGGTGACGGTGACCGGTGCGAAGGCCGGCGGGTGCGCCCACACGTCGTCGACCACATCGGTGATGCGTATGCCGATCCGGTGGCCGGCGGCGATGGGCCAGTCCTGGGCGAGCAGCCGGACCTGGGCGGTCGGGGTGACCGGGGCGATGCCGCGGGTGATGACGGTCGCCCGGTTGTTCGGGTCGATGTCGTAGACCTCGACCGTCACGGCCGCCGCGGCGGGCCCGTCCAGGCCGAGGGTGGCCGTCGCCTGCCCGGACAGGTGCTGGTCCTGGTCCAGCGGCTGGGTCACGGTCCAGATCTCACGGTCCGCGCCCGGGAGCAGGCCGCGGTCGTTGTAGCGTCCGGTGCGTAGATCGATGTCGACGGCGTGGCTGTCGGCGGGCGGCCACGCGGTCTCCGATCGCCACCGGCCGTCGAACTGGCCGACGGTGATCCGAGGCCCGGGCACCGTCACGTCCTTGCCCGCCACGTGCCGGTCGAAGAATGCCAGCAGCTCGGTGGCGAAGTCGGATGAACCGCATTTCTCGGTGCAGTCGCGGTGACCCCACTGCCCGAACCAGGCCCTGTGCTCGCCCGGGCCGAGCGCGTTCCACAGCGGGAAGACCCGGTCGGGGCGGGTGTTGTAGTCGACGAAGCCCTGGCTGAGGAACAGCGGAATGGTGTTGCCCCGCACCTTCTCCACCAGATTCCGGTCCCGCCAGAATGCGGAATTCGCGTCGTGGTTGGTGGTTTCGGCGAGGTAGTGCTGATAGCAGGCCGGATCGATGCTCGAAGCATTCGCTTTGTACTCGGCCGAATCGGTCGGATACGCGGGCGTGGAGGCGATCATCAGATGCTCGAAGCCCGCGAGATCGCCGGGCCGGAAACCATTCTCACTGATCGGCTTGAGCGAGAACTTCCAGGCGATGCCCTGCATGTAGAGGTAGGTGTTGGGATCCACGACCGGTTCGAAGGAGGCCACCGCCGCCAGGCCCGCGGGCTGCTCGGCCAGTCCCATGAGCCCGGTCCAGCCTTCGTAGGAGGTGCCGGCCAGCCCGATCCGGCCGGTCGACCACGGTTGTCCCGCAGCCCATTCCACCGCGGTCTTCACATCCGACCGCTCGCCCGGCCCGCCGAAGTCGGGACAGCCGTTGGAGCCGCCGAACCCGCGCAGATCCACGATCACGTAGGTGTATCCGGCCTGCAGGAACATCGACGCCGGCAGATCGTCGGTGGACGGCCCGCCCTTGATCCGCGGTTCGCTCAACCGCATGAGGTGCGCCCGGTACGGGCTGACGGTCATGATCACCGGTGTGCGCACATCGTCGGCGATTCCGACGGGTCGCAGCACGTCCGCGTGCAATCGCGTCCCGTCCGGTGCGGTGATGAACTCCTCGTGCCATTGATACTGCGCCTCGGCCCCCGCCCGCCCCGGCACCGCCACAACCCCCACCACCCGTAGCAGCACGCCGATCAACGCGCGCCACAACACCATCCGCATGCTCACCATAGTGACCTTGGTGCTTGCGGTGGCCGCGATCCAGCCCCAGGAACCGGGGTGCGCGGTCCGGTTCCCGGTCGCCACGCCGCGCCTGGTTTGACCCTCCCGTCACGGGAGACCGCATTCTCGAATCGACCCCGAGGGAGGAGCACCCATGAAACTGGACCTGGCCAAGACCGACAGGCACTACTACGACGCCCCCACCGATCCCGTCCTGCGCACCTTCCGGACCTGCAACTACGCCACGGTCAGTGGTGTCGGCGCACCTCTCGGCGACGCCTACACCGAAGCCGTCTCGACCCTGTACCGAGCCGCCTACGGCGCCAAGAAGATCGCCAAGGCCGAGGGCAACGACTTCGTGGTCCCCAAGCTGGAGGGCCTGTGGTGGGTCGAGTCGGACCGCCCTGCCCTGGAGGTGCCGCGTGACGAATGGCACTGGACCATGATGATCCGCATGCCCGACCCGGTGACCCCGGACATGGTCTCCGGAGCCACTTTCGAACAGCTCACCGAGGGCGACGCCATCCAGGTCATGCATCGCGGCCCGTACGCCACCGAACCCGAGACCCTCGCCCGCATGGAAGCCTTCATGGCCGAACACCACCTGACCATGAACGGCCGCCACCACGAGATCTACCTCTCGGACCCGCGCCGGACCCAGGACGCCGCCATGCGCACCCTGCTCCGCCATCCGGTTCGGCCGCTGTCCTGACGAGGGAGCTCTCACCGCGGCATTTTCGCCCGATTCCCCACGCTGAGAGCTCCCCGATCCCGGTGATTACACGGGACGCAGGCTGATCATCTTGCGGAGGCGGGCGCGGTCGCGTTCGAGGCGGCGGGCCTCGTAGGCGATGGGGAAGTAGCGGACGCGCTCGGGGAGCAGGGGGACGGTGCGGCCGATGGTCCAGCCCAGGATGCGCAGCGCACGTTCGTCTTTCGCGGTCCATTCCAGTCCGAGCTTGTCGCGGATGGCGTCGGGGGTGGTGCCTACGGTGAAGAAGTACTGGAGGCGGCCGACGGGTTTGGTCGCGACGCGCCACACCGGGTGCAGTGGCGCGGGAATCTGCGTGGGCGGGGCGATGTTCCGGATGACCTTCAGGTAGTCGTAGGCCACGTTCGTGGGCATCAGGTGGTTTTCGATCTGGTCCTCGAACCAGGGCAACCAGTCGGCGTAAGTGGGCGGAATCTCCTTGGGGGCCACCGAGAAGTTGCGCATGAGCTGCACGACCTCCTGGTAGTAGGACTCCTTCTGCGCCTCGGTCAACTGATCGCTGGAGAAGTATTTGTTGCCCTCGGTGAAGGCGAAGATGGCGGTGTGGAGCACCCAGGCCCAGGGGCCGGAGGACAGGGCGCGGTGTTTGACGCCCTGTGCGTCCGTGGAGTTCAAGGTGGCGTGCATCTTTCGCAGCCGGTCGGCTTCCGCGAGCCCCTCTTCGCCGCCGTAGATCCACATCATCACCGAGGCGATGCTGCGGGCCGCGCGGCCGAGTGCGTCGGTGCGGAACGTCGAGTGCTCGTCCACCACCGCGGCGATCGAGGGTTCCATGGTCTGCAGCAGGAATGCCGAGCCGGCCGTGAGCGAGAAGGTGACGAGTCCGGTGTCCTCCCACATCCGGCTGCCGGGTCCGAACGGGCGGCGTTCGGGGCGTGCACCTCGGGACTCGTGGTCGAGCGCGACGGCGGCGGTCATGGTGGATCTCCTTTGATCAACCGATCCTGTCGACTGCACAGGGCGACAGGATGAGAGAGTTACTAACAAATCTTCTCATCATGTCGCGAGCGTGGCAACCGTCACTCGAGGGTCGGCTGGACCGGCGTGAGGTCGTCCAGGTCACATCCGACCGCACCTACGCCCTGGCGTGCGCTGGTGCCGGGCCGGTCCAGGCGTGTTCGCATGGGCAGGTATTCGCCACTGCGCTCGCGATCGGTGAACACCTCGTACACCAGCGGGAGCGGCGCCTGGATGACGCTGGGCGGGAGCTGGGTATGCGGGGATGTCCTGTGCTGCCATAGCCATGTTTCCGGCCGGAGATCATCGAAAGGCGTGGATCGAGATTCGGAGCGAGATCGCGTTGTTGACGGGCCTTCGCTTTCTGACCACGATGTAAGTCGTGGCGAACGGCGGGCAAACTGTTGTTCGAGCATCCGGCCATGTATCACCAACCCACCCCGTTCGGAGGGGTAGCCGTCGTAACTGCTTGACCCGGAGGAGTTTTCGATGAAGCGTGAATCCGAATCCGCCACCCTCCACCGCGATCAAACCGCGTGGCGGGAACTCCAGGCGTTTCTGCCGCCCCGGTTGCGGATCACGGCCGAAGACGACCTGCCGGCCGAGGAGTTCTGGGAGTGGAAGGGCAACAACATCCACCTCGATCAGTACCTGAACCCGCGCGCCCCGGCCGCTCGAGGAACCCGGCCACACCCAGATGCAGGAGTCCATCGACGCATTCGTCCGAGAGGTCACCGGGACCAACCCCTGAACCGAAAGAGCTGGGTGTGCACATGGCGAACGTAGAGGAGACGGTTCCGGCGAGCGTCCCGCGCAAGAGCGTGCGGGTGTGGCTGGCCCCGGCCGTGGTGGTGTCGCTGCTGATGGCGCTGCTGGCCACCATGTATCTGGCGTATGTGGTGGATCCGGCGAAGCATCTGCACGGATTTCCGATCGCGCTGGTCGATCAGGACTCCGGTGATGTGATCGGCGGACAGCCCACCAATGTCGGCAAGCAGATCAGTGATGCTCTCGTGCAGCAGATTCCGGGCGACAAGGTCGATCTGCGGGTGCTCGGCATCAACGAGGCAGAGCACCAACTGGGCTCGGGGAAGGTGTACGGGGCGATCGTCATCCCGAGTGACTTCACCAAGCGGCTCGGCATTTTCGCCTCCGCGAGCGTGGTGTCCGGGGACGTGACGCAACCGCAGATCACGGTGTACACCAATCCGCGCGCTGGCACCTTCAGCGCCCAGGTGGTGCAGAATATCGCCGGCACGGCGTTGAAACAGGCCAACGACACTGTCGGCCAACGTCTCACCGCAACGGTGAACACCCAGCTGCAGGCGCCCGCCGGCGCTCCCGCGCCGCAGCTGCCGGGGCTCAGCAAGCTCATGCTGGCCGCGCCGATCGACGTGACCGTCACACCGTTTCATCCGCTGCCCAGCGGCACGGGTAATGGCCTCACCGCCTTCTTCTACACGGTGATGGTCCTGCTGGCCGGGTTCACCGGCGCGATGGTGATCAATGGAATGGTCGATTCCGCACTGGGTTTCGCGCCCACCGAATTCGGTCCCTGGTACGTCCACTATCCGCCGGTGCCGATCTCCCGGCTGCGGACGCTGTTCCTCAAATGGGGCATCATCACCGGTGTCGCACCCGTGGTGGCGGCGATCTTCATGGGGATCGGGCACTGGCTGGGCATGCCGATCGACCGCCCGCCACTGCTGTTCCTCTACAGCACGTTCGGCATCATCGCGGTCGGAGTCACCGCACTGTCGATCGTGTCCGCGCTCGGGACCCTGGGCATGCTGGTGAACCTGGTGCTGTTCATCGTGCTGGGCCTGCCGTCGTCCGGCGGTACCGTCCCGGTCGAGGCGATCCCGAAACCCGTTGCGTGGCTGTCCGATTTCGAGCCGATGCATCAGGTGTATCTCGGGGTGCGCGCCATCCTCTATTTCAACGGCGACGGCTCGGCGGGGCTGAGTCACGCGTTCTGGATGACCCTGCTGGGTTTGCTGATCGGTCTGCTGGTGGGCCTGGTGGTGACGGGCTACTACGACCGCAAGGAACTGCATCGCGCTCCCGCCACCACCCGATAGCGGCGCGGATCAGGCGGTGCCGCTGGGGCGGCGGCGGGTGCCGGGTAGCTGCACGGGCATCGAGTTCGGCGGGACCGGGTAGGGGACGCCGACCGTGGCCGTGCCGCGGGCGAGGTTCGGCCCGCACTGGGCTACCGCGGCGTCGGTGCGGGTGCGCGGGTCGGTGATGGCCGGTTGCGTGCTGTCCGGCAAGGACGCGAAGTCGAATGCCGAGGTCATATCGCCGGTGACGGAGCGCCGCCAGGAGGTCAGGTTCGGTACGTCGACGCCGAATCGCGTTTCCAGCAAACGCAACTGGGAGGTGTGGTCGAAGGTTTGGGAGGCGACCAGCCCGCCGCGGGAGTAGGGCGAGATGACCAGGCAGGGCACCCGGTAGCCGAGGCCGATGGGCCCGGCGATGCCCTTCGCGTCCCAGACCCGGTTCAAGTCCACGGTGAGGTATTCCCCGGGGGTGCCCGGCGGCGGGGTCGGCGGCGTGACGTGGTCGAAGAAGCCGCCGTTCTCGTCATAGGACACGATGAGCGCGGTCTTCTCCCACACGGCCGGGTTGGAGGTCAGGATGTCGAGCACCTGCATGATGCCGACCGCACCGAAAGCCGGTGGCAGTGCGGGATGTTCGCAGTTGAACAGCGGCGGGATCACCCAGGAGACCGACGGCAGCGTGCCGGCGGCGACGTCGGCGGCGAAGTCGTTTTACCGAGAGTTCCGGCGCAGCAGCAGGTTGCCGCGCCGTGGTCGCCCAGCAGAGGGCGATCGCTCAATCGTTGTAGTTGCTCCACCCGGAAGGTGTGACCGAGCGGGGAGGTTTTCGGTGAACAACGATTGAACACCTGCACAATGAGGCATTGGGGCGAATTATGTTGCTGCACAACAAAATAAAGGCAGGGTCACTCGGTGGCCGGCGATGTGATGCGGGTCGCTCCGGAGTGAGGTGCCTTCCCTGTCTGGGACGCACTGTTGACGAACGCCGCCTGGCGAGACACACTGGGGTACCGTCGGTATCGGTACCGACGGTACCAAGAGGGAGTCTTCCCATCATGAATGTCACTCCCTCGCTATGGTGGCGGCAAGCCCGACTTCACCTCCCGGCTGCCCTACGGCGGTGGTTACCGGCGGTGCATCGGGGCGGAGTTCGCGAACATGGAGGTAAAGGTCGTCCTGAGGTGCCTGCTACGCGATTTCGAACTGGTGCCCACCACCGAACTGGACGAGAAATGGCACGACCGCGGAGTGGCGTTGGCACCGGCCAAGGGCCGTCGGGTGGTGCTGCGGCGACGCACGCCGACCCGATCGGATCGGTCGGCGGCGGCATCGGCTGCCGTCGGTGAGCCAGCGAGCTGAGCGGATGTCGGCACCGGCGCCCCGGCGGACGAGAACCGCTGCGACCAGGAAACGACCCTCGACCCGGCGTTCCATGATCTTGAATGCCGCACTGGACGCCTTCGCACACGATGGCTATCACGGCACCTCCATGTCCGATATCGCGGCGGCCGTGGGCATTTCGGCCCCGGCGCTGTATCGGCACTTCCGCGGTAAGCAGGAACTGCTGGGGCAGTGCCTTCTGGTCGGCCTCGACGAGACCCTGGCGCGCGTCGACGCCGCCCACCGGGCCGACCCGTCAGGGGCGGCGACACCGGCCGCCCTGGTCCGCGTCGCTCTCGAACTGCGTGAGCTGCCCAGGTTGTGGCAGTTGGAATTCCGCAATCTCGCGCCCGGTGACCGAGCGGCCGTGCTTCTGCGCGCCGCCCGACTCACCGGATATCTCAGACACTGGATTCGCAGCTGCCGTCCCGAACTGAACGTCGCCGACGTCGAGTTGCTGAGCTGGTGCGTGCTGTCGGTCGCGGTCAGCCCGTCCTACCACCGGACCGAGCTGCCACTGCCGATCGCGGCTCAGGTGCTCGATTCCGTTGTCGCCGAGGTGATCCGGACGGAACTACCGGACCGTCCGGTGGGACGTTCGCCGGCGCGATCGGCGCGGCTCGACGGTGCGAATGCGGCACTGGATCGAGCGCTCCGGTCCGAGCGGATACTCGCCGAGGCGGCCAAATTGTTCAGCAGCCGCGGTTTCGCTGCCGTCGGCATCGAGGATATCGGCGCGGCGGTGGGGGTCTCGGGGCCCGCGCTGTACTACCACTTCTCGAACAAGGCCGAGCTGCTCGATCGGATCGTGCGACGTCAGGACGAGTGGCTGCAGTTGACGCTGGTACGGGCGGTTGCGGGGACCCGCAGCGTCGAGGCGTCGATGCGCTCGCTGATGCGCAGCTTCGCACGATTCGGCGTCGACGAACCGGACCTGCTGGCCATTACGGTCAGCGAGACCCGCCACCTGCCCACCGACGCGGTGCAGCGCTACCGGCGCGTCCGCCTGGACGGCATTGCCCAGTGGGGGCGCATGTTGGAAGCCGTCCGGCCCGAGATCCCGGCGGCGGTGGCGCGGTTGCTGATCCGCGCGTCCACCACGGTCGTCATCGAGGCCGTCCGCAATCCGCGGTTGCGGTGGCGTGACGATCTCGTCGACGTCCTGGTGGCGGTCGACGAGCGGATCGCGGCGGCCCCGGTCGGCGTCCGTGCGACGGCCCGGTGAATTACACCACTTAGCGGCCATTCACTTATTCGATTCGAGTTGCCTGCTACCAGTGCATGAATGGCGGGAATTGATGGCTGTTCCTTACTTATCGGTCATTAACAAGCCATTGTCAGCCTGTGCCTTTTCTCGAAAAGTGGTGACTCGTGAGCCATTACAAGAGCAACGTCCGCGACCTCGAATTCAACCTGTTCGAGGTGTTCGGGCTCGGGACCGTCCTGGACGCGGGCGCCTTCGGTGACCTCGACGCCGACACCGTGCGCACCATGCTGGCCGAAGCGGCCCGCCTCGCCGAGGGACCCGTGGCGGCGCCCTACGCCGAAACCGATCGCACGCCACCGGTTTTCGACGCGGCGGCACACGCGGTGCGGCTGCCGGAAGACTTCAAGCAGGCCGTCCGGGCCTGGTACGACGCGGACTGGTGGCGGGTGGGCAAGGCCGAGGAGATCGGTGGGATGCCGGCGCCCGCGATGGTGTCCTGGGCCATCTCGGAATTCGTGCTCGGTGCGCAACCGGCCGCCTACATGTACCTGATCGGCCCGATGATGGCCAATGTCCTGCACGGCGTCGGCACCGAGCAGCAGCGCCACTGGGCGAAGTTGATGACGGAGCGGAACTGGGGCGGCACCATGGTGCTCACCGAGCCCGACGCCGGCTCCGACGTCGGTGCGGGCCGGACGAAAGCCGTTCGGCAGGAGGACGGTTCCTGGCGGCTCGAGGGCGTCAAACGCTTCATCACCGGCGCGGATTCGGACGATCTGTTCGAGAACATCGCGCACCTGGTGCTGGCGCGGCCGGAGGGCGCCGGTCCGGGCACCAAGGGCCTGTCCCTGTTCTTCGTGCCGAAGTTCCACTTCGATCCGGAGACCGGTGAGCTCGGTGAGCGCAACGGCGTGTTCGTCACCAATGTCGAGCACAAGATGGGTCTCAAGGCCTCGGCCACCTGTGAGCTGACCCTCGGCGGGCACGGCGTTCCCGCGGTCGGCTGGCTCGTGGGCGAGGTGCACGACGGTATCGCGCAGATGTTCAAGGTGATCGAGGAAGCCCGGATGATGGTGGGCACCAAGGCGATCTCGACGCTGTCCACCGGCTACCTGAACGCGCTGGACTACGCGAAGCAGCGTGTGCAGGGTGCGGATCTGACCCGGCAGGCCGACAAGACGGCCCCGAAGGTGACGATCATCAGCCACCCTGACGTGCGCCGATCCCTGCTGCTGCAGAAGGCCTACGCCGAAGGGCTGCGATCGATCTACCTCTACACGGCCGGGCATCAGAATGCTGTGGTGGCGCAGCACATTTCGGGCGCGGACCCGGAGCTGGCCGCAGCCGTCAACGACCTGCTGCTGCCGATCGTGAAGGGGGTGGGCTCCGAACGCGCCTACCAGTATCTGGCGGAATCGCTGCAGACCCTGGGCGGCTCGGGCTTCCTGCAGGACTATCCGATCGAACAGTACATTCGCGACGCGAAGATCGACTCGCTGTACGAGGGCACCACGGCGATCCAGGCGCAGGACTTCTTCTTCCGCAAGATCGCTCGCAATCACGGCGTCGCCCTGGGGCACGTGCTCACCCAGGTGCGCCGGACCGCGGAAGCCGACGGTCCGGAGCAGCTGAAGCTCGCCAAGGATCAGCTGTCGGTCGCGCTGGAAAGGGTCCAGGGTATGGCGGGGATCCTGACCGGCTATCTGCTGGCCGCCGGCGAACAGCCCGACGAGCTGTACAAGGTGGGCCTCGGCTCGGTCCGCTTCCTGCTCGCCGTCGGCGACCTCCTCATCGGGTGGCGCCTGCTCGCCGGCGCCGAAACCGCCCTCACCGCACTCGATTCGGACCCGGCCGAGACCGATCGCCGCTACTACGAGGGCAAGGCCGCCACCGCGACATTCTTCGCCCAGCAGGTGCTGCCCGGACTGGACGCCGACCTCGAGGTCCTCGCCGCGCTCGACAGCGAGATCATGACCCTCGAAGAATCGGCTTTCTGACGCCGGTGCGGAGTCACGAGTGGGCCATCGTCGAGTTCGCCCTGATCTGGCAGCCGTACGGTGGCCCCACCCCCGGGGACATCCTGGTCGAGTTCGGCATGACCGAACCCGTCTTCCGCGCGAGGATCCGTGCCGTCCTCTCGACTCGAGGAACGACGGCCGAGGAACCATTCCTCCGGCATGCGCGGTCGGCACTCTGGCCGTATCTGCGGGCGACAGGTGTCGCACGCTAGGCGGGGTGCAGCCGCCGGAGCAGGTCAGGAGGCGGCGGTGAGCGGCCTGTCGAAATCGATCGTCACGCCGGCGGCGGTCGCGGCCCGCTCGATGATCGCCCGCACCACGGGTTCCGCCACCGCCACGAATTCCTCGGCCGAGCCGGGCATTTCGGCAGGCGCGGACCACCAGTTCGCCGCGCCCTCCACCGCCCCGACGATCATCGAGGCGTAGAGGGATGCGTCGACCGTCGTTGTGGCGCCGGATGATTCGATGATCAGGATGACCAGATCGGCGACCTCGGAGCGGATCGCCTGCCAATTCTCGAGCGACTTGGCCCCCGGGCTCTCCGCGTCGAGGAACAGGAACCGCGCGATCTGCGGATGGTCCACGATCAGCGCGGCGTATCCGGCGAGCGCGGCGTGCAACATCGCCCCGGCGCTGCCCGCCGGCTGCCGGCGGACCTCGGCCAGGCCGCGCACGATGTCCTGCTTGGCCTGATCCGCGATGGCGAGCGCCAGATCCGCCTTGTCGGCGAAGAACCGGTAGAGGGTGGGCTTGGAGACCTTCGCCTCGGCGGCAATGGCGCGCATGCTGGCCTGCGGACCCTCGGTCTCGATCACGCGGATGGCCGCGTCGATCAGAGTGCGCCGCATCTCGACCCGATGTTCGGCCCATCGTTCGGTCCGGGCGTCGCCCACAATCCACCTCTCCGACCGTCTGGGATGCACCATGTTCAGCGCGAATTCACGTCTCGACCAGCGATGTTAGCAGGGCTCGAACGTCCGCCCGCGGCTCAGCATGCCCGGCTACAGCCCACTTCTCCATCCAACGCGGGCGTTAGAACGCGAAAAGCCGGATGGCGGGGACCGGCCGGGTAAACCCGGTCCACGCCATCCGGCGTTCACTACCCGCCGCCGCGTGAGTACGGCTGCCGGTCGCGCGGCGTGGCATGGGTAACCGCGCGCGCCGGGTGGCGGGCGACGTCGTCCGATCCTGGATCGAAAACCGGACGGCGATCGGGGCGTGACTAGGTCACGATGCGCAGCGGATGCTCGATGAGCTCCTTCAACTGCTGCAGGAAGCGGGCCGCGACGGCGCCGTCGATGGAACGGTGATCGGCCGACAGCGTGACGCGAAGGATCTTGCGCGCCACCACCTTCTCGCCGTCCAGCTTCAGCTCGTCCTGGGCCGCGCCGACCGCGAGGATCGCGGACTCCGGCGGGTTGATGACGGCCGTGAACTGCTCGATGCCGAACATGCCCAGGTTGGAGATGGTGAAGGTGCCACCGGACATGTCTTCGCCGCGCAGCTTGCGGTCGCGCGCCCGGGCGGCCTTGTCGCGGCCCTCGGCGGCGATGGCGGACACGCTCTTGCGGTCGGCGTCGTGGATGACCGGGACCAGCAGGCCCGCCTCGGTGGCGACCGCGATACCGATATTGATCGCGTTGTGCCGCAACAGCTTGTCGCCCGCGAAGGAGACGTTCACCGCCGGATCCAGGCGCAGCGCGGTGGCGACCGCCTTCACCAGCAGGTCGTTCACGCTGACCTTGCCGGAGCCGGTCTCCTCCAGGGTCTTGTTGATCTGCGCGCGGAACGCGAGCAGCTCGGTCACATCGATCGCACTGGTCAGATAGATGTGCGGGGCCTGCTGCTTGGACTCGGTGAGGCGCTGGGCCGAGACGCGCTGGATGGTGGTCAGCGGGATCTCTTCGTAGTCGCCGGTGGCCGGAGCGATCGCGGGAGCCGGGGCGACAGGGGCCGGGGCGGCAGCGGCGGGCGCGGCCGGAGCGGCTGCGCTGCCCGCGTTTTCGACATCCTGCCTGGTGACGCGGCCGCCGGGGCCGGTGCCGGTCACGGCGGCGATGTCGACGCCGAGTTCCTTGGCGACCTTGCGGGCCAGCGGCGACGACTTCTTGCGCTCACCGGACTCGGCCGGAACCGCAGGGACACTGCCGTTTCCGGCGGCCGGAGCCGAATTCGCCTGCGCGCTATCGGTCGTGGCGGCGGGGGCCGGAGCCGCAGGGGCGGGAGCCGCGGCGGGAGCCGGAGCGGACGCCCCGCTGCCGTCACCGAGAATCGCGATCGGCTCGCCGATAGCGACAGTGGTGCCGGGCTCGGCGATGATCTGCTCGAGCACGCCGTCCTCGTAGGCCTCGAGCTCCATCAGCGCCTTGTCGGTCTCGATCTCGGCGAGGATCTCGCCGGCCTTGACCTGGTCGCCGACCTGCTTGAGCCAGGCCGAGACGATGCCCTCCTCCATGGTGTCGGAGAGCCGGGGCATGGTTACTTCAGGCATGATTCCTTCCGGTTCTCAGCGTCGCTTGCCCACGGCGGCAAGGGTTTCGAGGGCGGCCCGGTAGAGGGAGTCCGGCGACGGGAGCGCCAGCTTCTCCAGGGGCTTGGCGTAGGGCAGCGGCACCTCGGCCATGGCCACCCGGCGCACCGGGGCGTCGAGGTAGTCGAACGCGCCGTCGGAGATGGAGGCCGCGACCTCCGCACCGATGCCGTAGGTCAGCCAGTCGTCCTCACCGATGACGGCGCAACCGGTCTTCTTGACTGAGGCGACAATGGTGTCGCGGTCCAGCGGCCGCAGGCTGCGCAGGTCGACGACCTCCGCCGAGATGCCCTCCGCGGCAAGCTTTTCCGCGACCTGGGTGCACACGGTGGCCATGCGCGAGTAGCCGATGAGCGTGATGTCGGTGCCCTCGCGGGTGACCGCGGCCTTGCCGATCTCGGCGGGCGGCAGGTCGTCCGGCACCTCGCCCTTGGTGTTGTAGAGCGAGAGGTTCTCCAGGAACAGCACCGGATCGTCGTCGTCGATGGCGGCCTTGAGCAGCGCCTTCGCATCGGCGGGCGTGCTCGGCGCGACCACCTTCAGGCCCGGCACGAACGCGTAGTACAGCTCGATGTTCTGCGAGTGCGTCGCGCCGAGCTGCTGGCCGCCGCCACCGGGGGTGCGGATGACCATCGGCACCGACGTCTGCCCGCCGAACATGCCGTAGATCTTGGCGGCGTGATTGACGATCTGGTCCAGCGCCAGCAGCGAGAAGTTGATCGTCATGATCTCGACGACCGGGCGCAGGCCCAGCATGGCGGCGCCGATGGCCGCGCCGACGAAACCCTCTTCGGCGATCGGGGTGTCGCGCACCCGCTTCTCGCCGAACTCGGCCAGCAGGCCGGCGGTGATCTTGTAGGAGCCCTCGAAGACGCCGATCTCCTCCCCGATGAGGAGGACGTCGTCGTCGCGCCGCATCTCCTCGCGGAGGGTCTCGCGCAGCGCTTCACGGTAGGTCATGACAGCCACGGTGATGTCCTTAGGCGGTGAAGAGCGGATCGCCGGGCAGGCGACGGGAATCGCCCGCGACCGGGGTCGCGTAGTTGTAATCGAACAGGGTGGCCGGGTCCGGGTGCGGGGACTGATCGGCGAAATCGACCGCGGCGCGGACGCGTTCCTTGACGTCGGCCTCGATGGCGGCGGCGGAGTCCTCGCTCAGCACGCCCGCTTCGAGAAGACGGTTGTGCCACAGCACGATCGGGTCGTGCTCGACGGCGGTGGAGGCGGCGTCCTCGGTGCGGTACTTGGCCGGGTCGACGACCGAGTGGCCCTTGAGGCGGTAGGAGACGGCCTCGAGCAGCGCGGGCTTGCCCTCGCGACGCGCGGCCTCGATGAGATCGCTCGCGACCTCGCGCACGGCCAGCACATCGGTGCCGTCCACACGCTCACCACGCATGCGGTAGGACGACGCCCGCTTCCACAGATCCGGTTCGGCGGAGGACTTCTCGACGGTGGTGCCCATGCCGGTCTGGTTGTTGATGACCAGGAACACGACGGGCAGGTTCCACAGCGCCGCGATGTTCAGCGACTCGTGGAAGGCGCCGATATTGGTGGTGCCCTCACCCATCTGGCACACCACGACGTCGTCGCCGCCGCGGTAGTCGATGGCCAGCGCCGCGCCGATGGCGAGCGGAACCTGGCCGCCGACAATGGCGTAGCCGCCGAGCAGGCGGGTCTCGGTGTCGTACATGTGCATCGACCCGCCCCAGCCCTTGGAGGTGCCGGTGGAGCGGCCGTACAGCTCGGCCATGACGCGGCCGGGCTCGATGCCCTTGGCCAGCGCGTAGCCGTGCTCGCGGTAGTTGGTGAACAGATAGTCGGTGGGGCGCATGGCCTTTCCGACGCCGACGACGGTGGCTTCCTCACCCAGGTTGAGGTGGCAGTAGCCGCCGATCTTGGCCTGCTGGTACGCCTGCGCGGTGCGCTCCTCGAAGCGGCGGATGAACAGCATGTCGGTGTACAGCTCGCGCAGCGTGTCCGCATCCGCGCCGCCGAAATCGGCTCCGCCGAGGAGGTTTTCCGATACGGCTCCGTCGGCGGCCTTATCGGCCGGGCGGGTCGCCTTGCGCGCCGTCTTGCGCGGCGCGGCGGTGGTCGTGGTCATGACGGAACTCCTCAACGCTTCCGGGGCGGCGCGACGTGAACCGGCAGGCCCAGCCCGACCAGGGCGGCCTCCATGCCGATCTCGCCGAGGGTGGGATGGGCGTGAATGGTGTCGGCGAGCTCGTCGAGGGTCGCCTCCAGCGAGATCGCCAGGGCCCCTTCGGTAATGAGATCGCTGGCCGACGGGCCGATGATGTGCACGCCCAGCACCTCCTGGTGCTGCCGGCCCGCGACGATCTTCATGAAGCCTTCTTGATCGCCGAAGGACTTGGCCCGGCCCAGCGCCGCGAACGGGAACTTGGCGGTGATGACGTCGTGGCCCGCGGCCTTCGCGGCGTCCTCGGTGAGGCCGACGCTGGCGATCTCCGGGTGGGTGAAGGTCGCGGCGGGGATGACGTTGTAGTCGATGTGGGCGGCGTGGCCGGCGATGGTGTCGGACGCGACCAGACCCTGATGCGAGGCGACGTGCGCGAGCAGTGCCTTACCGGTGACATCGCCGATGGCGTACACATGCTCGACAGCGGTGCGCAGCTGCGCGTCGACGGGGATGAAACCCCGTGCGTCGGTGTCGATTCCGGCGATGTCCAGGCCCAGCCCGGCGGTATTGGGGCGGCGGCCGACGCCGACCAGCACCACGTCCGCGGCGAGCTCCTGCGCCTGCGGGCCGCCGACGGTGACGGTCAGGCCATTGCTGCCCTGGGCGATGGCGGTGACCGTCGCACCGGTCAGCACCTTGATGCCGCGCTTGGTGAACGAGCGCACCAGGGCGGTGCCGATCTCCTTGTCCTCCAACGGAACCAGGCGATCCTGCATCTCGACCACGGTGACATCGCTGCCGAACTCGTGGAACAGGTTGGCCCACTCCGCGCCCACCGCGCTGCCGCCGATGACGACCAGGCGCTTCGGCACCTCGGTGAGGCCGAACGCGCCGTCGGAGGTGATCACGCCCGGCAGATCCGCGCCCGGGATCGGGAGCACGGCCGGGATCGAACCGGTGGCGACGATGACATCCTTCGCGCTCACGGTCCGGACGGCGTTCGCGGTCGGGGCGGCGGCGTAGCGCGGGCCGCCCTCGAAGATCGGCGACGGCCCGGCCTCGACGACCTCGACCGTGGTAGGCGACGTGAAGCGGGCATGGCCCTCGATGACGGTCACGCCATTGGCCTTCAGCAGACCCGCGACACCGTCGGTCAGCTCCTTGACGATGCCGTCCTTGCGCTGCCGCACCGCGGCGTAGTCGAAGCGCAGGTTATCGGCGTAGATGCCGAAATCGGCGGCGTGCGCGATGGTGTGGAAGACCTCGGCGGAGCGCAGCATGGCCTTGGTCGGGATGCAGCCCCAGTTCAGGCAGACGCCGCCCGGGCGTTCCTTCTCGGCCAGGGCCACTTTCAGGCCCCGCTGGGCGGCGCGGATGGCGGCGACGTAACCGCCCGGACCGCCGCCGATCACCAGAAGATCGAATTCCGGCACTCGTGGTGCTCCTCGTTCTCGATTGCTCTCGTAACCCGCCATCGGTTGTGATGCGGGTTATTCCGATCGAGTCTGTCGGTCACCAAATGCACAATCAATGCACTGGAAGCCCATATATGACAGGGCGAGGCTGGGCGCAGAGCACAATTCGTACCCGTGAGTAGCGGGTTTTCGGCGGCTCAGTCGCGGTCGGCGCCGGCCAGTCCCAGGGCGGCCAGGGCGAGGGAAAGCTCCAGGTAGGCCCGCTGCCCCTCGAGCGGGCGGCCGAGCAGCAGGGTGATGCGCTGCAGCCGGTTGATGACCGTGTTGCGATGGCAGTGCAACTTCGGCGCGGCATTGGCCGCCGAGCAATTCTCGGCCAGCCAGACGGTCAGTGTGCGCAGCAGAATGTCGCGCTCCTTGGGCGGCAGTTCCAGCACCGGGCCGAGGGTGCGCGCGACGAGCAGATCGGTGAGATCGGGGGAGCGCAGCAGCAGCGCCTCCGGGTAGCGCTCGTCCAGCGAAACCAGCAGCCCCTGCTCATCGCCGGGCACGGTGTCCAGCGCGAGCACCGCCAGCCCGTGCGCGGTATCGATGCCCGCCAGGCCCGGCACCGCCGGCGAGACCCCCGCCCGTCCCCGGATCAGCGGGCGAAGCTGGTGCAGCACAGCCGAACTCCCGCGATGCTCGAGCGACACCAGCCCCACCGTGGAATCCACCCGCTCGTGCCACACCGACCTGATCCCCGACACTCCCAGCGCCGCCTCCGCCCCCATGTGCAGCCGCGGCCCGCCCTCGCCGCGCGCCACCACCACCAGATACGCCCCGTTCGCGGGCAGATTCAGCTCGCGTCCAGCCCGCGCTGCGAAGGTGGCGTCGTGCGCCCGCCCCGCCAGCAGATCCTCGATCAGCGAATGCCTGCGCCGCTCATCGCTGCGCACCCGGTCGAGTTCGGTGTTCCGGTACGAGGTGACCAGCGCCGACGACATGCCGTCGACCACCGCCCACATCGCCGAACCGACCTGCCGAGTCTCGGCCGAGCCGATGTCATCGGCCTTGTCCAGCAACGCTTCCCAGACGATCTGGCCGCCCAGCCGGAAGGTCCGCAGCATGGCCTCCAGTGGCACGCCCTGCTCGGCCCGCCGCCGCCCGATGGCCGCGGCCACATCGTCCCCGTCCGGATCCGGCGGCTGCCCGCCCAGCAGATCCAGGATCCGCGTCAGATACCGCCGGCACCCGTCCCGCAGGTCCGCCCGCGGCACCGCCGTGTAGTCCGTCCACCCCGGATTGTCGGTGAAGATGGCCGCGATCAGCTGCTTGGTCAATGCGGGCACCTCGGCCTGACACGCCGCGGCCAGCCGCTGCGTGCCGACCGCCGGGATCGGATGCCTGGGTGCCGCCATGATCCTCAACCTACGCCGGGCCCGCGGCCGCCCGCCCGAGCCGGGCCGGTCAGCGGGTTTCGACGCCGCCCAGGACCGGCTTGATGTCGAGGACCGGGGTGCCGTCGATGGCTTCCAGGCCGGCTACACCGAGGACCTCGGGGGACACAGTGGTGATGGTGACCTCGTGCAGGCCGATCGGGTTGGGGCGGTCGGGGGAGCGGGTGGCGAAGACGCCGGTGGGCGGCCGGGTGCGGTCGCCGCGGGGATGGACCGCGAGGACATCGCGGCTCCCGGCGTGCAGCCAGGTGAGCAGGACGACGCGCATACCCGGGCTCAGATCGGCTGCGGCCGCGGCGAATTCGGGCGCGAGAACGATATCGGCGGGTGGGGCGTCCTCGTCGGCCTGGCGCGGTGCGCCGGTGCGGTCGGTGAGCGGGGAGCGGACCCGGCCCACCGGTCGCACCTCGAAATGATCGGGGCTGTCGGAGAGTTCCGAGGACAAGATCGTCTGCTCCTTCCACCGTGGCGATGCTGCGGCCATGCCGTCGAGACCGACGTTCTGGCCATTGCCGTTATAGCCGACGTGGTGGACGGCGTCCATGATCGGATCTTCGCCGCGGGCGATGATGCACCGGAGACCCCTCTGAGCTGGTGTTTCATCGACGCTGTCACATTCGGCCGGGTTGCTCGGTCGTGGAGGTGTGGGCCCCGATTCCCGGACACGCCCGCACGGTTCGGATGGACCGACCGGTCGTGATCGAGGAGACTTCGGCAATGGGCAACGAGCGTGACGAACTGGACCTGGTGGCACGGGAATTCGAGCTGCAGCGCGGCCGGCTGCAAGCGCTGGCACAGCGCATGCTCGGCTCCTCCGCCGAAGCCGAGGATGCCGTCCAGGAAGCCTGGCTGCGGCTGAGCCGCTCCGAGACCGACGGGATCGACAATCTGGCCGGCTGGCTCACCACCGTCGTCTCCCGCGTCTGCCTGAACATGCTCCAGTCGCGCGGCACCCGGCGCGAGGACGCGCTCGAGGACTACGACGCGCCGGAAGCCACCTTCGGCCCGGAACAGGAAGCGCTGCTGGGCGATTCGATCGGCGCCGCCCTGCTGGTGGTGCTCGACACCCTGACCCCCACCGAGCGGCTGGCCTTCGTCCTGCACGACATGTTCGCCGTCCCGTTCGAGGAAATCGCCCCCATTCTCGGCAAAACCCCCGCCGCCGCCCGGCAACTCGCCAGCCGCGGCCGGCGCCGCGTGCGCGGCGTCGACGAGATCGCCGTCGACCGCGAACGCCAGCAGGAAGTGGTCAATGCCTTCCTGACCGCCTCCCGCGGCGGCGACTTCGCGGCCCTGCTGGAACTGCTCGACCCCGACGTGGTGGTGCGCGCCGACGCCATCGGCGTCACCATGGGCGCGGACCCCGAAGTCCGTGGCGCACAGGCGGTCGCGACCACCTTCGCGGGCCGCGCCAAGGCCGCCCGCCCGGCCCTCATCGACGGCCTCGCCGGCCTGGTGTGGTCGACTGGCGGCACCCCGCGCGTCGTCTTCGATTTCACCGTCGTCGACGGCCGCATCACCGCCATCGAAATGCTGGCCGACCCCGATCTGCTGGGCGACCTGAATCTCGAAATGCTCGGCTGAGAGCGGCCGTCGAGCAATCGTAAATCCGCGCACCGGCAAGCAAATCTTCACGAGAGATTAACGGCCACACCGATGTTCGATGGGCAGAATGAATTGTCGAACATCCTGACCGGTCCCGCCCCGATGCCCCAACGGCGGTAAACTGATCACCCGGAAACCGCGACGGTCC
>NZ_JBHZCS010000090.1:0-39181 GCF_042755705.1 Nocardia sp. NPDC059154
GGCATCGCCTCGGCCCGCAAGCTCGGCATCGACCCGGAGAAGGTCAATGTCAATGGCGGCGCCATCTCCATCGGCCACCCGCTCGGCATGTCCGGTGCCCGTATCGTCCTGCACCTGGCGCTCGAGCTGCAGCGCCGCGGCGGCGGTGTCGGCGCGGCCGCGCTTTGCGGTGGCGGCGGCCAGGGCGACGCCCTCATCATCCACGTCAACTAACCACCAATCCCTTTCAGAGCCAGAGCGTTTCAACCGAAGTTGAGGAGAGAGTTGTCATGCACCGTATCGGTGTGATCGGTGGTGGCACCATGGGTGCCGGTATTGCCGAGGTCGCCGCCCGCGCAGGTGGCGATGTCCTCGTCCTCGAGCGTGACACCGACGCCGCCTACGCTGCGCGCGCACGGATCGCACGATCGCTGACGCGCGCGGTCGAGGCTGGCAAACTCGCCCGCGACATCGCCGACGCTGCTGCGGAACGGATCGTTCTCACCACCGACATCGACGATCTCGCCGACCGTGAGCTGGTGATCGAGGCCGCCCCGGAGATCGAAGCGCTCAAGACCGAGTTCTTCACCAAGCTCGACGCCATCGTGGCGCCGGAGGCGATCCTGGCCACCAACACTTCCTCGATCCCGGTGATCCGGCTGGCGGGTGCCACTGCCAATCCGGGGCGCGTGGTCGGCGTGCATTTCTTCAACCCCGTACCGGTGCTGCCGCTGGTCGAGATCGTCGCCACTCTCAAGGCCGATCGTGCGGTCCTCGACAAGGTCACCGCGTACGCCCGAGATGTGCTGGGTAAGCGCACTATCGAGTCCAAGGACCGGGCCGGGTTCGTTGTCAACGCCCTGTTAATCCCGTATCTGTGTGCGGCGGTTCGGATGGTCGAGTCCGGGTTCGCCAGCGTCGCGGATATCGACGAGGGCATGGTCGCCGGTTGCGTGCACCCGATGGGCCCGTTGCGTCTGGCCGACACGATCGGTCTGGACGTGACACTCGCCATCGCGGAGTCTTTGTACGCCGAGTTCCGCGAACCGCAGTATGTTCCTCCGCTTCTGTTGCGGCGCTTGGTCGATGCCGGGTTCCTGGGCCGCAAGACCGGACGCGGGTTCTACACCTACTGACCGCACGCTCGAATCTGCTTTTGTCCAACAGGTTTCGGTTCCGGCGCTGCATGCGTGAGCGCCGGGACCGGGCGGGACGCGGGCCCGGACCCCTTCGCCCGGGCCCGCACTCGTCGCCGGACTGCCTGCAACAGTCCGGCGACGACCCGGCATCTCGATTGTCCCCAACTCTGATCCGGCCGTGAACGGGTCAAGGGCCAACCAACCTCGACCCCTCGTGCCGATGTGGCTCCTATGGTGGTTCCACCGAGATCACTGGCCATGACGATCGGGGCTGGACCTAGCTACTTGCCCCTGAAAAAGGATGGCGAGTAGCTGGTGGCTGATTGCTGTAATTGTCTGCGGCAGTTGGTGTTTCGCTGGAGAATGGTATCGGTGTCGTTCTCGTGGAGGTAGGGCCGGTCGATGTTGCGGGTCGCCGATCAGCAGATCTCGTTGTGGGATGCGGTGCTGGCGCCGGAGATGGTCCGGCTTCCCGATGAGCTGGCTCGTATCGACGCTTACCTCGACGACGAACGGTTCATCGCGCCGTGGCGTGGGATGTCCGACGCTCGGCTGGGGCGGGGCGTCGGTGCCGGTCGACACGCTGTTGCGGATGCTGTATCTAAAGCACCGCTACCAGTTCGGATACGAGACGATGTGCCGTGAGGTGGCTGATTCGATCACCTGGCGGCGGTTGTGCCGGATCCCGCGCGAAGCCCGTGTGCCGCATCCGACCATGCATCTCCCGGCAAGCCATCCACGCCTGTGCCCGCGGCCTGATGCCCTGAGCCACGTCAGGCTGTGAAGCCACCGAGGGGGTTCGGCACGGGGGAGTTCGTAGGGGGCATTCAGCGAGGGGTCGTCGGGTGCGAGTGGAGCAGCGTGGGGGCCCAGTTGAACTGGTTCGAGGTCTCGCCTGGACCGAGGAGGGAAGGGTTATTGGGATCTCGGTGCCAACAGCCCCCGCCCCAGGTGGAGTCACAGGGCCCGATGTCTGCGTGTGCGAGTCCTGTACCCAGTCCACAGGCAAGTGGGACGGCGAGGGCGGTGACAGCGAGTGCTCTTCTCATTGGCAGTTCTCCGGTATGGGCACGTCGCTGATCACTAGCGCGCGCTTCGATGACGTTGTGAGCTATGAATTGCATTGGTCGCCACGACATTTCGAGTCGACGAGTTAGGAATGAATCCCCGTCTCTTCCATGGCCGAGCGGCCGCAGGTGATGCTTCGGGCGCACGGTGTCACTAAAACGGTTGTCACGGTTGCTATTTCTCGTCGGATTCGCCGCCGTTGCCGTTCGCCACGCTCGCGGACCGGGCTTGGCCGGCAATACCCCGGTTGGGCCGTCCGGCTGCGAGGTTTCGGGTCCGGCACTCTGGCCGGCTGCGGTCGGTGAGCAGTTCGCGCAGTCGTGCGATCAGGACGTGGCCGATACCGAATCAATCGCCTGAGCAGGCGATCACGACGCCAAGCCCTGGAAGGGGTTCGGCACCGGGTACTCGACGGGCGTCTTCCACCACGGGTCATCGGGTTCGGGGTCAACAGCGGCGGCGCTCCAGCTGCTGGGATTCTGGATGGGCCCGAACAGGCAGATTCAGTGATATCTCCCGCGAACGCGCGATGGTCTTGGACGCCGCGCCCAGGAAAGGAGGGGTGCCAAATCATTTCCGCGCTGTAATGTCGCTGAGATCGGGGATGGAACGCGGGCGCCCGCCCGCTGCCCCGGGCACGTCATACGCGGAAGGAAATCCATGGCCAAGAAGGTCACCGTAACTCTGGTAGACGACTACGACGGCGTATCGACGGCCGACGAGACCGTCTTCTTCTCGATCGACGGCAACGACTTCGAGATCGACCTGTCGAACAAGAACGCCGCCACGCTGCGGGAGGCCCTGGAACCGTGGAGCGATAAGGCCCGCAAGCTGGGTCGTTCCAAGCGCGCCAAGGTGGCCGTTGGCGGGCGCGCCCGTCTGGCGGTAGACCGGCAGGAGAGCACCGCGATCCGTGATTGGGCGCGCGCTCAGGGGCACCAGGTTTCCTCGCGCGGCCGTATCCCGGCCGAGATCGTCGACGCTTACCAGCGCGCCAAGAACTAGCCGGCGCGAATCGCGGGGGAGCCGAGAACCCGCAGACATCGGCTCCTGACCGTTCGGCCTCCGGGGCTCGTTCCGACCACTGTCAGGGCACCGGTGAACGACTCACGCCGCGCGGGTAGCAGCAAGCGCGGATGTACTCAGTCGCGTTCCGCTGGCAAGTGCGGTGGTCGCGCCGACTACGGGTGCGACTGGCTCGTCCCACGTTCGCGGCCCGCAGGCGTACGACGCCCTGTGCAAGGTCCATTCCAAGCGGGTCATCCACGGTTTGGAGCTGTTCACCACGTATCTGGCGGCTGCGAAGTTCCTGCTGCGTGTGCTGGCTCGAAGGAGCGACAGCGTCTGCATGTCTCCGAGAAGTCCGGCAGCAGCACTGGAACCTGATCTGCGTCGCCAGTTAATCCAGCCCCGCGCCTCGGCCCACACGCCTACGCGGTCAAGCGCAGCGGCGAAGAGTGCGAGGCCAAAGATCAACCCCACCAACGACATAACCGCCCCTCTTGTCCTGGGCTCGACGATACCCGGCGGGCTGTTGGCCGAGCCGGACAGCGCGGTTCTCGGCATAGAGCGTTCGGCAAGTGCGCCGCGAAGGCCTGTGACGTCACCTTCGCGGATACCAGCCGATCTCGGCTCCGCCAAGCGGCGTCATTGCTCGCCGATAAACTACGTCCGGATTCACAACGGAGCCAGGCTAGTCAAAATCCCAGTTGCGCAGCCACATTCCATAGCAGCGCAGCAGATCAGAGATCCGCTGCTGGGCTGCCTGCACTTCCGGGTCATCCGGATCGACACCCTCGTCAAGCAGCGCCTGGCGCTCGTCCTCGTCGAAGTTCACGCAAGCTTGGACGCACGGAGATCGATCAGGGGTCCGCTGAATTTCCGTGTTGCACCGCGGGTTTGGCGAATCGCCCTGAGGCGGTTCCATGATCTGATGGATCGTTGTCCAGAAAGGGAGGGTCGTATGAACCAGTTGCCGATGCTATCTGCCACCCAGATCGCAGCGGAGCGGGTCCTGCTGCGCGACCCTGATCGGGAAGGGCTCATCGAACTCCGAACCGACCCGGAGGTCACCGCCTACATCGGCGGCCCGCTTCCGCGGGAGGGTGTCGAGCAATTCCTCGACGGGATCGGCGGCGCAGCCAACGCGACCGCTACTCCCGGGACCTTCATCATCGCCGACAAGGCCACCGACGACCTCCTCGGAACGTTCGAACTCAAACGGCGCCCTGTCGACTGGCCCGGCCACGTCACCGATGACAGCCAGGAACTGGAACTGGGTTACCTGATGCGCTGCGACGCCCGGGGCGCCGGCCTGGCGTTCGAGGCCGCCGCCGCAGTCTGCGTGATCGAAGGCTCGTACCGCTGGCCGACTTCCCGTTCGCGCACGCGCCGAGTGTTGCACCAATCGGTAGCGCCGCCTTCATCGACGACCCCGCGATGCCCGTGTGCCGTAAAGCCGGTACCCGCGACGCCGATCGTCAGCCCCCGGGCATGATCAACCTTCGATGCTTGGACCTATAGGGGAATCGGCGGCGGTATCGGAAGGCACTGCCAATGCCGAGCCCGCCGCCGAGGACCAGGACCCCGCCGAACATACCGGTGAGGACGGCCGCGAGACGTTGCGAGGACTTTCCTTCGCGGCGTCGTTGGCGTATTCGAAACCGCCCTGCCTGGCGTGCACGCAGCGATCACCCGCCCCGATGGCCTGCCCTGCTCATCCACCCATTTCATCGACGACCGGGGGATTAGACATCGTTTTCCTCCAGCGTGACTTCCGGCATGGAGCAAGGCATTCGGCCTCGAATGAACAATCACCATCTGGCATATGTGACGATGTCGGCCGGCACCGACGGTGACGAACATCGGGTGCGAGGGCTGGCTACTGATTGAGCCCTTGCAGGAATCTCCGCTGCTCGATATGCCATTCCCGGTGAATTGCTTCGGACTGCTCGTCCGGACTCTGGATATCCGGGCTCTCGAAGGTTGGATGTTGAATCGTGGTCAAGGGCGTCGAGCACGCGCCGTCGGGGCACGACGTATCCGAGTCTGCGTGGGAGATTCCCGCACCAAATCCGAGGGCGATCGGGACAGTGATCATTGCGAGGGCAAGAATATTTCTCATTGTTTGGTCCACTGGAACACGCGGGACCGCGCTGATCGCCGAATCCCGCTGCGACAAGGTCTAAAGCGATGGATTTCGCTCATCGGCAAGACAGCCCAAGGGTTTTGGCGTCTTGCTTTGATTCGCTGTCGCTACCGGCGTCCAGCTGACTTTCGTGCTCCCATAGCCGGGGCACGAAGCGTTCACGCGCGTATGCCTATGGTGCTGCGTCGGGATCCGGCTGGGCTCGTGGCAGCTCGATCTGGGAAGGCGCGGTTTGGAATTGGGGATAGACCGGGCTGATTCCCGGTTCCGGCGGTGTCGGTGTGAACAAGTCCGAGCAGTCGGTCTGCACGCCGGGGCCCCATGAGCACAGAATCGGGTAGGCCGCCGCAGTACCCATGTCGACCACCGTGGCAGCGAGCATGCCGCAACAGAGGATGGCCGCGGCCAGCAGACGCGTAGTCGGTGCACCCGATGCGGTCCGTGGGATTCGGCGTGCGGGCTGGCTGCTGTCGGGGCGGAGGGATGTCATCGGAACTCCTTGAGCGCGTGGGGTGATCGTGTTCGGGGATGTCGGGCGAGCGTGAGCCCGGGTCAGGTCAGCGGCCTCGCGGCGACCAGGTATCGCGCCACGGCGGATGATTCCTGAGGCGCATCGGGTATCGCGGCCAAGGTTTCAGCCGGTGACGGCCAGCCCGGGCTGACCCTGCGGCATCGGCGGTATCGCAGTGGAGGGGGAGCCGCCGAATTGGGAGCGCATCTGGGTCGAGTCGAGTGGGCGCTGCGCGGTCGGGGTTTCGTAGGGGTCGAAACCGGACGGGGCGGAGCAGCATGGCAGATTGCCGGCCGCTGCCGTAGTGGCCGAGGCGAGTGGGGCAACGGCCCAGATGCCGAACAGGATGCCGATCGTGACGAATCGCTTCATGGCTCGTCCTCAGGTGCCGCTGCCGCGTTGTCGATATGGTCGACAGCCGCGGATCTGGATGGGTCGACGAAATGCGTTGGTCAGCAGTCGTTCTGAGACGTTCGGCACCGCCGGGGAGGCGCATCCGAGATTCACCCGCAGGGCGGAGTCGTTGAACCGACGCGGTCGAGCTGGGAGACAGCCCGAGACCTGACCTTCGCTGTCGCTACCGACGTCCAGCGCGATTCCGAGTACAGCGGTGCGGCCAACCTTCGCCGCAGCGCCACCGAACCTACGATACCGTAACCTGCGAGGCGGCAGGTAGCTCATTCGAGGGCTTCACCGGATCTTTTGGGAGAACTCGCTTCTCGCAGAACGAGGACCGGCGCAGTTGCGCTGTTCGCCGGATGGCCTGCGCGACGCTTCGAGAGCACTCCTCACAACGGATCGAGTCCTCACCATGCGGTGACATGGTCAGAAGGAGGTGATCGAGGCGCTCGGTGCCCGGACCGGACGGGGCCGCCGAAGTACGGGCGGCTGGGATTTCGGAGTTGGCCCGGAAGCCACGGACGTGCCGACGGAGACAGGCATGGTGTACGGCCGTGGCATGATGGCGGCTCAGCCGGGTGCATCACCAGGACTGATCTCGTGAATGACAAAGGGGGAGAGGATGTCCGACACAAAGGTTGGGCCGTGGCTATTCGGCGGGCTCGCCGTAATGGCTGCCGGCGCGGGAATAATCGGCCTCGGATACGCAAGCAGCCACCAAGCTCCGACATGCGCGGGAATCGCGATGAACCGCAGCGATCACTGCGTTCAGGGGAATCACGCGGCCTCCTACACCGACAAGGAAGCTCAGGGCGGCCTCGGCGGGATCATCTGGTACATCGCCGGTGGTGTCGTAACCCTCGGTGGTGCACTCGGTCCGGCGGTCGCGGGACTCGAGATCGACGAACGCAACCAGAAGCGCAACGAGCAGCTCGCCCAGCAATCGCGACAGCCCTGATCAGGGCATATCTCCTGGGGCACTCTGCGGGTGGTCGCGGTCGGCGCGGCCGCAGTCCTGCCAACACAGACCGATCAGTCGTGCCAGGCCAGCGACCTTGGTGCCTACCGCCGTTCCGGAAATGCCCGCCCGAGCCGGGTACGCGAAACTCGTTGGCACCGGCGGAACTTTGAGCCCGCCGGGAACGGCCCGACACGGTGCGGCGTGCTGCACGCGGCACAGCACAGGGAAGGCACCCCCCGCGTCACCGGCGGCACACCCCTGACTCGGGGTGTGGGGTCCACTTTCGAGAAAAGCCACGTCAAGCGGTTTCGCTATGACTGAGGGCGACCTAGCTAGGCTGAGCCACGGCCCAGAGCAGGCATCGACCTATCGAAAGATCGGGTACTCAATGAATCTGCGTGTCGCGATGCTGGTCGGCACCGTATTCGTGGCTGCCGCGGCAATCATCGGATGCTCGCATCACAGCTCTGACAGTGCACCGGCATGTGGACCGGGCACCCCGATCTTCGCCTGCCCGGGAGCGCCGGTATCCACCTTGCCGGCGTCTCCTAACTCTGCCGGACCCACGAACGGTCTGGTCGCGGCCCGTCACAAAGAGTGCGACTTCGGCCAGCAGCTCCTGCACTACCTGGCGACCGGCGACAACAGCGGAGACCCGTGGTATGACCAGAACTTCGCTGATGCCGTGGGCGTTACGCCACCGCAGGCACGCGCGATCGCCGACGCAGCGATCCACAAGTGCGACAACGCCGTCGACTCCGATGTGTCCGCCTCCGCGGCGGCCACATCAGCGGCAATCTCTTCAGCCGCCGCCGCGACAAGTAAGGCGCAGGCGGACCAGTTGTTCGAACAGCATCGGCTTGCGGCGTGCACCGCGATCGGAGGCCGCTACGACACCAAGTGGGGCTGGTGCGCCTCGACCGTGCCGGGCAACCCGAGCGGCAAGCGTGGAGCGAATTGCGAAAATTCTTCGGTGAAATTCGACGGTGACCACATCACGCCGGGCGCGATCAAGCAGGAACAGGAGTGGTATCCGGGGTGCTTCCCGAATGCATGACAGCGCGCAGCTGCAGCACATTGGTGCGAGCCCGTGAATGTTGACGACGGCATGGTGCCGCCGTCGAGTGCCGAGCTGCCGGAGTCGAGCATGGCGGGACCGGAGGACGAGCCAGCCGAACCCGTGGACGAGCCGGGTGGGACGAACTGGAATGCTGATAGCCATCCTGGCGGAAAGGATCTAACCCTATGACCACCCTGTCGCACCCGGCCATCGATGTCGCGCTCAGCGCTGTCTCCGGGGGCGACAGGGCGGCCCGCCTGGTCGCCGTCGCTGAGCGCGGCGACACGGTCGCGGTGCTGGTAGACGTCGACGACGGGCGGTGCATCGTGTTCGTCGAACACGACGACACCGGCCAGTGGGTGGCGCCCAGCATCATCGGCGGGTCGCCCTGTCGTCACACCCCCCCGCCACCACCCGGCGCGGCTACCCGCTGGACGCCAAGCAGGCCAAGCGGTTCGGGACTACCGCCAGCAACGTCGGATGGTTCGGCCTCACCGGCTACGCCGCCGCCGACGCGGTCGCGGTCACCGTGGCCAGTAGTCTCGACACCCACCGGATCGACGTCGCCGACGACGGCCTCGTCCTGCCCGCTGTCCGCGCCCGTCTCGACGAGAACCCGGTCATCGTGATCCACCTCGCGGACGGTGAGGACATCGTCGCCCCCTAACGCTCCTCGCAGCCTCGAAGGCCGGGAACCACCACGGTTCCCGGCCTTCCTGCTGTTCACCGATGGCCCACGAAACCTGTTGGCCGACAGGGTGAATAACTGGCTAACCTTGCGGGTGAAATCTGCCTTCGCGAAGTTCAACCATGCGCGCCGCCGCCTGGACGAGCTGACCGCCAACGTCGAGAAATATCGTGCGAGCGACCCGCACACCTTCGACCAGATCGCCGCGGACAACCCGTTCTCCGAGGCACTAGTCGACGTCGTCTACACCGTGCGCGTCCGCGAGCCGATCCCCGAGGAATAGCCGCTGCTGGTCGGCGACGTTCTCACGAACCTGCGTGCGGCACTGGATCATTCGGTGTACGGGCACGCAGAGAGCCGCAACCAGCTCACCGACAAGCAGCGGAAGGCGCTGTATTTCCCGATCGTCGAGAAGGTCGAGACGTGGGACCACCCGAAGTTCGGGCCGCCAGTCACCCTCGCACCGCTGGTCGACCCCCGGATGTTCGCCGTGATCGAGAAGCGCCAGCCGATCAAGATCGGCGGCTCGACCAACCCGCTGGCCGTCCTCAACGAGCTGGTCAACGGCGACAAGCACCGCGAACTCCGGGTCATCACCTACAACCATCGCACGTTCCGTGTCGTGGACACCAAGGCCAAGGTCGTCGCGGTCACCCCACTGGTCTGCGAGATGACCGACGACGCAGTCCTGGCCCGCGTCACCGCCCGCCGGCCTGCACAGCGAGGGCCCATCTCCCGCCTGCATAAGGTGCATGCGCAGGTCGAGTTCGGATTCGCCGAGGAGATGCACATTCCGTCGCAGCAGATGGGGTTCACCCTGCTCGATACCCTCGAAAACCTCACGGCCGCGGTCGACGTCATCCTCCGCGAACTCGAACGCGTAGGCTGCTGACCCCCGAACAGGGCGGCCACGCGCACCACCTCCACAAACGGCACATCCCGCTGCCCCAACCCAACCCCGCAAGGCATGTGATGGGTCATTGATCCCACCGTTAGGGGGTTGAGGGATACCCGTGCGAAAAGTAGCTCTAGATGAGTGATTCCAAGGGGGTGGCGGGATTTGACGCCGGTAGTGGGTTCTGCGGCTGGTAGTTAGGACAGGGGCCGTCGGGGCAGATTGTTGGTCCATTCGCGTTGCTCGGGTGTGTCGGGGACGGTCAGCCCGCGGGCTTGTTCGAGGCGGTTACATGCCGTGTCGGGGTCGGTGCCGTTGATGACGAGGAGCGTGGCGACCAGCAGGGATGCGCGGCCGATGCCAAATCGGCGGTGGGTGAGGACGTGTGCCCCGTTATCCAGTTCTGCAGCGAGATGCTGAAGGGTTGGCAGCACGCTCGCCTGGTCGGGGACGCCGCGGTCCGTGATCGGGATGGAAACGAACTGCAAGCCCGCCTCATTCAGGCCGGGCGGGGTGGGACCTGGTCGGGATCGATGTCGCGCAGGCCGCGCCAGGCCGGATGACGCAGGACGCTTTCGCGGGTCCATTCGGTGAAGGCGACCTCCCCGACGAGGACGGCGTCCACCCACGAGACACCGACGGCGGCAGCGGCATTGATGACCGGAGGCGTATCGCGGTGTAGTGCAGCCAATCTCTGCTGCAGGTTGACACGCACGTGCCGTGTGAACCCGGTACCGACATTGCCGACCCACACCAGATTGCCGACGGTATCCGGAACCGCGACGAGCAGCGACCCTATCTGGCCGTTTCGGGAGCCAGAGCCGGGTTGCCAGCCGACGACGACCACGTCGGCCGTGGCCACGTTCTTGATCTTCGTCCAGAGCGGGCTGCGGCGTCCGGGCAGGTAGCGGCCGTCGAGGTGCTTGGCGACCAAGCCCTCCAAGTTCAATCGTCGTGACTGCGCGAGAAGGTGCTTGCCGCTGCCGGACAGGCGGGGTGAGATCTGCCAGTGCGGGCCCTGAAGCCCGATCTGCTCGAGCAGTTCCCTCCGCTGCCGGTAGGTGAGATCGATCAGGGGCCGCTCTCCGATGTGCAGCAGGTCGAAGATGACGAAGATGGCCGGAGTCTTCGCGGCCAGGGCGGCGATCGTGCGCGGGTTACGCTGATGCATTCGCGGCCCGAGCGCGCCGAAATCGGGTCGCCCGTCGACGAAGGCGACGATCTCCCCGTCGACCACGTACGGCGGGTCCGCCGGCGAAAGGCCCGATAGCTCGGGCCAGGCAGCGGTGATGTCGTTGCCGTTGCGAGAGACCAGTGTCAAGGTGTCGGTGACATATGCGCCGGCCCTGATGCCGTCATACTTCACCTCATAGGCCCAGTCGGTGTCCCTGCTGGGCAGCGGTCCGGGTGCTGCAGGTCTCGCTGTCGGTGTGCCGGATGACCGCCAACGCCAGCGACCTGACCCACACGCCGAGTTGGACTGTCGATTCGCTGACCTCTCCGACGAAGATCGAGGTCGTCTTGCGCCTGGCCACGACGGCCCCCGCTATTTACGACCGGACCAAGACCTCGGTGCTTGACGACTACAGCCAGCGCCTGACCAACCCGACCTCGTCGGCGGTCGATCCCTCCGAGCTCGGGCCACAGGTGCAGGAGGCCGTGATGATCAGCGGCACCTCGAAGTCGAGCGCCGAGCGTACGGACGGTCAGATCGTGCTCCGATCCGGCAACGCGGTCGCTTCCATCACCTACACCAGCTATTCCAACGGCAGAAGCCCCGACGCCGCGGTGAAGGCGATCGCCGCGGATCTTGTATCGAACCTGCGATAGCCACACATCGGCCACGATCGACGAACGCTGCGATACCCATTTCGTACATCCCCATTTTGGGGATGTACGAAATGGGGAATGTCGCGAAACCTCCTGTGTGATAGGTGATCTGATGTCGCCCGATTCGGTACAGCTCTCTGCGCATTCGGGTTGAGTCGCCCTGGCGGCGCCGGTAACTTTCGGCATTGTCGTTTGTTACGCAGGAGGGGTTTGCTTTGCCCAGAACACAATTCGTCGCCGCCCCGCCGCCCGGGAGCGAGCTGAAGCGGATCAGCGGGCCCGCGACGAACTCAATCTCGCAACTTCTGCGGCAGCGCCGTGACCCGGTCAAGGCGGCGCGCCAGGACGAGGCCGCGTTCGGCCCGGTGTATGTGATCAACATGTTCGGCGGCAAGTGGATCGTTGCCAACGGTCCCGACGCGGCACAACGCGTGCTGATGAACAAGGACCGGGTATTCGCCAACGGGCCGGCCTGGGCGCCCTTGAACGGGCCGTTCTTCGAGCGCGGTCTGCTGATGCTGGATTTCGACGAGCATCGCAGTCACCGCGCGATCATGCACCAGGCCTTCGGCCGCACGGCACTCACGTCGTATCTGACGACATTGCACACCATCGTCGACCGTCACATCAGCGAGCTCCCGGAAGGCGATGTGGCCAAGGGCAATCCGGTGCTGATGCACCGACAGCTCGAGCAGCTGACCCTCGACGTCGCGATGGAGGTGTTCCTGGGCGCGCGGCTGCCCCAGCCCGAAGCCGCCCGGATCAGCAAGGTCATCATCGAGACCCTGCACGCGGGCGGAGCGATGGTGCGCTTCCCGATTCCCGGCAACCGGTGGTGGCGGGGGCTGCGCGGCCGCCGGATGCTGGAGACCTTCCTGTCCGAGCGGATCCACGCGGCGCGCAAGGACCAAGGACCGGATCTGCTGTCGACGCTGTGCCACACCGTCGACGAGGACGGGGCGCGCTTCAGCGATCAGGACGTCATCAATCACATGATCTTCCTGCTGGCCGCCGCCCACGACACCACCACCGGCACGCTGGCCAACATCGTCTACCACCTGGCCAAGCACCCGGACTGGCAGAAGCGAGCCCGGGCCCGCTCACTGGCGATGCCGTTCGAACTCGGCTACGACGAACTGGCCGAGCTCACCGAACTGGAATGGATCCTCAAGGAAACCACCCGCCTGTGCACGCCCATTCAGATCGAGCCGCGCGCCGCTGTCGCCGACACCGAGATCTGCGGCTACTTCGTCCCCCAGGGATCGATGGTGATCGTGCCGACCCTGGTCAACCACTACCGCCCCGATATCTGGTCACACCCAGAGGATTTCGCCCCCGAGCGGTTCAGCGATGAACGGGCCGAACACAAGCGCCACCGCATGGCGTGGGCACCGTTCGGGGCCGGGCCGCACAAGTGCATGGGGCAGCACTTCGCCAACTTGGAGATCAAGATGGTCCTGCACCAGCTGCTGCGCAGCTTCGAGTGGGAGGTCCCACAGGACTACGAGATGCCCCTCGATATGAGTGCGACACCGCTGCCGAAGGACTCCCTGCCCGTGACGTTGCGGAAACTCTGACCTGCTGGTGCCGGCCCGCGTGGACTGGCACCGGTTCGGTTTTCGCGCTGGAGATCGGTGCGCCACTGATGATCTCCGGCGCGGACCGTAGAGCCGGTCAGTTCAGCCGTTGCACATCGAGTCGACCAGGTGGCCCCTCGTCGTGCATGCCGGCGGCGCTGCCGACCGGTGGGAGGAAGGTGTCGTGGTGCAGCGCGTCGAAGGCGTGTTGCTCGGCTTCCTCTCTGGTGGATCCGTACCCGATCCCCTTGAACGAGGGACCGTCGTTTCCGATGACCAGCGCAGCGCACCCGTCGGTCCATTGACCGTGTACCGCGCAGTTGCGTGGGCCTCCGCATTTGTTGATCGCGTCGCGATCGGCGCGATCCTGGGACGGGTAGTTGGCGGTCATGGCCCAGCTGCCGTTGTCGGCGTAGACGATCGAACCGTAGTAGCGGCCGTCGGGCCCGCGCTCGGCGTTGGCGACCGGTCCGCCGATGACCGCGAGCGTCACAACGGCCGCGGTGAGCACCGACGGCCTCAACAGAATCGACAACGAGAATTTCCCTTCGAATGGAGGATGGATCGTGGAGCCCGCGACAACAACGGCCCAGGCCCCACGACGCGGCTACGCACACGCGATTCACTCGGCACACGAGCCGAACTCGCGCATGCGACAGCGGATTCGGGCACAACGCAGGCATAGGTGTGCCACGTAGGCGATGGACCCGGCCGACGACAGCTGATCGACACACCTCAGCGGCCGTGGTCATGACCGGTTGGGATTACAGCGCAGACGACCCTCGGTCGGGTCGGTCGTGCTCCGCAAGCGCGGGATTGTCAGGTACCTCCGGCCAGTGCGCGTAGAGCTCCGCCTCGAGGACTTCGCGGGTCACCGAAGTGGTTTCTTTCTCGATGAGGCGAGCGAGCTCCGTCGCGTCGGGACCGGTTCCGTGGGGAGACAGCCAGGGTGCCACGAGCCTGCCGTCACGCAGTCGGTTCTGGATCAGTCCGGTGAGCGTTCGAGCCTTGCTGTCGATCGCCGCGTCCTGCTCGGCTTCGGTCAGCCGTGCGAAGTTCGCCGATCCCCCGAAGACCCGGCGGACCTCGTCACGGACGTGTGGGTCGATCACCGGTTCCGGAGAGTGAGCTGGCGTGATCTGCATTGCATCCCTTCGGCTGCGGGCGAGAAGATAACCATCCCGAGATTAACGGTGGAATAGGGAGTGCCCGAATACCCATTTCGGGCATACCCAAATTGGGGAACACCGCCACCACGAACAGACGGCACGAGAGTTTGCGGAATGGTCGCGAGTGCGACAGACCACCTGTTTCCACCACTAACCCTCGACCGGGTGCGACTCCACGTTAATGCGAGGAGCCGCCAGGCGAGCCGATATGTCCCGATAAGGAATATTCCGTCCGGTTCGTTGCGGCGGGCGCAGTCAGCGTCGCCTGATCGCGGGTTCCGTGCTCAGGTACTCGACCAGCTGATCGCGGGCCCTGCCGGCTTCGGGCACGGCCCATCGCGGCGCCATGATCCAGCCGTGGGTCATCCGCGGGTACAGGTGGAAATCCAGTGGTAGTCCCTGCGCTTCTGCCTTCTCGCGCAGGAGAAGCGAGTCGGGCAGTGTCAGGTCGTAGGTCCCCGTCCACACCGAGATCTCGGCCAGATCGGTGAGATCGCCGTAGAGCGGACTCACTCGGGGGTCCTTCACGTCCAGCTGCTCGCCCGCGAGCAGCCGTCCCGAGTGCTGGATACCCGGCAGTTGCAGCACGACATCGAATTGTGCGAGATCGGCGATCCCCGGATTGGTGAACGACACGTCCAGCGCGGGGAACAGCAGGCTGATCCGGTCCGGTTGCGGCAGGCCGTCGTCGCGGGCGTTCATCGCCAGCAGCAACGCCAGACCACCGCCGCCCGAGTCACCCATCAGCGTCAGCCCGCCGGCTCCGCGCCCCTGGACCTCGTCGCGATACACGGCCAGCAGCATGCTGTTCATGTCCAGGGCGTGGTGTTCGGGGGCCAGTGGATAGAGGGGCACGATCGCTTCGCAGTTCAGCTGCCGAACCAGGTCAGCGACGAAGTACCAATGCGCAGGCAGGATTTCGGTGACACACCCGCCGCCGTGCAGGTAGATCAGCCGCCGGGTCGGTGCTCGGGTCAGCGGTGCGATCCGATAGACCTGATGGCCGCAGGTCTGTTCGACCCGCACCGAGTACCGCCGTGACACCGCCGCCGGCGGTGTCACGCCGTCGCGGGTTCGCTCACGATCGGCCTTGATCGCCTTGTCGAGGGCCTCCGGGGAGGCCATGATGCGGTTGATACGCGCCCATTTGGCGAGCTGCCGGGCTGCTGCGGCACGGACACTCATTGCTGAAGAACTCCTCTTGTCGAACCTCGTCGGCAGCCGGGCAGCCGCTCCACCGGTCGGGCAGTCGCCGATGACGATCGACCCCAGGCCGGAATGCCTGCGGGCCTGTCTTCATCGGCGGTCTGTATTTCCCTGCAGCGCTTCGGTTTTCGGTGGCGTCGTAGTTACACCATGATCTTGAGCGGGTCGAGACCGAATTGGTCCTGGCCGTACATGACCAGGGGCCGTTCGGGTTCGTTGGTCGCCTGGTGGCGGGCGGCGCGGATGTCGCGGTAGAGCCGTTGCAGAGGCTGAGCGCTGTCGAGGGCTGCGGCGCCGGCCGATTCCATCAGGGAGTTGGCGGCGGCGACACATCGTTCGGCGGCCCGGGCCTGATCGCGGCGGGCCTTCATCCGCAGGGCCATCGGCACTTCCTGACCGGCGCAGACCAGCTCGTAGGCCCTGGCGATGTTGCCGGACATCTGTTCCCATGAGGCGTCGATGTCGCTCGAGGTCCGGCCGACGCGAATGGCGATGAACGGATCGGTTTTCGCAGGCTCGCCGAAGTAGGCGGCGCGCATGCGTTCACCCTGGTAGGCGATGTAGTTGCTCAAGGCGCCGTAGGCCATCCCGATCACGGGGGTGGTGATGGTGGCGGGGAAGATCGTGCCCCAGGGCATGCGGTACAGCTTTTCACTGTTGACCTGCGGCCCCGGTGCCTGGAACGCGTCCAGGATCGCGAAGTCGAGGAAACGATGCTCGGGGACGAACACCTCCTCCACGACGAGGGTGTTGGAGCCGGTACCCCGCAGCCCGTAGGTGTCCCACACCTCGTCGATGCGATAGTCACCGCGAGGGATCAGGAAGGCCCCGAACACACCGTCCTCGGGCACCGGCGCGCCCACGATCGCCCACCCGGCATGGCCGCTGCCCGAGGAATACCGCCAGTTCCCGGTGACGCGGTAGCCACCCTCGACCCGCGCGGCCACGCCCATCGGGGCGTAGGACGAGCAGATCAACGCGCCGGGATCCGCACCCCAGACGTCGCGCTGAGCTTGCTGATCGAACTGCGCCAGATGCCACGGGTGCACGCCCAGCACGCTCGCCACCCAGCCGGTGGACCCACACGCCCCCGACATCCGCCGGATCGCCTCGAAGAAGATCGTGGGGTCGGCGGCCGCGCCACCCCACTGCCGCGGCTGCATCAACCGGAATAGCCCGGTATCGGCCAGGTGCTCCATCGTGTCGGCGGACACGCTCGCCTTGTCCTCGGTCTCCCATGCGCGATCACGCAGCACGGGCAGCAAATTATCGATTCGGCCGAGCACTTCGTGCACCATGCCAACCCCACCTTGTCAGCGTTGAAACAATACTTTCCGAGGTTAACTATGGGGTCGCGAAATCCAATATACCCATTTTGGGGATACCCATTATGGGGGCGGGACCACGCAAAATTAAGTCGACTAAACGATAACTTCGGACACATTAACCCGAAACAAATCACGCGTATTCCGGGCGATTCGAGGCCCGCTTCCGGTTACACGGTGCCGCACCGTTCATTGCCCCGCGGCGACGCCGAGGATCTCGGTCGATCCGTGTCGCGGGGAAAGGCAGGCCGGTCGGTGGCCGCATCCGCGCCGCCCGGGCTCGGGCTACCGAGGGTCGGGACCGAGGTCCAGCTGCAGCGGCGGCGGGGGAGCAGTCCGCGGGTTGCGCCAGTGGCGCCGCCGGACCTGTTCTGCCGGTTCGGGTGCCGGCGGCGGAGTGGTCGGTTGCAGGCCCTGTAGGTCGGCCAGTATCTCGGAGTCCAGCTCGGTGTCGGGTATCCGCTCGCGTGCGGTATTGCGCAGGGTGCGGGGTGAGATGACCAGGCCTTCCTGGGCGCCGATCTCCTGGACGACGAAATGAAGGCCACGGCTGGTGAGCGCGGTGGGTTCGTCGTTGAGGTTCAGGAACAGCGCCGATACCTGTCGGCCTCCGAGCAGCTGGCTACGCCGCTGCAGCCAGCGCCGCTGCACCGTGACCGTTCCCGGCCGCAGCGGCCGCCAAACGGGCTCGCCGTCGGAACGTCGGCAGCAGAGCTGGCCGATGTTGTGTATCGGGTCCAAGCACAGGTCGGCCGGAACAAGCGCAACTAGTTGATTGACGGTCGGCCCGACATCGAGAATCAGTGCCGCCAAGGCGATATCGCGTTCACTACGGCTGGCAGCGCTGCGCAGCACCGCGCTGTACTGATGTCGGTCGAGGATGTCCAGCGGACGCTTCTCGGGCTTAGGCCGCGGCACGCTCAGTCGCGTGGTGAAGCCCAGCCAGTAATAGAACAGGTCCAGCGCCCGGAGCATCCCGCTCACGGTCGACTCGGCGAGCCCGTGCTCGACCAGCTCCGCGTCATGGTACTGACGAACGGCCCGGCGTCGACCGTCGTCATCGGCGAAGGCCTCTGGATGGGTGATGCGGCCGGCCTCTATCTCGAATGCGTTGTCGCTCAGCCAGTTCAGGAACCCCCGAACGTGGCGGTAGTAGGTGGCACGCGTACCTTCCGACAACAAGCGGTCGCCGATGTAGCCACGTGCCAGGTCCTGTGAGAACCGCTTCAGCGCTTCATTATTGGCGTCCGGTCCGCGCTCGCACAGCACGACTCGGGCAATGGCACCACTGCTTGTCACGGTGACCGGGCCCCTTTCCTCGTTGCTGGGTGGTGATATCAGGATGGCAGGGCGTACCGACACAAACCGGGCCCATAGGCAGACTTTTACAGCAGTGCAAACGATGCTGCTGTAAAAGTTATGCTGCTGCCGTCCTTTCGAGCACCAGGACCGGCTGCGTCGCGATCTTGGTTCCGCCAAGCCGCCAGGCCGGGTCATGCATTCCTCTGTAGATCGTCATCGGTACGTTTTCGAGCAGGTGACCGTCGTAGGGGTCGGGGACGCCGGCGAGGATCCGGTCACAGGCGTTGGCGATGCGCTCGCGCTGTTCCAGCCACAGCAGCCAGGCTCGGAGATCGGCAGGATCGAGACCCCGCAGCAGCTTGCGGCGTGCCGCCCGCCGCGCCTCCTGCTTAGCGGGGCTCATCTCGCGGAACCACTTGCGCTGAGCCCACATCGAGCGCAGCAGCTTCGCCGGCCGCGTTTTGCTGGTGGCCAGACGCTCTCCCGGACCGAGCTGGGCCAGTGCATCGTTCAGCAGCACCCACACCTTGCGCTCGTAGCCGTGGCGGCGGTCCTGTTTGGTGGCGTCGCAGCGGCCACGGGGAGCGGAGGGGGAGGGGGTGCTACAGCTAGTGGGGGAGTTTCCCGAACGGGCGCGCTGGATCTCGGTTTCGACGAGCTGCGTCACCGCGAAGGTGTCGCAGCTCTTGGCTCCGCCTCCGTACCGCCGCGCGAAGACCAGCAGGCCCGCCTCGATGGCGGCGTCACGGGCGCGGCGTACGGTCTTGTCATCCATCCTGGTGGCCCGGGCCAGATCCCGGATGCTGATCGACCCGTCTCGGGTCACCAGGATCGGCGCCAGGTGGTAGAGCACGGTCTTGATGCTCTGCAGGCGGTCCCGGCGCATCCGCCTGCCGGCCAGCACGCGGTCGGCGGCGGCGTCCAGGCCGCGCCGCACCTGCGCGATCCGGTCCTCGATCTCCGGGTCCGATGGCACCGGCACCTCATCGATGCGCCGCCGACGCGGGCGATCCTGCGCCGCCTCCTGCAGTGCCTTGCGCCACAGCGGCTTCCACCATCGGAACGTGATCCGCGCGAAGCGGGCGGGGCAGGCCTCGAGTGCCGCCTGCCAGGCCTCGGCCTCGGACAGGCAGTTCTCTGCAGAGGCAATCGTGACCGCGGGCAGCCAGATGTAGCGTCGCCACCATCGTTCGCTGCGTTGGGATTTCGCGCCCGGGCCGCTGATCAGCTTCCACGCCTGCGCCCCGGTGTAGCCCGCGCGCGCCATCGCGCATGAGCGCCCGTACTCGGCCGCCGAGCGGCTCGAGTCCCCACCCCGATCGCGCGTCTTCTGGACACTCACGCGGACAGCGGACTTCGCGCGGGTGCGCGGCGGCGCCGCGGCCGCGACGACTGCCGGGGTCAGGGTGCAGCTCACCACCGGGCTCGGCAGGCCCCGCCGATGCGGCGCGGTCAGCGTCCGGATCACCTGGCCGGTGCGGTCGTCGACGGTGATGCCCAGCTTCTTGCTCAGCCTCGCGCACACCCGCACCCACGCCGCAGCCTGCAGCGGCGTCCGCGCCGCGGCGTACACGTGCCATCCGCCCGGCCGCCCGGAACGTCGTGTGACGTATTGCAGCCGATGCTCGACACACCACGCAACGAGCGCCTCGGCGCACACGTCACCCAGCACCGCCTGGTCCGGGTCGGGGTCGATGTCCGCACCCAGCATCCCCGGATTCAGATGGCCGGCCAGCGTGCACGCCCGGCCCGCCGCGACCGCGTCCCGGGCGTCGGCCAGCGCCTTGACCCATCGGATCTTCTGGTTCTCGGCATCGATCAGCAGCCACTTGCCCGAGTACATCGCCTCGTCGAGCGAAGCCAGGAGCTCCGTCGTGGCGGCGTCATAGGCACCGACCGTGTTTTGCACGTGCTGCTCCGCGCTCTCGCGCGCACATGCGCTGAGCAGCGTCATCCCATGCGCCAGCGACACGGACGGCGTGTCGTTCGCGACAGGGGTGGAATCGATATGAGGGCGTGCGCTACCCTCGGACCTGCATCCCAATGCAGCCTCCGCGGTAGACGGTGGCACCGGGGCGACAAGTTGGCGCTTGTCCCCGCTCTATTGGCTTCGGCTTGGAGTGTTGGCGCACTCCCGCCGATCGACCCTTTTCCGACTAGCTCTCCCTTCCAGGGGAGAGGTCCGTTCTGGAGCAGGTCCTCGATGCCGCTATGGAGTTAGCCCGTAGTTGTTAGTGCTGGTGTTCTCGTTGTTGTCCTCCTGGCGGCGTCGTGGGCTCGTAGTTGCTGAGGAAAGTCGGTATGCCTCCTGTGGTCTTGAACATCGGATGGGTCTGAGGCGTGAGGGCATTCGGATCGACGGCGAGCGCAGCACAGCGACCGCAGGCCTATCCGCAGCGCACACGTGCAATCTGAATCACCGGATCGCTTGAGTTCCATTGTCTAGCAATGAAACTCACCTGCAGCTAGTGCAGCGCCGGTGTGGCCAGGAGGCGATGGCGCGGCTGCGCTGATCGCAATGAGTGGCGATCAGCCGTCCGAATCCGCGCACCCCGCAGCACTCACCGAACAGTCTTCGATGCAGATTCGGCGCCAACGGATCCCGGCTCGCGCAGGTACTCACGGCCCGCAGACTGGCTGCACCTTGCGCAGCAATGCGGGAACGGACGGGTCGAGGCCGAGGATGTCGAAGATGCTGATGAGCAGTAGCGGCTGGAAACGAGCATGCCGCATCTCCGGTGATTGGGCGAGTCGCTGGCGTATGCGCTGGCCGGTGCCCTACACTCGTAGACACCATGCGGGTTCCCAAGTAATTGATGGGGTCATGCGACTCCTTCTCGAACGGGGTAGGTGGCTTGTATGGCGGGAGACCCCCTCGGCTGGCAGGCTTGCAGGGGGTTTTCTTATGTCTTTCTACGTTCCGGTCAACAGCAGCTGCTCGGACGCTGCCGGCTTCGGCAGGTCGTAGCCCAGGTCGATCAGTGCAAAGTGCAACAGGCGCCACAGGCGGCGTGTAATGCTTGTCTCGTGGTTCTCCACCGGAGCGAGAACGCTCGCTGCAAGTTGCGGTCCGGGGGTTCCCCAGATGTACTTCTTGCCCTTGCTCTTGTCGTAACCGTCGATGGGGCCATGGCCCGGCGGAACGACCCTGATTCCGATCTTGAGTAGCACTTCGACTGTCTCGCCAGGCTTGTACTCGTGTGCCCTGCCGAAGTGTTCGGCAGCACTCACAAGATCCGCTGGCAAGGAGGCACCAACCTTGGTGCCGTTCTTTGCCGGTCGTCCGCGGCTCGAGGGGGTTCTGCTCATGGCGTAGATAGTTCCTCGAGATTGGAAGTAGGGGCACCTGACACGCCGAAAGTTTTGCAGAAAAATCCGCGCCGCCGTCAAGCGCGCAGGTAGCCGCGCTTCCCATGACCGGTTCGTCAGTCCCGGTAACGATGTCGCCCAGGGACGGAAGATGCTGCCCCGCGCCGCATTTCGGGGCACCGCTGAGAAGCACCGTGCGCACAGTCGACACAGTCAGCGCAGGGGAGACCATCGATTCGACTCCGGTCATGTCAATCCCCTTGGAGGGAGTGGAGTATGAAGGGCCGCGCCGCCACAAGCGCGTCGGACCAATGGCTCCAGGAGTGGGTTCCGGTCCGGGGGAGCACGTAGTCCGCTGCGATGCCTAGCGATTCGAGTCGCTGTTGGAACCGAAGCGTCGAGCTGTATGCGAGGGACTCGATGGCCATGGCACCGAGGGTGGCCAGCGGATCTTCGCTCGATTCTGTGGTATTCGGTGCACCTTGCGCTGCGTAGATGTGCATAGGCAGGCCGTGCAGCCTGGGAGCGAAGCTGTATGGGTCCATGCGGTCCCATTGCAGTCCATCCAGCGGCGACAGTAGCTGCGGATCGAGTCCTGCGACGGCAATGATTGATTGAACCGTGCTGGACCCACCTGGTGAATGCCAGTCCAGGTATCCCGAGAGCGCTGTCGCGGATAGAAATTGCTCCCGGTGGTAGGCGGCGAGCATGAGCGCGGCGCTGGCTCCCATCGACACACCCACGACTGCGTTGCGGTGGCGCGAGATTCCATAGCGACTGAGGAAGGTTGGCAGCTCGTCGGTGAGGAACATTTCCCAGTGCCAGGGTCGTCCGTCTGCAGCAGGTGGATGAGCCCAATCGACATACCAGCTTCCGTGGCCGCCAACTGGCATGACCACGGTGACGTCATCATTCTGGAATGTGCAGGGCGCGGATGTATTCGACCATCCGCTCGCGAGGTCGGAGGCTCGGAGACCATCCAAGAGATACAGGGCTGCGTCACCACCTGCGTTGGCCCACTGCACCTGCACGGTCACTGGTCCCATGGTTGATGGCACGGTCAGCGTTTCGAATTGGCATGCGGCCGCATTCGCTTCCAGCGGCGCCACAGTGGCAGACGCTGAGGGCGCCAACCCGAGCGCGAAAGCAGCTGCGCCGGCTTCAAGCATCCTTCGCCGTGTGATTCCGGTTGTGGCGGGGTAAGGCATAGTGGTCAGCCCGCCAGTGGCATGTGGTTTGCCGAGACCTGCGCAGGGGTGAGCGCTTTCCTGATGAATGCCTGCCGTTTCTCACGGTGTCCGAGGGCATCCTGGAAGAAGCAGTTGTGCATGCGGCTGGTCTCTTCAGCGAGGATGACCTCAACTGGTTTCTTCGTGGTGCGGCGGCGTTCTTCCTTGTTGTAGAGGGCTGCTCGGTAGAGTTGGTCCCCGGTGTATAGCCGGGCGAAGCGGTGAACCGACTGCGGGAAGCTGCGGTTGGGGCGGATTTCGTCGATGAGGCCGATCTCGAGTGCGCCGTAGGTGTCGATCGGTTCTGCGGTGGCGAGGAGTTCTTCGGCTTTGGCCCGGCCGACGCGTCGGGGCAGGTTGGCGGTGTGGAGCTCGGAGCCGGTCAGGCCCATAAGCTTGTAATGCGGGTTGAGAACGCATCTTTCGGCGGCGACGACGAAGTCCGCAGTGAGGGCGAGCATGACGCCTCCGGCGCCGGCGCTGCCCTGGACGGCTGCGATGGTGACCTGTTCACATTCCGCGATTTCGGCGCACACGCGATTGATGGCGTTGATGGATGCCCAGCCCTCGGCGTCCGGGTTCTGGGCTAGCTCGATCGATCCCAGGTGCAGCCCGTTGGAAAAGTACGGTCCGGTTCCGCGGATGACGAGGACGCGGGTGGGTTGGGCCGCGGCGTGCCGGATCGCTGCAGCGAGGCGAAGGGAGAAGTCGACGCTGAACGCCCCGTTGTAGGCAAAGAATTCGACGGTGCCCACCGCGTCACCGTCGCGGTGGTATCGGATGTCGGTCCAACCGGGATCGACGTCGACAGCCGGGATGTCCGACACTCCGAGACGTTTGAGTACGTCGACAGCGGGGGCCTTGACCGGCGGCACGGTTTCGTCGCGGGCTCGGAGGTGCCCGATCAGCAGACTGCCACTGCCGCAGGCGATCTGGAGATAGTGGTGGGTGGATCCGATGATCGTTCCGGGTAGCGCCCCGGGCGCGGTGACGGCGCTGAGGTGCGCGTCGTAGATGTGCACGCTGTGGCCGGCGAGGGTGGTGAGGGCGCCGGGTGATCCGTCGGCGGCATGGATTCCGGGCAGGATGTCCTTGGCAGCCTTTGTCCAGTCGATCGCTCGCTGGTTCTGTCGTATGGCTGGCCGAGTGCGGGCGTGAGCGAGGATGCGGGGGTGCTCGTCTTGCGGGACGGGCGTGAAGTTGCGGTCTTGCAGGCGGTCGGCTGTTTGGAGGATGCAAGCGATTGCGGCGTCGGCGCCGACGGTGTTGTAGATAGCGCTCTTGGTATCTTCGGGCATCGCGTAGGTGTTGGTGGCGACGACGGGACCGGCGTCCATTTCCTCTACGGCCATCATCGCGGTTGTGCCCCAGAGCTTTTCGCGTTCTGTTCGAGCGTAGTCCAGCGAGCTGGGCCCGCGGTCTCCTACGACGCCGGGGTGGATGATGACCGTCGGCCAGCGGTGGGTGATGCGCGCGGGGATCTTGCTGACGAGATACGGGCAGATGATGGCGTCGAAATCATGGCGTGCGACGGCCGCGTCCATGTCGTCGGCGTTGCTGACGACTTCGACTGCGACTTCTCGGCCCGCGCGGCGCAGCGCCAGTGCGGCTCGTTGTGTCACGCCGTTCGCGGCGCTGGACATCAGGAGAATGCGGTATGCCATGCCGGGCTCTTTCTGGGCGCGCCGGACCGATCCGCATCGGATGTCACGATCGCCATGCCGACACGTTTTGATTGGTCCGGATGTCATCAGGGTGGCGTACTCCGCGCGTTGCGTTCGCGGAATACGGTGCCGATTCGGAGTCCGTCGTCGGCTTGTGCGTTTGAGAATTCCAATTTGATCAAAGAAACGCAAGCGATCTATATACCCATTTCGTACAAGCCCATTTCGTACAACTTCGAATTGCCCTCCGATTGCCTGACAGGGCTACCCTGCCCGCGATTAGTGTGATCACGGTTTGCCGGATAGAGAGGTGCTGCCGTAGCCCGCCGGTGCCGGTTGTTCCAGTGTCCATCGTGGACACGTCGGTTGCGTCATGCAATTGCATCCGCAATTGCATGACGCGCCGGTCGCTGAGCACCTCGGCGGCCTGGTTCGCGCAGTTAAGCAGCAGCAAAGTGTGATGCACGACACGTTACGTAGCCTCAGATTCATTCCGTTTGACGCGAGTCGTGCACCGGGTGTATTTCACATTGCGAAGAAGGTAGCCGGCATGCAACGTCGGGATGCACGAGTCCGCCATGGGTTATTCGAATGTGGCATGACTCTTGCATTGCCGATCGTCGGTGGAAGGCTACCTCGGGGGCGAATGGGGAATGAGGAGGGACATGGCCAGAAAGGCCGGCCGGTCGGGTGGATCACGAAGAAATCGGCAGTATCCGCCGATGGACCGAATTGAGGATCCGGGGGGCCTCAAGCAGCATCTGATGGACGCGTTGGATGCCACCGCGCGGCATGGAGGAGTCACGCGCGCGGACTTCGCCCAAGCGCTGGGTCAGACAGAAGCCAGCGTCACGAAGTATTTCCGAATGGAACGGCAGCCGACCCCGGATGCTCTCGACACCATGTGCGACGTATTGGGGATGCCCAAGATGTTCGCGCTCAATATCGGCCACGCTCTGATGCCGAGATTGTTCGCTGCACAGACGGGGGCTTTTCCTCCGATCTGGGCCGCCGGCGATCTGGAACACCTGGAAGCGATCAGCCATCCTGCCGCGTACCTGCAGGGACCGCAGCTGAATCCGATGGCGACCAATGCCGCGTGGAAGCAACACTTCTCGTGGATGCGCGAGCCGACCGACGAGGTCCGGCCGAACCTGATCGTGGAGATCCTGACGAATGAGGGTGCGGCACACACCTTCGGCGATTCGTGGCCGAAGGTCTGCGCGTGGGCGGTCCAGTACCTGATCCTTTTCGGGGCCCATGTGGTCCCGCAGGAGGAGGTCGGGCAGATCTTCAAGCTCTGTCAGGAGAATCCCGATTTCGGGACCTATGTGACGACGATCCCCGATGCGCAGGCCATCACCGAACCAACGGTGGTGACGATTCTGGGCCCTGACAACCTACGCCGCCGCCATGTCATCAAGGTCCTCGGCCAGAAGTGGCAGCACCCCGACGCGTGGGATCTGATCTTGTTCACCCCCATCGAGTAGCGGTGCCAGAGCGCGCGTGCCCGTTGCGGGCACGCGCGTTCTGGCGCAGGGAAATGCGGAAATATCCAACGCAGGCCCGGCGATGAGTGCTCAGCGCGGGCCCGGTTGGGCAGCCGGGCCCGGGCCGTTCTGGAGTCGGCGGAGCTCGGCGGCGCAGTGCGAGGAGATCACGGTGACCTCGTTGCCGTGGTCGCGCACGAGGTTGCGCAGTCGAGTCTGCTGCTCGGGGTAAGCCGATGCCAGCGTCTTGGTCGCGAACCCGAAGGCCCGCACCGCGATTGGCGGTCGCGGCCGCCGCGGATCGATTTCGGAGGCATGAAAATAGGCGTCGGCTGCGTGCAGTAGCCAGTGCCCGCCGATGTCGACCGCGACGCCGAGCATCCCCCTCAAATGCCCGGCAAGTTCCACCAGCAGTACCACCGCGGGCAACCCTCGCGCGGGGTGGGCCCGGAACCCGAACCAATCCACGACGTCAGCGCTGTCGTGCCCGTACACGCACCAGAGCGGGTCGTGCGTGAAAAGGCTTGGCCGATAGCGGTTCCGCTCTCCGATGGTCGATGGATGCGCGATTGCAGTGAGCTCGTCCCGATGAACGTGGATTATCGCGTGGGGGAAGTCATGAAGCCCACCGGCGTGGTCTGGATCGCCGTGGGTCAGCAGCACATCGGTGACGTCGGCAGGCTCGATGCCGCGCCGGCGCAGTTGCGCGACCAAGCTGTTGTCGGGCGTGAGGTCCGGGCGGAAGACCTTGGTCCACAGGCGGCCCATCGACTTCCCGCCATCATCGACCGCGGCTGAGCCCGGGCCGGTGTCGATCAACGCGATTCCGCGTTCGTGAATGATCGCCAGGCATGTGCAGACCATCTCGGCCGGGCCGAATATCGGGGAGACACCGTCCCATAGGTGCCCGCCACGAGGGTGGACTGTCGCGGCGTCGAGGGGAATCACCTTCAGCACAGAACGCTCCTGTGTTCCGCACGGCCGAGCGACACCATTTCATCGCCCAGTAAACGGCGCGCGAATGTGTTGCGGCGGGGCCGGGGAGGACGAGACGGATTCGAATGGGTCGCAGGGGGGGTGGGGCGGCCCGGATGTGTCGATATGTGTGGGACTCCGGGCCGCCGCGGTCGGTGGATGCAAGGGGGAAGATATCCACCGACGCAGCCGACCATATCGAAAACGACCAGCGCCGGGAAGAACAACAAGTTCCCCAATATGGGCATATTCGATGCGAGGACCTGTACATAGTGGGGAACAATGCGACGCGCGCTCGTCGGCACCTGGACAAATTGGGGAACTGCTGCGATACCGGGTGCGAGTTGGACAAATCGGGGAAGTTCGTGATCTTGCAAATCTATTGACGTGTTGCAATGCTCGTCACACCGATATCTCGCCTGGTGTCGAACCGAACCCAACCGCGGGAGTGGCGGCCGACGACGGCCTCGAAAATCGGTGACCGAATAGAAGGAGTGCGTCAAGGATCTCGGCGAACGATCATCAGGGACGACAGAGCGAGACCCGATCCCGGATATCCGAATCGGGTAACGCTTGTCCTGAAAGTTCGCCCGATCCCGGACTGCTCTGCTTTTCATGCAATTCTTTTGTGGGGATCTCTGCCGTGACGTTCGTGAACAGGCTTTCGCAATGCCAACAGCTCGTCAGCGATCGGCCTGTGCGCAATGACGCGCGCGGTGGCCGCTCGACGAGCTCGTCACGGCAGCAGCTGCGCGCTGGCGTGGTTACGGCCGGCTCCCCGCATGATGCCCAGGAAGGGGCCGATGATGGACTTGCTGTACCTGTTCGCCGGGTCGACGAACATCGCCGCCAATCTCTCTGCGCTGGCGGTCAACCTGTACAACCTCGCCATCTCCGTACTCCCGCACTGATCTCCACGCGGGTAATCAGCACGCTGCGGTCCTCTCTCGCGACCAACCCAGCGTGCCGAAGTGGGCCCGGCACCCTCCCCACCAACGCCGGGCCCACTTCATTCCTCTCCCACCGCCGCCACCTCGTCGGCGCAGTGGCGACGATGGCGTGCGCGCTGGCGATGTGGGCCACGGCCCCGCAGGCAGTCGCGGACACGCCGATGATGCCGACCCCGATCCCGGGCCCGTTGTATTCCGCGGCACCGGATCTCGCCGATCACGCGCTCGGTGACGTGCTCTATGAGCAGACGCGCGAGGCACCGTTCGGGGTAATTGCCGACGTCCGTCAGCTGCAGTTCCGCTCCTCGGACTCGCTGGGGGCCCCGATCGCCGGGGTCGTGACGGTGTTCAGCCCACCCGGGCAGCAGCCGGACCGGCCGGTGCTGGTCTACGAGGAGCCCTACAACGCGCTGGGTCTGGAATGTGCTCCGTCGAACGCGTTCTGGTCGCCGAAGCCCGATGTCGTGATGAGAGATGCCGCGGCCTTCGATGTGGCTCTGGCGGCCGGATGGTCTGTCGCCTTCCCCGACTATCTCGGCCCGCGCAGCGCCTACGGGGCCGCCCGGCTGGGCGGGCAGATCACTCTCGACGCGATCCGCGCGCTGCATCGCGCCCCGGATCTGCAGTTGGGCAACAGCCCCGCCGCGCTGGCCGGATACTCCGGTGGGGCCATGGCCGCCGGGTGGGCCGCCGCCCTGGCGCCCCGATATGCCCCCGAGCTGGATCTGGTCGGCGCCGCGATCGGAGGGGTGCCGGTCAATATTCTGCAGATGGCCGAAGAGCTCGGCCACAACCATCACCCCGCCTTCGGCCTCGCCGCCGCTGTCGCCTTCGGCCTCGAACGCGAATATGGTGCGGCGCTGCCGATTTCGGAGTATCTCAGCGACGGGGGCAGGCGCTACCGAGCCGAGATCAACGACGCGTGCACCAACCAGATCCTGGTCTCCGGTGCGGGGCGTTCGGTCGACGAGCTCGGCACGAGCTTCGGGCTCTTCTATCAAGGTCAGACACGAAATATATTGCGGGACAACAGCTTGGAGTATTCCGAGGGTCCCAAGATACCGATCTACCTGTGGCGCGGCGCCGGCGACCCCTTCATCGGCGAGCGCGAAACCGATGCCACGGTCGCGAACTGGCGGGCCCAGGGAACCCCGGTCACCTATGTGACTGTCCCGTCGATCGAGCACATGACCGGGGCCGCTGTCGGTCTGCCGGACGCCGTGCGCTTCCTTCTCACCCAGATGGCCCGAGCGGGCCGGTAAGGCACCCCCATGACCGCCCCCTTGACTCTGCGCGTCGACCTGGACAATCCGACTCCCCAGCAGCAGTACTACCGCGATCTGAGCTTCGCGGAGGCCTTCGGCGACGAAGATGCCCTGGAACAGCTTCTCGCCCAGGGCATTCCGCCCGCCCAGAAGCGCGATGGCTACACCGGGGTGTTGGCAGCCGAGGGCCGCGGCTTCCCGGGTGAACCGGTGGGCGGGCACGGAGACCGGGCATGACAGGGTCGGCCAGAACCAGCGATCCCGCTGCCGCGAACCTGACCCCGATTCTGCTGATAGCGTGCGCGGCAACCTTTTTGGTCTACCTCGATGCCGCGATCGTCAATCTCGCCTTCGGTGCGATCGCCGCAGCTTTCCCCGACACCAGCCAGCACACGATGACCTGGATCGCCACCGGGTTCGCGGTGGCCTTCGCCGCCGGGCTGGCGGTGGGCGGGCATCTCGCCGACACCCTCGGGCATCGGCGACTGTTGCTGGTCGGGGCGCTCGGTTTCGGGCTGGCGTCGGCCGCGTGTGCGGCGGCCCCGACCGCGGGCATGCTGATCGCGGCCCGTGTCGCGCAGGGCGGCACCGGCGCGCTGCTGCTGCCGGCCGCGCTGGGTGGGCTGCTGGCCGCCGCTCCCGCTTCCCGGGCGGCCGCGGTGATCGGCGCGTGGGGGGCGTCGGGTTCATTCGCGGCGGTCCTGGGCCCCGGCGTCGGTGCCGAACTGGTCGATCTCGCGGGGTGGCGCTGGCTGTTTCTGATCAACGTGCCCGCCAGCCTGCTGCTGGTCGCGGCCTGCGCGCGATTGCCGCAGCCCGGCCAGCTGCGACGCGAGATGCCAGACCTGCCCGGCGCGCTGCTGTTGTCGGGCGGGCTCGCTGCGGTCGTTGTTGCGATCAGCCAGTCGTCGCGATGGGGCTACCACGCACCTCTCACGCTGAGTCTGGGCGCTCTCGGGCTGCTGGCCGGGGCGGCGACGTTGTGGCGCAGCCGATCTCAGCAGGTGCCGGTGATCCCGATCCCGCTGCTCACCGACCGGGTCTTCGCCGGCGCGAGCCTGGTCAACGCGGCGCTCGGTGCTGCGCTGTTCACGAACATGTTGGCGGTCCCACTGTTTTTGACCACGGTCTGGCACCTGTCGCTGGTGCAGGCCGGAGGGGCTATCGGGCTCGTCGGGGTCGCGGCCATGGCGGGCGCGGTGGCGACCGGACGCTACGCCGGACCCAACTCGGCGCGATGGTTCGCCGCCGCCGGTATGGCGCTGATGTCGGTGGAGACCGCCGTTCTGGCTTCGCACTGGTTCGGCTCGCACCGATCGTGGCCGCTGTGGACGGTATTAGCGGTGGTGGCCGGTATCGGTGTGGGAGTCGCGGTCTCGGCGTTATCGATCTGCGCGTCCACCGCTCTGGACACCGACGACATGGCCGTCGGTATGGGCGTGACCCTGACCGCGCGTCAGCTCGGCGGCACGGTAGGCCTGGCCGTTCTCGCCGCGGTCCTGACGTCCACAACCTCACCGGGTTTCGTGGATTCCTTCCACCGGCTCTTCTGTGGACTCGCCGTTTGCACGCTGGCCATCGCTATCGCGACGGTGCCGCTGTTGCGCATCCGCGCGGCCGCGCCCGCCCAGCAGGTCGCCGCGCCGCTCGTCCGCGACTGAACTCTGTGGCGGGAGCCGGTCATTCGCTGCCCGCCACTCATCCGGGTGAGGCCGCCGACTGCCTCGTCGAGGTCATCGACGCCCTCACCGACATCGCCGCAGACCCTGCGTCACCCGAAGGAGCGCCCACCTCGTGACCCCCACCTATCCCCCCGGTCCGGCGTCACCGGTGCTGTGGCAGACGTGGATGTATGCGCGCCACCGCGCGCAGTTCCTCAGCGAAGCCGCACGCCGGTACGGCGATGTGTTCACTGTGCGGGTCCCGCCCTATGCCCGCCGACTCGTGGTGTTCTCCCGCCCGGAACATCTGCGTGAGATCTTTGCGGCCGCCCCGGCCGATCTCCATACCGGCGAGGCGAACCATGTCGCGGCGGCGTGGATGGGATCGGGCAGCATGCTCGTCTCCGACGACGACGTCCACGCCCGGCTGCGCCGAGTTCTGCTGCCCGCGTTCAGCGTGACCGCGATCGAGCAGTACCGCCAGCTGGTCACCGACCTGGCCAGCCAGGAGACCCGAGGGTGGACCAGCGGTTCGGTCATCGCCACCGCCGAACGCATGCCAGGGCTCACCATGGACGTGATCCTGCAAGCCGTCTTCGGCCTGACCGACGCCGAGCAGCGCGCGCAGCTGGCACCCAAGCTCTACCAGTTCACCGCGATCGGCCCCCTGACACTGCTTGGATTGGGCACACCTGCCCTGCAGGGCATCGGGCCGTGGAAACAGTTCCAGCGCACCGAAGCCGCGCTCGACGCGTTGCTCTACGACGAGATCGGCCGCCGCCGACTCGACCCTGACCTGCATGCTCGCCGCGACGTGCTCTCGCGCATGGTGACCGCCGGAACCCACGGCGGCACCGGCGTCGATGCGCCGCTCTCGGACGCCGAGATCCGTGACCAGCTGGTCACGCTGTTGCTGGCCGGACACGAGACCACCGCGGTCGCGGTGGCGTGGGCGCTGTATGAGCTCGCCGCCAATCCCGAGGTTCAGGCCACCGCGCGCCGTGCCGCCATCGACGGTGACGACAAGTACCTCGAAGCGGTGATCAAGGAGAGCATCCGGCGGCGCACTGTCCTGGGCGCGATCTACCGGAAGCTGACGCGCGGTGTGGCGATCGGCGGCTGGGACCTTCCCGCCGGCACCGTCGTGACCGGCTCGGTCCTGCTCGCACATCAGCGCCCCGACAGCCACCCCGACCCGGACGTATTCCGCCCCGAACGCCACCTCGACGGCAGCGTGCCACCACACGCATGGGTGCCGTTCGGTGGCGGGGTTCGCCGCTGCCTCGGCGCAAACCTGGCGCTCATGCAGGGCACCGTGACGCTGCGCGAAGTTCTGCTGCGCCACCGGTTGGCGCTGCCCGGCGGTGCGAGACCCGACCACGCCAGGTTGCGCCAGATCACCTACGTCCCGGCCCGCGGCGCGCGGGTGGTGGTCACCGCGTTGACCGACGCGCCCTCATCCGTCCGATCCGAGGAGGCCCTCCGGTGACCACTCGCGCCGTTCGCGAGCACGAATTTCTAGTGTCCGGGACAAGCCGAATCCGGTTGGCGTGCACCGAAACCGGTACCGGCAGTGCGCCGGTGAAGGTGGTGTATCTGCACGGGCTGATCGCCAGTTCCACATTCTGGAAGCCGCTGGTCGACGTGGCCGTAGACCGCTTCGCCGATCGTGTCGACCACATCCGGATCGACGCGCGCGGGCACGGGCGCTCGGCGTGGCCGCATCCGCGCGCCACCAACGACATCGCCGCGCTCGCCGACGACCTGGCAGTGGTGTTCGACACCGTCGCCACCTCGCCCGTCGTGGCGGTCGCGCATTCGATCGGCGGCTATGTCCTGCTCGAATACGCCCGCCGCCACCGCGACCAGTTCCACCGCCATATCCGTGCGGTGCTGTTGTTCAACGCTGCCGGAGAACGTCCGTGGTGGCCGGGCCTGCGCCCGTTCCGTGTCGCGGCCGCGCCGATCCGCCCATTGCGCCGCACCCGTGGCGATGCGGTCAACGCGTGGGCCCACCGCGTGATGCAGCAACGCATGATCGCCATGTCCGGGCGTGCGAAACCCGGTCGATCCCAACTGGTTCCCGACCAACTACCCGTCGATCCGCGCGTCACCGCCGACATCTGCAGCGCCGCGGAGGTGTTCAGGATCGACCAGGCCGTCCTCGCTGCCTTGAGCAGGGTCCCAGTCCGCGTGGTCGGCGCGGAATTCGACGCCGTCGTGCCGCCCGAGCAGTCACGCCACCTCGCCCAACGCATCCCGGGAGCCCGCCTCGACATCGTTGCGCGGACAGGCCATTCGCTGCCGTACGCACACCCGCAGATCGCGGCCGGCTTTGTCGAAGAGGCCCTCGAAACGATCCCCAGCACCTTCAGCGCCCGCCCGAGCGACACTGCGGGAGCACCATGCTGACCGCCGACCCCGACATCAGCGCCCTCATCCATTACATCAGCGCCAGCGTGCCCTCGGGGACCGGTGAGTGCCTGATCACGCTGACCTGCCGCGACGGGCAACCCGAGCTTCCGCAGGCGTGGCCGCTGCACACCGACATCGCGCCGGTGTGCTTCGCCGATCCCGCCCCGAACGAGACGGTGTGCATCCTGCTGGTGTGCGCACCAGCCCGCGCCGCGAGCGCCCTGCGCGACACACAGCGACTACTGGACTACCTGGTCGATGTCGGAACCTGTGTGACAGAAGCGATCTGGGTTCCGCGCCTGGACGGATCCTTTCCCTGGACCGATCTGCTCTCAGCAAGCCTACGGGGTGGAATCGTCCACACCGGCACCGCCGCGATCGATCACCAGGAGGATCGCAGTGCGACTGCGCGTGCACCACAACGGATCCCGATGGATCATGACTGCCCCGGCACCGCCGACGACCTGGACTCGACGCTGGATGCTCCTCATCGTCGAACAGCTCCTCGCCGCACAGGCGTCCTCGTCCACACACATCGCGGTCCCCGCCACGCCGACCGCCACAGCAGCCGATGACATCGCTGGGCACCAGGATCGGTGAACGGCCGCAGCCACTGGAATCCAGCGACGCCACCGCGGTGTCATCCCGGCGCCATTGGCCGCTGTCACCCCTGACCGGCGGGCGGCGTTCAGCAACTTCACGACGGACTCCCTTGCCTCGTCACCGATTGCCGCACAGCAGGTTTCACCACCGATGCGGCCGTCACGGCGTCGGCCGACCTGCCGAAGAAGGAACCTCATGACCATTTCCATTGATCGCCCTGACCTCGTCGGGCATCGCACCCTCACCCGCCGTCGGCCCCGTGCGGTCGTGGCGGCCGCTGTCGCGGCGAGCGCCACCCTGGTGGCGTTCGTCGATGTCGTGCTGCCCGTGGGCGGATTCCCGGTCCCCGGTGTTCCTCCCAAACCGATGTCAAGCGACGCTGTCGCCGCCGCGCTGGGACTTCCCGCCGGCACACCGGTGCCGCCGGAGGTGATGGCCTCGATTCCGACAACGCTGACACCGGAAGTCGCGCGCCCGCTGCTGCAAGGCCCGCTGGAGGCCTACGCCGCTGGCTTCGCCGTCTTCCTGCTGGTGACGTCAATTCTGACCGGCAGAATGCGGGCGCGTCTGTTCCCGCTCGCGCTCACGGTGTTCGCACTCGCCTCCGCCGCCAGCGCGATGGCACACGACGCGCACCTGCTGTTCGGTTGCCTTGCGGTGCAAGGAGTTGCCGCCGGGCTCGTCATGGCCTCTGCGCTGGTCGCGCTGGCCCAACCGACGCCGAACGCGCCCGTCTCCACCGGGGCCTGGTGGGTGATCGCCGCTGCCGGAATCGGGATCGGACCAACCGCCGGGGCCTTCCTCGCGGGCAAGCTTGCCTGGACCCCGCAAACCGAATACGCGGTACAGGCGCTGGTACTGGCAGTGCTGACCGCCGCCGCGTGGTGGGCAGTGCCCGGCGATGATGCCCGCCGACGTGGGCGGTCCTTCGCACCGGCGCTGGTCTCGGCCGCTGTGCTCGCCGCAGTGGCCACCATCGCCACCATCGTTCACCCCCACCCATGTCGCCCCCGTGACCGCACTGGCCGCCTTGGTCCTCGCTGCGGCCGCACGCTGGATATGGGCGGCAGCCTCCACCGGCCAGGATCCTCGACCGGATTCCGGTACGACTGCGCAAAACCCCGAACCCGGTGCCGTGGCGGCGGCCCTGCAGGTCTGACCGACACCGCGCCCGACGCCCGGCGGCGCCACGCCGGGCTGCTGCAGCCACCGGCCCCACGACCACGCTCCGAGCCACGTCCCACCTGCTCCGAGGAGTCACCGTGACGTCTATCTCCGAAACCGACACTGTGGCAACAGCATTGCGCACTGCAGTGAACCTGGTGCCGGAAACCTTCCAAGGCCTGGTGATCGTCTACCAACGCGGCAGCGAGGTGCTGTGCGGAGTCTGCCAACCTCTGGGCCTCACCCACGCCGAGCTCGGACACATCCCGGTCGAGGCGGACGGCGCGGTCCTGATCGCCATCTGCGACCACGATCACGTCATCAGCCGCTCCATCTCCGAATTGGACACCCTCGCAAGCCAAGTCGAGCACGCACGGATGACGGTACGCGCGGAGGTACACGTGTCGTCACTGCGGGCCGGCGACCACTGGACCGACCTGATCGACCTCGACCATCCCGGCGGCACCGTCCCGGCCGCGACCAGCACGGCCGCACCGAGCACGCACCCCGGTCGATGGCTGCACCCGTTCATGCGCGGGCTCTCACACACGATCGCCCCCAGGAGGAACTGTTGATGCAACTGCTGTACCCCATCGGGATCGCCGTGGTGGCCATCCCGTTGAACATCGCCCTCGCCGCTGCCGCGCCACGGCCGCCGTTGCGGCCGCGGGCCATCGCCTCGGATCGGCCCACGATCGGCCGCCCCCTGCCGCCGACGAACAGCAGCGGGTGCTGATGGCTGCGGCGCTCACCACGGCAACAGCCGGACCTTCGCTGCGGCCTCCACGTGCCGGTGCGGGCAAGGCCCATGGCTGGGTTCTGCTCGAAACGCTGTCGGCCCCCCGCCGGTTCATCGTCGCCGAGGGCACGCGGCCGCGCCGCTTCACCGGGTGGGACAAGAGCTGGATCGGGCGCAGCGCGACGATGAACGCCGCCGCACCCGATCTCATCGCCGACACCGTCGCCACCGGGCTCACCCACATTCGCCACGTCAACTCCGCCGACGGACGCCCCATGCAGATCGTGGCCGTTCCGGTCACCGATCCCGGCAATCAGGTTCTCGGCGTTCATCTCTGGGCAGGTCGGCGCGGGCAATCCCCGCCACCGCGCCCGGCGATCGGAACGCTGACATGGGATCCGCACACGAGCCTGATCAGCACCAACGGCGATCTCGAGCAGCTGATCGACGCCGAGGGCCCTACGCCTCGCACACGCACGCTGCCCGAGTTTCTGCGCTGCTTCACCACTTTCGACAGGGTCGGGTTTCTGGCCCTACTCGACGCCCATCGCGCAGCGTCGACGTGGACGGACAAACCCGTCACCACGGGGGCCACCAGCGGCAAGCGTCGCATCCTGCACTTCGCCGCGCGCAGCGACGGGCCCGACCCGAGCCGCACCCTCTGCGCGCTCATCCACGACATCGGTGAGGTCGAACCCACCCCTGCCCCGGAAATGACGTCGTTGCTGGCGTACGCCGCGCCGATCGCGGCCGGGCACGCTGTCGGGGCTGTCGACCTGGCCACGGGGCTGGTCCACGAGTGGCTGGCCGGTGAACCCGATCCCCTGCAGCGCTGGATCCACGAAGTGCCACGAATACACCCCGACGACGCGCCGGCCTGCCGGGCGGTGCGGCTCGTGCTGCTCGGGGGCGCTCCCCAGTGGGAGAACGAATTCCGCGTCGGGTTCGCCGACGGCCGATGGCATCGGCTCCATGCTCGGTGGACGGTCCTGACCCGCCACACCGCGCCCCAAGCATTGCTGTCGGTGCGCTTGATGCCGCCCGGCCCATGACAGTCGATCACGCGCGAGGCGTTCGCGGCCGCACCGTTGCAGCCGGTGCACACGGCTACGCACATCGACCGCGAGAAGACGTCCACTGCAACAGAATTCGGACCGCTCGAATGCCTCGGCCGGTCCCCGGCGAGAGGTAGCCCACTCTTGGGTCAGACAATCAGATCGGCAGCGTCGCACCGCTGTGCGGGTAGGCGGTGCGGGTGAGCACGCCGGAGGAACCAGCGATCGAGGCCTCGGCACCGGCCTCGCAGCGAACCGAGCGGCGTGAGGTGCCCTGGGCGCTGGTGGAAACCCTGTTCTTCAAAGACCGCGGTTCGGTGGTCGCCGAAGGCGCGAGCCGTCGCTACTTCACGCGGCTGCTGCGCACCAGGCTCGCCCAGGAGACCATGCGCGGCCCGCATGTCGCCCGGTCGCTGCAGGCCATCGTCGATGATTGCGTCGCCGCCGCTCGCCCAGTGGTGCGGGCTGTCCACAGCCCCGTGTCGCCACCACTGCGGGTATTGGCTGTCCCAGTTCTCGACGGCACCGACGCGGTGATGGGCGTGCAACTGTGGGGCGGTCCCCGACGCGTTCAGCCACCGCCCCGGCCGCTGGTCGCAACGCTGACATGGGATTCCCGCACTCAGTTGTTGACCGGCTCGGCATCGCTGGAGCAGTTGCTCGGCACCGGTGAGGACCGCTCCCGAAGCCGCGCGCTGCCGGACTTTCTGCGCCATTTCGAACAGATCGACCGGACGGGACTACTACGGCTGTTCGACCCCCAACTCGAACCGGACACTTGGAGCAGCACCGCAGTCAGTGCCGGGCAGGGCGACGGCATCCGCCGCCATCTGCATTTCGCCGCCCGCAGCGACGGATTCGGTCAGGTCCGCGCACTGGTCCACGACATCGGCACCGCCTCGGAGACCCCGACCCCGCAGCTGCAGTCGCTGCTGCTGCGCGCGGTGCCGCTCTCACCCGATCATGCGGTCGGCGTCATGGACTTGCGGACCGGGCTGATCCACGAATGGCTCGCCCCCGCGAGCTCACCGCTGCACCGCGCCACCGTCGAGGTGCCCCGCATCCACCCGGACGATATCGGCGACTGCGTGCGGGTGCGCAAGGAGCTCCTGGCGGGAGCCACCCACCGGCACATCGATATTCGCGTCAGCTTCGACCAGCAGCAATGGCTTCACCTCAGCGTGCACTGGCACGTGCTCGCTCGCGGCACCGTGCCACAGGCCATGTGGTCGGTCCTGCTGCGCTAGCACTGGACCCCCTGCCCGCTCGGGCGCGGGCCGGGGTCGTCCAGCCAGGCTGCCGCGCACCGTATTTCGCAGCCCACCCCGGCCCTGAAAGATCATTGCCACACCCGCCTGCATCGACATACAGTACGAAGGCGCCCCGATATCGCTCGGGGTTTCCCGGGGTCCGGCCCACTGCCGACCCGGATGTAGCGCCGCACCACGGTGCGGATCAGCAGCCCATGCGCCGCGATCCGTCCCGAATTCGGCTGCGGCTCGGCATGAATCGATCAAGCCTCCCGTGCTCACGCACGCTGCCAGACGCGCTGATCGGTCCTCGTCGACATCCGTTTTCCCGTGATCTGCACCGCGCGATCACCAGGACTCAGGGGAGTGCGATGCATCAGAGGTTGCCCCAGCGACTACGCCGCGCCGTCATCGCCGGCGCGCTACCGGTCGCGATGGCCGTCACCGTGGCCGGAACGAGTTCGGCCGCACCCGGCCAGGCCGGAGTCACCGGCGATGGCGGGCAGGCGGGCGTGACCACCCCGCAGGCAGCGCCGCCCGCCCCGCCCAAACCCGAACCGGCAGCCTACATTCCGGCCGCACCGGCACCCATCGAACCCGACCGGCCCGTGCCGCGCCCGGATTGGGCCCGCCAACAGCAGATCGCGGCCCCGAAAACCGCACCGGCCCAGACGAGCACGCCCGAACAGGTCACCGATACCGACCAGCCCGCACCCGATCCCGCTGCCCCGGCCGCACCTGCGGCGGGGCCGCGTGTCCTGCAGGTCGGCGATATCCTGATCTCGGTGCCCGACTGGGTCGATCCCGCCGCGCAAACCTCGGTCCAGCAATGGCTCGACGTGGCCACCACCGATATCGCCATCGGGTTCGATCACCTCGGCGTACCGCGCGATCAGTCCGACCGCGCCGCGCTCGGCACGGTCAGCGGCGGCCTCATCGGCGCGGAGGTCCTGTCGGTACCGGCCGCGTTCATCGGCTGCGGCGTCGGTGGCGTCGCGGGCGCGGCGGTCGGTGCCGTCGCCGCAGGCGTCGCCTCGGCAGGGGTGATGGCACCTGTCGGTGCCGCTGTCGGGGGCGCTGTCGGCTGCCTGGGCGCCGTCGCGGTCGCCTCCATCCCGGCGATCGGGGTCGGTGCCGTCGCGGGCGGCGCGCTGG
>NZ_JBHZCS010000091.1:0-24402 GCF_042755705.1 Nocardia sp. NPDC059154
GTGTCGACCACATGCACGCGGTCGACACGGCCGTCGCCGTTTCATCGGGGCCGGCCGCTCGGATGCGGCGGCATGGACACCCGGGGGCCGGGCTACGCCGTCGCGGTGAGCTCGCACCACAGGGCGTTCTCGCCTTGCTCCAGCGTCGTCTCGCCGAGGAGCCGCGCCCATTCGGATTCGCTCAGCACCGCATCACGCCACGCCCACAGCTTGGTGGTGAGCTTGTGCAGGGGATATTCGGCCGTGATGCCCATCGCGCCGTGGAGCTGATGGGCGATGCGTGCGGTCTCGGTGGCGCTGGTGGCGCAGATGATTCGCGCAACCGCGGTGGCAGCCAGCACCGAATTCCCCGATGCCCCGGTCGAATACACCTCGACGGCCCGGTTCGCCGTGGTCTCGGCCTGCAGCAGCTGGGTCCGGATGGTTGCCAAACCCGCTGCGACAGCGGGGATCTTGACCAGCGGCGCCCCGAATTGCTCGCGCGTGCGCACGTAGTCGCGGGTCAGTTCGTAGGCACCGCGGACCGAGCCCACCAACGCCGCGGACCACAGCACTCCGAGCCGGGCCAATACGGCATCGCGCCCCGGCGCTTGCGCAAGTACTGCGCCGGCCGCAGCCGTGAGAACGACGGTATCGCTCTGTTCGCCCGCGAGATTCAGTCCGGGCTCGATGGACATCTCCGGATCACCGATCCTGAAGACCAACGGCGAACCGACTGCTGGATAGACGATCACGCGATCGGCACTGCGCGCCCACGGAACCGAGCCGATACGGGCAGACAAACGCCCTTCGATGTTCAATGTCGAGTCCGTCACGGCGACCAGCGACAGAGATCCCGGCTCGACCCGCTGCCCGGCCTCCGCAAGCACCCAGTTCGCGGTCGCCGCCTGGATCAACGGGACCCCGATCCCGTGCTGCCCCAATGCTTCCGACAGCACCGCCAAATCGGCGACGGTGCCGTCCGACCCACCGTTCGATTCCGCGATACCGACGGTGTCCAGGCCGAGTTTCACCATCTCCGGCCAGATCTGCGGAACCTCACCGGCGCCGACGCCGGTGCCGACAGACTGGGCGAGATCGGAGATCAGTTCCCGCAGTGGCGATTCCGCACTCATATCCGCGACTCCTGTTTTGCGATGATCGAGAGCAACACATCGGCGGCGCCACCGCGGATACTGAATCCGGGAGCGGCGAGCAGCGCCTGTTTCAAGAGGCTTCCGGGCGTATCGTCATTGCCGCCCAACACTTCCCGAGCGAACTCGATGACATCGCGCTCGAAGGTGTTGCCCAGCAGCTTGAGCGTCGCGGCCTCCTGGACGGGCGCGCGTCCGGCATCGAGTTGCTGGGCGACGTCCCAGCACATGCGCCGCAGCGCCGTCAGCCGGGCGACCAGCGTGCCCAGCCGGCCGGAAAGGTTCCGATCGTGGACATCGTCGGCTCGTTCCACGATCGAGGCGAGCAGCGGGTAGGTCGACAGCACCCGTTCGGGACCTCCGCGTTCGAAGGACAGCTGCTCGACGACCTGCTTCCAGCCCTCCCCTTCGGTGCCGATCAGCTGATGCTCGGGCACGAAGACCCCGTCGAAGACGGTTTCGTTGAAATGATGTTCGCCGGACATGTCGACGATGGGCGTCACCTCGACACCCTCGGCGTGCATGTCGACCACGAATTCGCTCAGGCCCTGGTGCTTGCGCTCCGATTTCGCGGTCCGCGCCAGTACGTAGGCATACGTCGCGTGATGAGCCCCGGTAGTCCAGATCTTGCGTCCGGTAATGCGCCAGCCGCCCGGGACCCGTTCGGCCGTGGTGCGCACGGCCGCAAGATCCGATCCGGCGCCCGGCTCACTCATACCCAGGCAGAACTGGACCTCGCCACGGGTGATCCCCGGCAGGATCTCCTCGCGCAGCCGGTCGGAGCCGTGCCGCAGAATTGCGGGCCCGATCTGGCGATCGGCGATCCAGTGCGCCGCCACCGGTGCCCCTGCGCGCAACAACTCCTCGGTGACCGCCAACCGGTCGACATTGCGGTATTCGCCACCGCCGTAACGCCGGGGCCAGGTCATCCCGATCAAACCGCGCGCGGCCAGCTCCCGGGTGAACTCCAGATCGAACGACCGCATCCACGAATCACACTGCGGCACATAGCGTCCCTCGCGTCGCCACGCGGCCGTCAAATCGCGTACCGTACTGCGTAATTCGTCGTGATTCAGCCGCGCCGAATCCTCCGCTACCACCGTTGACATCTTCCTCGCCTCAATTCCGTTCTCTGCCGCCGCTGATCCGTCATCGCCGCCGGAACACCGGATCGCGCTTCTCCTTGAAGGCCGCGAAGGCCTCCGCCGAGTCCTCGGTCGAGGTGATCACCGCCATATGCGACGAGATCAACTCCAGCGCGGTGCGCAGATCCTGATCCAGACCCTGGTAGACCGACCTCTTGATCAGCTGGACCGCCAAGGGCGCCTTTGCGGCCAACGATGCGGCCAGCGAGTACGTGGCATCCAGGACCGCGTCGTCGTCGTGGACCTCCGAGACCAGTCCGATCCGGAGCGCTTCATCGGCGCCGACGAAGTCGCCGGTCCACAACAGCCGCAAGGCATTTGCCACACCGACGATCCGGGGCAGGTAGTAGCAACCACCATCGCCGGGCACCAGGCCGACCCGAATATAGCCTTCCGAGAAGCGAGCCGATCGGCCCGCGATGCGGATATCGCACATCAGCGACATATCCATGCCCGCTCCGACTGCCACACCGCGGACCGCGGCGATCGCCGGCTTGGACAGCGCCTGCATGGCATGCGCCACCTGATGCACCCGCCGGGTCAGATACTCCTTCTCCGCCAGCGGGCCCCGCTTCTCGCCCTTGAATTTGTCCAGATCCACCCCGGAACAGAACGATTCCCCGGCGCCGGTCAGGACGACGACTCGAACCTCGTCGTCCGCCTCGGCCTCCCGCAGAAACCGAGCCCACTCATCGATCATCTCGAGCGTGAACGCGTTCTTGCGCTCGGGCCGATTCAACAGGATGGTCGCCACCCCGTCCTTGACCGAGTACTCCAGATCGCTCACGTCCACTCCCGTCGATGTCCAGGCGTGATCACCGCCCGCCGCTAAATATTGATACACAGTTTCTCATAACTGCCTGGGTCGCGACAACTGCCCGGCTGTGATGCCATCCACCGGAATGGATCGTCGCCGCCGAAAAAGGGCTCGGGCCGGATCGCTACCCGATCCGGCCCGAGCCGGCCGCGGCTTCTCTCGGACTGCCTGCGGCTTTCTCATCGCGCGACGACGACGCTGTTCCGATCACAGTGCCCACTGGGCAAAGGATGCGCCGTTCGTCAGCGGTAGTTGGTGAAGCCCGCGTCGACGACGACCGTCTGACCGGTCACGTACTTACCGGCGTCGGAGACCAGGTGCATGATCGTGTCGGTGACGTCCGAGCATTCCAGCAGACCGTTCGGCACCGGCAGCGGGTTCTGCAGGTTGGCGGCGATGTCCGGGAACTGCTGCACATAGCGACCGAAGGCCTCGTTGGCGACCATCGGCGAGTTCACACCGGTCGGGTGCACGGTGTTGACGCGAATGTTCTCCGGCGCAAGGGTATTGGCCAACGTCCGCATGACGCCGACGACGCCGTGCTTGGCGGCCGAGTACCCGACGACGCCCGGGCCACCCTCGGAGATGCCGCCGACGATGCCGTTGGTCGAACTGGTGATGACGATCGAGCCGCCGTTGCCGCCGGCCCGCAGGTGCGGAATCGCCGGATAGATCGTGTTGTACACGCCGATCAGCATGACCTCGACCGCAGACACGAACGACTCACGCTGCAAACGCTGCTCACCGGTGATCGGCATGATGCCGGCATTGGCGAGCACGATGTCCAGCCGTCCGAACTGCTTCACGCCCTCGTTGAGGACCTTCTCGACGGCGTCGTAGTCGCGCGCGTCGGCGACCGCGACATGGATGCGCCCGCCGGCCTTTTCGACCAGCCGAACAGTCTCGTCGAGATCCTCACTGGTGGCCAGCGGGTATTCGACCTGCGGGTTGTCCGCGCAGACGTCGAACCCGATGATGTTGGCGCCTTCCTCGGCCAGCCGCACCGCGTGCGACCTGCCCTGCCCCCGGGCGATGCCGGAGATGAAGGCGACCTTGCCATCTGCGCGTCCCATTGATTTACCTCCAAGGTGGTGTCCGCATCGCTGATCCGATCCAGGAGCGGCGATGCTCGATATTTGAGCCTACTAGTCTCAAATACTAGTGTCTGGCATCACATAGGTCAACGAGTCCCGTAATTCGCCTCGGAACCGACGCCCGAATCGCATTGATTCGGGAGTACCCGGCGTTGATACTATTGAGACACACAGACTCACAAATGTTCGTGTGGTCGCTCTCGGCAGCGCGGGGTGTTCGCTCCGCACACGGCATCGCGATCACGGCGCGACTATGGAAAGGATCGGCGATCACCGATGACGCCACACCCGACAGCCCTGGAGATCACCACCCACGACAACGGCGTGCGCGAGATCGTCCTCGCACGGCCGAAGCTGCTCAACCGCTTCGATGCGGTCCTGCACCATGAACTCACCGAGACGCTGCTGGAGACCCGGAGCGACGACCGGGTGCGCGCGGTGGTACTCGGCTCGCAAGGCACTGTCTTCTCCGCGGGCGGAGACTTCGAGCTGATGGAGAACGCCTACAAGGATCCGACCGTCCGGCGTGCCATCGTCGATGACGCGCGGCGGCTGCTCGACGCCTTCCTCGGCCTGCCGCAGCCCGTGGTTGCGGCCGTGCAGGGACACGCCGTCGGACTCGGCGCGACCATCGCCCTGGCCTGCGATGCCGTTGTCATCGCGCGGACCGCATCGCTGGCCGACACCCACGTCAATGTCGGGCTGGTGGCGGGCGACGGCGGTTGCCTGGTGTGGCCGCAGGCGGTCGGAATGTTGCGCGCACGTCGCCATCTGCTGACCGGCGACCCCTTGGATGCCGTGACCGCATTCCGGCTCGGGGCCGTCACCGATCTGGTCGACAGCCCCGAAGAGGTGCTGCCCGGGGCCCGTGCGATCGCGGACCGTATCGCCGCCAATGCGCCGCTGGCGGTCCAGGGCACCAAGCGCGCACTCAACCGGATATCGCAGCAGCGCGCGGGCGAGGTCGTCGATCTGTCCCTGGCGTACGAGGAGCACACCCTGGGATCCGAGGACCTGCTCGAAGGAATCGCGGGGTTCCGCGCCCGCCGGGCCCCGCGCTTCACCGGTCGATAACTCGACACTGGTGAGTTCCCAGCACTTTTGGGCGAGCGCCGGAGCCCGTTCGATATTGAGACGGATAGGATGTTATCAGCGACTGACCGACCATACCGAGAAGGTGGACGAAGTGCCCGCCCACAAGAGTGTGCCGAAGACCTCGGCGAAAGCTGCCGCATCCCAGAACAACGGCTCGCGGCCGCGCGGCCGCCCGCGCCGGGAGATCGACCTGGAGGCCGTCGCCGACACCGCGGCACGGCTGTTCAACGAACAGGGCTACGACGCCGTCTCGATCGAGGCTGTGGCCGAAGAACTTTCGGTGTCCCGCGCAACGCTGTACCGCACCGTTCCCGCGAAGGAGGATCTGCTGGGAATGGTTTTGGAACGCAGCACCGCGGAGGTTCACCTACTCGCCGAGACGGTGCTCGCGGATTCGACGGATCCCCGTGAGGCTCTGTTCGGGCTCATCCGGGTCCAGGTCCATGCTGCGATCCGCATGCGCAACTACCTGTCGGTATTCTTCGGCGGCACGGGCCTGCCTCCCGACACGTATGCCAGGTGGCGGAAATGGGCGCGCGAATACGAGGAGCTGTGGGTGCAGGCCGTCCGCCAAGCGATGGACGCAGACGTCCTCGAACCGGGCGATCCCAAGCTCACAGCCCGCCTGCTCCTCGGCATGATCATGTGGATCTCCCGGTGGTACAGCCCATCGCAGAATCTCACCGGAGACGAGATCGCCGACGCTGCCATCAAGCTTGTTCGCCGCGGCACGCTCTCCGGGGCCACACCCACCGAGTCCGAGCCGGCCGGGTCCATGGACTCCGCGCCGAGGCCGGATGGATCCACGCAGGTCGGCCCCTGGGGGTTTGCCCCGCCGCTGTTCTCGGACCGTCCGTAGCCGGACCCGTCCCGGTCGTGTCCACCGACCGCCGATCACCCGAATCGAGTCGACGGCAGTCGGCCGGCTGTTCCTCCGGAGGCGTGGTTACCCAGTCCGGAATCGCGGAGCCACCCGCCCGCGTCAGCAGGTCGATGCCGTCCCGGGAAGTCAGAAAACGCTGGGTGACCGTCGTGCGCACGGAGACCCGGACATACACGCCGGGAATGCGCTGGCAGAAGATCTGTCCGACAAGCCCGTCGAATGGCTCGACAAGGAAGTCGAACGCCGACCCGACGTCGTGGAGACCTTCCCGAATCCCGCCGCGTTCCTGCGGTTGGCGACCGCTGTGGTCATCGAGCAGCACGACAAGTGGCAGGTCACCCGCCCGCTACTCCTCCGCCGTCAGCACGGATGAGCTGCGGGCGGTGATCGCTGCGACGGAACACGCGCCGCAGCGGCACAGGCGGCAGTCGCGAACTCGAAATCATCTGGCATTCACCATGATTCGTCGACCACTACCCTGCTGACCCGAAGTCCACCACTTCACGGGGCCCGGTCTGCTCGATCGAGTCGTCCACGCCCGCATAACGGCCTGAACAGGCTGTCAGCGTCGATATCCACCTTCGACACACCTCTGACCATCCGGAGCGCCTGACCATCCGGAGCGACAGTACCGTCCTCGAGTCATGCCGGGACACTCGGGACTGCAATGTCCAACAGCTCCGCGATCAGGTCTCTGTACTTCATCGCCCGTTCGGCTGGCGCAGCCTCTTCTCCAAGCCCTGCTCCCGACCGCCATTGACGGCAGACTTTAGATGTGCACATAATTTAGACGATAAGCTAATTCTGTGTACTCGCGTCACCTCATTCTGGGCGCGCAGTTACAAGCCCCGCTCGGGCAGCCACATGGAGGGCACATGACTGATGCATTGCTGGACGACCTTGCGCACCTGCCGCCGGCAACCCGCGCCGCGACGATCTGCGAAGCGTTCCAATTGACAGTCGCCGGGCACGCGGCGCTTCCTGCGTTCGCCGCGAGGGAATCCACCGCGGCCTCGACCTTCGGCGACTACGCGTCACAGGTTCGTGCCGTCGCGGCCGCCTTCGCGGGATACGGACTCGGGCGCGGCGACACCGTCGCACTCATGTTGACCAACCGGCCCGAGTTCCACTGGCTGGACACAGCGGCCATGCACCTGGGTGTCGCGATCACCTCGATCTACAACACCGCGCCGCCGAATTTGCTGGAGCATGTCGTGCGCGATTCAGGCGCGCGATTCGTTGTGACGGAACAAGCGTTCGCGGATCGGTTCGACAGCGTTCTTGCAGCGGGACTCATCGATCTCGTCGTGGTGATCGATGGGCCGGGCGTAGCGGGCCGGGTCGTCGGCTGGAATGAGTTCCTCGCCGCGGCTCGCCCGGACTTCGACTTCGAAGCAACGTGGCGCTCGGTTGGCCCCGAGGACGTCGCGTGTCTGGTCTACACGTCCGGCACCACCGGTGATCCCAAGGGCGTGGAGCTGACGCACCGCAACGTCATGTTCCTGCTGAAGTCACTGCAAGACCGCTGCCGCGTGCCGTTCGCATCGAAGCAGCTCTCGTTTCTGCCGATGGCGCATATGATGGCCCGCATTGCCGACCACTACATGCAGATCGGTCTGGCATTCGAAGTCTCCTGTTGCCCGGACCCTGCGGAGGTCGGCCGCTATCTGCCGATCGTGCGACCAAGTTTCTTCGGCTCTACACCTCGCCTGTTCGAGAAGCTGCGGGCGGGAATCATGGCGGCCGTGTCGTCCATGCCGGACGCGCAGCGCACGCGGACCGAGTCGGTACTCGCCGGCGCGCTCGCCCAGGTGCGCGCCCGTCAGGAAGCGCTCCGTACCGGAGCGTCGAAGGTTCCCGAAGTCGCTCTCGACGACGCTGATCGCGAACTTCTTTCGTCTTTGGCCGCAGTCGTGGGACTTGACCGAACCAGCGCTGCCATCATCGGTGGCGCACCGGTCGCCCCCGAGCTCGTCGAGTTCTTTCTTGCGCTCGGCGTGCCCCTCGGCGAGGCCTATGGGGTCACCGAGAGCGGCGCAGCCGCCACCGCGAACCCGCCGGACCGGATCCGGTGTGGGACCGTCGGCCCGGCATTGCCGGGCGTCGAACTCCGGCTCGCCGAGGATGGCGAGATCTTGCTGAGGTGTGACGGCATCATGAAGGGCTACCGCAACAACCCGGCGGCGACGGCAGCGGCCGTCACGGCGGACGGCTGGTTGCAGACGGGCGACATCGGCGTCCTCGATCCCGACGGCTACGTGCGTATCGTCGATCGCAAGAAGGAGATCATCATCAACGCGGCGGGCAAGAACATGTCGCCGGCCCACATCGAGGAGATCATCAAGCGGTCCTGCGATCTTCTCGGGAACGCGGTAGTGATCGGCGACGGGCGCCGCTACAACGTCGCCATTCTTGTGCCCGAACCCGAATCGCTGCTCGCCTTCGCCGACCGTGCCGGAATAGCCGGCACCGATGTTGCCGATCTGGTGCACCACCCGGAAGTCGCAAGGGCCATTGCGGAAGGCATCGACCGGGCCAACGAGCAGCTCATTCGTGTCGAGCAGATCAAGAAATACCAGGTCCTCGAGGAGCCTTGGCTGCCCGGCGGTGATGAGCTCACTCCAACGATGAAGATCCGTCGCCGGGCGATCAGCGCCAAGTACGACGCGCTGATCGGTGAGCTCTACTCCGAATCGGGCACCCATGACTGACAACGTGTCCCCGGCGACGACAGAACGCCGAAATCCGCAATCCCCACCCGGCGAGTCCGGGTATGACCGCGGGAAGCGCATGCGACGCGAACGGATCCTCGACGCCGCACGCGAGCTGCTGCGCGAGGACCCAGCGCGTGGCTTCACGATGCCACTGCTCGCCGAACGTGCGAACGTCTCTCCTGCAACAGTCTTCAATCTCCTTGGTCCCCGCGAACAGATCTGGGCCGCCCTCGCAGACGGATTCCTCGGGACCATAGACGACGACACTCGATCGATCGCTGATCCACGTACTCGTGCCCTGCGCATCGTCGACACGGTCGTGGATGCGATCTCCGCCGATCCGGTCGTCGTTCGCAGCCTGATCCTCGAGTGGACCGATCGAAGCCGCATGTTCGACCAGGACCCCACCGGCGATCTCATCCAGTGCTTCGCCGAGGCCGGCGAACCGCGTCCAGCGGTGGCGCCGGCCAAGCTCGGTGAACTCGCCTCGACGGGGATCATCGGCGGCATCCACCAGTGGGCCGCAGGCCTGCTGAGCGCGGACCGTCTACGAGATCGCCTGCACACGCTGGTCGACGTGCTGTTCGACGCGACCGGCGGGTCCGCTCAGCAGTCTCCCACCGAGGCCCTGGTTGCGAGCCCGCCGAAGAGCCCCCACTCTCGAGCCGACAGGACGAACCACATGACACTCAGCACCGACACGCACAGCGACGACATCATGATGCGTCTCGAGCCCACGCCGGAGGAGAAGGCGCTCCGCGAGACCGTTGCCCGAATCGGCGCAAGATACGGCCACAGCTATTTCATGGCGAAGACCCACGCAGGCGAGCCACCGACCGAGCTTTGGCGCGAACTAGGTGAACAGGGTTTCCTGGGAACGTCGTTACCCGAGGAGTACGGCGGGGGCGGCCAGGGACTCTGGACACTGACGATAGTGATGGAGGAACTGGCGGCAGCAGGATGCCCGCTGCTCCCGCTGGTGTTCTCGCAGGCGATCTGCGGCAACCTCCTGGCCAAGTACGGCACCGAGGAGCAGAAAGAACGCTGGCTCCGAGGCGTGGTGACCGGCGAAATCCGGTTCTCATTCGCGATCACCGAGGCGGATGCCGGGTCGAATTCGCACAACGTCACCACCCGGGCGAAGCGTGTGGGTGACGGTTGGGTGCTGCGAGGACAGAAGACGTTCATCTCGGGCGTCGAGGCTGCCGATGCCATCGTGGTCGTTGCCCGCACTGGCAAACATCCGAAGAGCGGCCGCGGCTTGGTCTCACTCTTCGTCGTGGACGCAGATGATCCTGCGATCTCTCGACAGCACATCCCCACCGCTATCCAGGCCCCGGAGAAGCAGTGGACCCTCTTCTTCGACGACGTGAAGCTTGGACTGGATCGTTTGATCGGCGCCGAGAACGATGGACTCAGGACAGTCTTCGATGGCCTCAACCCTGAGCGGGTTCTCGGCGCAGCGATGTCCACCGGCATCGGCCGCTACGCCCTCGACAAAGCGGCGCGCTACGTCAGCGCCCGTCAGGTTTGGGGGGTTCCAATTGGTAGCCATCAGGGTGTCGCGCACCCTCTTGCGGAAGCCAAGATCGAACTCGAACTCGCCCGCCTGATGACGTACAAGGCCGCGTTGCTGTACGAAGCCGGCTCACCCGAGACGGGTGAGGCCGCCAATATGGCGAAGTTCTCCGCAGGCGAGGCCGGTGTGCATTGCGTGGACACAGCTGTCCAGGTGCACGGCGGCAACGGGGTCGCGCTCGAGTACGGTCTGACGGACATGTGGTGGCTGGCGCGGCTCACGAAGATCGCCCCGGTGTCACGTGAGATGGTGCTCAATTTCGTCGCCGAACACTCCCTTCACCTACCGAAGTCCTACTGAGGGCGTACGCCTTCGCAACAAACATCCATCACGTCGAATCACCACCAGATAGGGAGCAGCCCGGTGACCAGTTCGGATATCACCGTCGACATCGACGCCGAGATTGCGGTAGTCACCCTCAACCGCCCGGAGAAGAGCAACTCGATCACCTTCGACATGCTTCATCAGATAAACGAGGCGTTCGCAGCCATCGACGCCGACGACTACGTGCGCGTCGCCGTCGTAACCGGTGCCGGCACCAAGGCATTCTGCGCGGGTGCCGACCTGGTCGAGTTCATTCCGAGGCTCACGGCCGGAGACTTCTCCGACGCGGTCCCGGATCGCACCAAGCGAATGCTCAGCGATTTTTCCAAACCGGTCATCGCGGCCGTCAATGGAGCCTGTCTGGCGGGTGGGCTCGAGCTACTCCTGGGCACGGACATCCGGATCGCATCCGAGAACGCCGTCTTCGGCGCACCCGAGGTCCGTCACGGACTGTTCGCCGGCGGGGGTACACATGTGCGGCTGACTCGGCAGATCCCCTTCGCCGTGGCCCAGGAGATGTTGCTGACCGGTCGGACGCTCACTGCCGAGCGCGCTCGCGAGGTGGGTCTGGTCAACGCTGTCGTTGCCCCTGACGAGTTGATGACCGTCGCGCTGGAATGGGCCGGGGCGATCCGTCGCAACGGGCCCCTCGCCGTGCGCGCAGCGAAGGAGGCCGCGGTCACGACGCAGGGGCTCGAAGAAGGCTTCCGCATCGAGTCCCTCATCGCCGACCGCGTCTTCACCTCACAGGACGCAAGTGAAGGTCCTCGCGCCTTCCTCGAGAAGCGCGCACCGCAGTTCATCGGCAAGTAGCCACTCGCACGAGCCAACGAAGTTGCATGGCGACCACCAGGATCGACTGGGCGCAGGATCACCACGACGTGGCGGTCGTCGACCGTGGCGGCAAAGTGGTTGCCGGCGAACGGATCTCCGACATTGCCGAAGGCTCGAGCATGCTGTTGCGGACGTGAGGCAATGGCTAGTTCACGGTGATGCGTCGCCGCCACGCACCCTGCCGTGACCGGCACGCAGAACCCTTGCCATGCAACAAGTTACGAGACGGCCGACCGGCCACGACCCGGCTCGCGGGCTCGTGGCCGGTCGGCGTGAAAGGTTATCAGCGAGGGGCCGGCTGGAATCGCGAGGAACCGTCGATCACCATCGTGCCGCTGACCTTGGTCGCGACTTTGCCCTTGCCGTTCAGCACCGTGACGGTGATGAACGCCAGCGTACGGCCGAATCTGTCCACCTCGGCCAAGAAGGTGAGCGGCGGCGTCGCGGGTCGCAGAAAGTCCGCGGTCAATGTCGCGGTCGCGGGTACATGCTCGGCATCGAGTACGGTCGAACCGACGATGCCGAAACAATGATCCGCGCAGGCGATCACACTGCCGCCGTGCACCGCGCCATTCGGATTCAGCGGCCATTCGGACCGGTCGACAACCAGCTCCGCTCGACCGTATTCGATACTGACACAGCGCAATCCGATCTGCTGGGAGACCGGCATGGTCTCCGCCCACCGCGCCCAGGCATCCCACCCGGCGCCGTAAGGCACCGGGACCGCCGATTGCTGCTCGCTCATGGCTTCGTAGCGGCCACGGCGGCCGGTTGCACGGGATCGACGAACGAGCTCAACTCCTCGTCGAATCGTTCGGGCGCCTCGAACATCGGATAGTGGCCGCAGTCGGCGAGTTCGACGAGCCGGGCATCGGCCAACCGCTCGTTGAGCCACCGCGCGCCCTTGGCCGAGTGCACCGGATCCGTTGCGCCGATCACCTGCAGGACCGGAACGGTCACGCGCTCGATGTCGTCGAGGAGATCGGCATTGAGCATGGAGCGGTAGCAGGCCACCGCCGCCCACGACGGCATCGACAGCGAGCAGCTCACCAGCCAGTCCAGCACCGCGGCCGGTGGCGGCCGGTGGAAGCCGGACCCGATGGTGTCCCGCCGCGCCACGAAACGGTCGCGTTCCTCGGCAGCGACCAGCCCAGGCACCAGTTCCTCCGGCGGAAGCCCGAACGGGAAGGCCTCGCTTCGGCTCGCCCGCACGGCATTGGAGCCGACGAGCACGAGCCGCCCGATCACCTCCGGGCACTCCGCCGCTGCCCGGAATGCCACCTGGCCACCGAACGACCAGCCCACCACGGTCGCGTCGGTGACATCCAGCAGGCGCAGGGCTGTCACCAGGTCCCGAGCCAGTTCCGGAACGGTGTACCCGTCCAACGGTTTATCGGAGAAGCCGTGGCCACGCTGATCGATACACAGCACTCGATGCTTGCGTGCCAGGACGCGGACCTCCCGGTCCCAGACCCGATGATCGAGTCCGAAACCGGCTATCAACACAACGGCCGGTCCGGTGCCGACATCCTGCACGAACAGTCGAACTCCGTTGTCGACCTCCACATAAGGCACGGCGGCCACACCCTTCCTATCCGGCGGGCTTGCCCGCCGGCCCAAAATATTGATACTGATCGATCACAACGTGCGCGGGAGTGATCCGACGTCGTCGAGCCCGGGCGAGGTCGGACCCGACGACGTCGAGCCCGGACGAGGTCGGGCCTACAGCCCGAGTTCCTCGGCCAGGATTTCCTGCATCGCCGCACTGCCTCCCCCGCACAAACGCAGATAACGCGAATCCGCGTACGCCTGCGAGATCGGGTATTCACGCATGTAGCCATAGCCACCGTGCAGCTGCAGTCCCTGATCCGCGGCCAGCGCGAACAGTTCGGTGGCACGCAGCTTCCCGGCGGCGGCCGCACGCGAACCGAGCCGGTGCTCGGAATGGTCGATCACGCACGCGGACACCAGCGACTCCACGGCCGTGATCTCGGCCAGCAGGCCGCCGAGCACGTAACGGGTGTTTTCGAACGACGCGACCGGTCGGCCGAACACCTTGCGCTGCCGCACGTAGTCGATCGTCCAATCCAGCACCGTGTGGGCGCCGGTCAGCGCCAGGACCGCGGTCCACAGTTGCTCGGCCAGCCGCAGTCGGACCAGAGCATCGCCTCCGTAGATACCGCTATCGGGAACGACCACACCGTCCAGCCGGACATCCGCGAGTCCGGCGCCCTTCGTCCCCACCAGGTCCGGTCCTGACTCGCACTGCACGCCGGTTGCTGCGGTGTCGACCACGGCCACACCGCACCCACCGGTCTCCGCGGAGACCGGCACGAGCAGCACACTCGCAGACGACGCGTTCACCACGGCGGTCAGCTCACCGTCGAGCCGCATGCCGCCGGGCACGGGTTGCGACGCCACCATCGAGTTGGCCACCGCCGCAAGCTGTTTGCCCGACACCAGGCCGGGCAGCAGCCTGGCCTGGTGATCGGCATCGGCATGCTCGAGCAGCCACGGGATCGCGACCCCGACGTGTGTAGCGAATGACACGCCCACGCCGGTCATCCCGGCACGCATCAGCTCCTGCACGGCAGCCACGGCGAAACGACAGTCGTCCACCCCGCCGCCGCCGTACTCCTCCGGAGCCTGCACGCCGAGAAATCCGTGGTCGCCCGCCCGCTCGAAGAGGTTTCCGCTCGCGGCCTCCCGCTCGACGAAGATCCGGAAGCTGGCGCGGAACTCGTCGTGTTCCGCCTCGAACAGCGGGCTCCCGCTCACGAGCCGGTCCACGCCGGTGCCCGCTTCTCGACGAACGCGCGCGCACCTTCGGCGGCATCACGCGAACTGCGCACCGCATCGGTGTGCGGGGCCTGCCGCGCGAAGGCCTCGGCCGCCGGCCAGTCGGCCGATTCGTCGATCAGCAGCTTCGCGGTGCGCACGGCCAGCGGCGCGTTGGATGCGATCGCCGTGGCGAGCGCACATGCCTGATCGACCGCGGTCCCGGCCGGAACCACTCGATTGACCAGGCCGAGTTCCTGGGCACGGCCAGCGCTGATCGGCTCGCCGGTGAATACCAGCTCCTTGGCGACGGTGCGCGGGATACGCTGCGGCAGCCGCAGCACTCCGCCCGCCGCCGCGACCAGGCCGCGCTTCACCTCCGGCAATCCGAATTGCGAATCGTCCGCGGCGACAATGAGATCGCAGGCCAGCGCGATCTCGAATCCGCCACCGAGCGCCTTGCCCTCGACCGCGGCGATCAAGGGCTTGGCCGGCGGTCGCTCGACGATGCCGAATCCACCGCGCTCGGTCACCGGCCGCTCCCCGGTCGCACTGAACGCCTTGAGGTCCATGCCGGCGCAGAAGATGCCGCCCGCACCCGTGAACACCCCGACACTGACGTCGTCGCGGGCATCCAGTTCGTCCAAGGCGGCCGAAATCGCCTGGGCCGTAGGCCGATCCACGGCGTTTCGCACTTCCGGCCGGTCGAGGGTGATCAGCGCGACCCGCCCCGCGACCTCGAACCGCACCACATCACTCATCGCGGTGCCATCCGGATCGCGCCGTCCAGCCGGATGGTCTCGCCGTTGATCATGCCGTTGTCGATGATGTGCAGCGCGAGCTTGGCGTACTCGTCCGGGTTACCGAGCCGGCTCGGGTGCGGCACCGTCTTGGCCAGCGAGGCACGCACATCGTCGGAGAGCCGGGCCAGCAGCGGGGTTTCGAAGGTGCCCGGGGCGATGGTGCACACGCGGATGTTCTTACCCGCCAAATCTCGGGCCGCGACGATCGTCATGCCGACAATGCCGGCCTTGGCCGAGGCGTAGGGAATCTGACCGATCTGGCCTTCGAACGCCGCGACGGATGACGTGAGAATGCACACGCCGCGGTCGCCGTCGAGCGGCTCATTGTGCGCCATTCGGGCGGCGGCCAACCGCAGCACATTGAACGTGCCGATCAGGTTGATCTGGACCACTTCGGAATACAGATCCAGCGACCCCGGTGTGCCGTCCTTGTTCACCAGCCGCACCGCGCCGCCACGACCCGCGCAGTGCACGAGTGCCCGCACCGGGCCGTGTTCCTCGGCCACATCGAAGACCGCGTTGATCTCCGCTTCGTTGCGCACGTCGGCCGGAACGAACCGCACCCGGTCGCCCAGCTCCTTGGCTACCGTCTCGCCATTCGAGCTCGGCAGGTCGGCGATGACGACCGAGGCTCCACCAGCTACCAGCCTGCGCACCGTCGCCAGGCCCAGACCCGACGCGCCGCCGGTGACGACGGCCGAAATCCCATTGACATCCATATACTTTCAACCTTCCTAGAGTCGTTCGATGATGGTGGCGTTGGCCATGCCGCCCGCCTCGCACATCGTCTGCAGGCCGAAGCGGCCACCCGACGCCTCGAGCGCGCCCAGCATCGTGGTCATCAACCGAGCGCCGGAGGCACCGAGCGGATGGCCGAGCGCGATGGCGCCACCGCGCGGGTTGAGCTTCTTGGGGTCGGCGTCGAAGTGTGCCCGCCAGGCCATCGGCACCGAGGCGAATGCCTCGTTGACCTCGTAGTGGTCGATGTCTTCCAGACGGAGGCCGGACCGCCGCAACACCTTCTCGGTGGCCGGGATCGGGCCCGTCAGCATGGTGATCGGATCATCACCGGCGACCGCGAACGAGTGGAAGCGGGCCCGGGGACGCAGACCGAGCGCCGCGGCCCGTTCCTCGCTCATGATCAGCACGGCAGAGGCGCCGTCGGTCAACTGCGACGAGTTGCCCGCTGTGACGCCCCAGTTGATCTCCGGGAACCGCTGGCTCATCTCGTCGTTCTGGAATGCCGGCTTCAGCTGAGCCAGCTTGTCGACGGTAGTTCCTCGCCGCGGTGTCTCATCCTCGCGCACGACCGTCCCGTCAGGGGTGACGATCGACACGATCTCACCGCTGAAGTCGGCGGCCACGGCCAGCTCGTGCGAGCGGCTGGCGAACTCGTCCATCGCATTCCGGTCGAAACCCCAACGCGCGGCGACCAACTCGGCCGAAACGCCCTGCGCGATCAACCCGGGCGCGTAGCGCTCGGCAACCGACGGTCCGTAGGGATCCTGACCGATGCGCGCGGTGAGCATCGGGATTCGGCTCATCGACTCCACGCCGGAGGCGACCACGATGTCGTAGGCGCCGGCGATCACGCCCTGCGCCGCGAAATCCGCCGCCTGCTGGCTCGAACCACACGCACGATGCACCGCGGTCGACGGCACGTGCTCGGGCAGTCCGGCCGCCAGCCAACTCCAGCGGCCGACCGGACCGGACTGTTCGCCGACCTGGCTGACACAGCCGGTGATAACGTCGTCGACCTCACCAGGATCGATGTCGTTACGCTCGAACAACTGCCGGAACACCTGCCCGAGCAGCTCGACCGGATGCACCGATGACAGCGCGCCACCGGGGCGGCCGTCCTTCGGTGCTTTCCCCTTGGCCATCGGCGATCGGATCGCGTCCACGATGACTGCGCTACGCGTCATAACCGTCCCATCACTGCAGGTCGCGACTGTTTGCGCCGCAACAACTTTTCGATGCTCATATTTTTGAGCTAACCTGTCTCAAAGATACGACGGGTCTAAGACCGTGTCAAAGCCCTCAGCGAGGAGGAGATATGACAGACGGAACCGCTACGGGACCGCTGGCTGGACTGCGTGTGGTGGAGCTGGCCGGCATCGGCCCCGGCCCCTTCGCCGCGATGCTGCTGGCAGATCTGGGTGCAGAGGTGCTGCGGGTGGATCGCCCCGGCGGGAGCAACAGCATGGTCGCGCCCACCCGCGATACGACACGGCGCGGCCGCCGATCTGTCGTTCTCGATCTGCGCACAGCGGGCGGGGTTCGAGCGGTCCTCGACCTCGTCGCGAACGCCGACGTACTGATCGAAGGCAACCGTCCCGGCGTCACCGAACGCCTGGGCCTCGGCCCCGAGGACTGCTGGGCACGCAACCCGCGCTTGGTCTACGGCCGCATGACCGGTTGGGGCCAGGAGGGTCCGCTCGCCGCCGCGGCCGGCCACGATATCTCCTATCTTGCGATCACCGGTGCGCTGCACGCGATGGGCCGCGCCGGCGAAGCGCCCGCCGTGCCCCTGAATCTGGTCGGCGATTTCGCCGGCGGATCCCTCTACCTCGTCATCGGGATACTGGCTGCGGTCTTCGAGGCTGCCAAATCCGGTCGCGGCCAGGTGGTAGACGCGGCCATCGTGGACGGCGCGGCGTCGCTGACCGCCGCGCTGCACGGCATGATGGCCGACAACCTGTGGCGCGACGAGCGTGGCGTGAACCTGCTCGACACCGGCCGCCCCTGGTACGACGTCTACGCCACCTCCGACGGCGGACACATGGCCGTCGGTCCCCTGGAGCCGAAGTTCTACGCGCAGTTCATGACCCTGCTCGGGCTGGAGCCGGACGAGGCTGAACGAGCCGACGCGGCCGCCTGGCCCGAGCTGCGGCACCGGATCGCGACGGCATTCTCGAAACGCACCCGTGCCGAATGGGCCACGATCTTCGACGGCACCGACGCCTGCGTTGCACCCGTCCTCGGCCTCACCGAGGCCCCCGACCACCCGCACCTGCGCGCCCGTGGCACGTTCATCGAGGTCGAGGGCGTCCACCAACCGGCTCCGGCACCGCGGTTCAGCCGCACCCCGGCGGCCGTGCCGCGGCCACCCGCCGAAACCGGTGCAGACACCCGCCGGGCACTGCTCGATTGGGGCGTCCCCGACGTCGACGGCCTCATCGACAGCGGCGCCGCCATCCAGGCCTGACGGAGCCACACTCGAAAGGAAATCCGATGTCCGACAACGTATTACGAGTCGAGCACCAAGGCGCGACCGCGGTCGTGACGCTGAATCGTCCCGAGCGGCTCAATGCGCTCTCCTCCGACCTGATGGTCGAGCTGCGCAACACGCTCAACGAACTGGACGCGGAGACCGCGGTTCGCGCGATCGTGCTGACCGGGGAAGGGCGAGCTTTCTCAGCCGGCGCCGACCTCCAGGGTGGGCCGAGCGACGCCGAAGACGTGCTGCGCACGTACTACAACCCGCTCGTCACCGAAATGGCCGCCTTCACCACCCCGACCATCGCGGCCGTCAACGGTGTTGCCGCCGGTGCCGGCGCATCCCTGGCACTGGCCTGCGATCTGCGGGTCGCGGCCGAGCGGGCTTCGTTCCAACTTGCCTTCGTCAAGGTCGGTCTGGTGCCGGACGCCGGCGCGAGCTGGATGCTTCCGCGCCTGGTGGGGACGGCTCGCGCGGCCGAGATGGCGCTGCTGGGCCGCGCGGTGACCGCCCCCGAGGCACTCGCCTGGGGGATGGTCAACGAAGTGACCGCGAACGAGGAAGTCCGTTCGCGCGCACTGGAACTCGCCGCGGCCATCGCGGAGCTGTCAGGTTCGACCGGGCCCACCCGCCGCCTGCTGTGGCGCGGCCTCGGGGTCGATCTGGCCGATCAGCTCGATGCGGAAGCAACCGCACAGGGCATCGCCCAGCACCACCCCGACTTCGGCGAGGCCAAGCGCGCCTTCGCCGAAAAGCGCCCGCCCGTCTTCCAGCGCTGAGCCCTGTCGGAGGATCACCAAGCTTCCGTATTTCTGGAACAGGTTCGCGCCCAACCGGATTCGAGCGGGCACCGGGTGCAATCCCGAGGCGACTCGCGAAACGATGCGCGACGGGTAAACACGGAGATCCCGGCCCCCGCCCGAATGCGACCCACCTGCCACCATTCGGTGGACATCTCGGGTCGATTCGGGCGAAAGCCAGGATTCACGGTAGGCCGAAGGATCGGCTTCTTACGTTGCCAGGGCGAGTATCTCGTCCAATCCCCGCTGCATGCACTCCCACAGGACGTCGGTATCCGGGAAGACCTCGCCGTCGACGTTGAGGCCGATACAGCAGACGCCGAGGTGTGAGCAGAGCGCCGCGCACATGGAGGTTCCGGGCAGCGGCCCGAAGACGAACATCCGGTCGAATCGCGCCCCTGCCACGTACGCCGGCTCCGTCAGTCCCGGCCAGCTGCTCGTCGTCAACACCGCGGACGTCGTCAGATTCTGCAGGGTGGCGGTAACAACGGCCGACGGCGCGAAATTGAGCAGTGGCGTCACGGTGCCCATGAAGTCCAATGCCGGCTCCCCGCGGACCGCCGAGACCCGCGCATGCATTGCCCGCACCCGCTCACCCGGGTCGGCGATACCGGCGGGAGCGGCGAAAAACGCTCCCGTGAAACGGTTTCCACCCATTGGATCGTCGTCCCGACGCACCGACACGGGCATGGAGATCGGCAGGTCGCCGAGCTCCTTGCCGTGTACCTCGTGGTACGCGCGCAGCCCACCCAGCATCGCTGCGACATATGCGTCGTTGACGGTGCCACCGACGGCCGCACCCGCCTTCTTCAGCTCCGCGAGTCCGCATTCGAGCATCCCGAAGCGCCACGCGGTACGCGACCGACCCTGCAGCAGCTCCGAAGTCATGTCCGGCACCGGTTGCGCCACTCGCACGACCGACGACACATAGCGGGCAGTCCGGCCGGGATGCGTGGTTGCGTCCGCGGCCGCGGCGATCGCGCCCCCCGCGACCTCGGGGACGGACTTGATCAGCTTCAACAGCCCGCGAGCAGCCGCCTGAGCCGAATCGAACTTCGGCCGCTCCAGCGGAGCCGGAACATCGCCGCAACGTTCCTGCCGCTCCTTTCCGAGGATCCGGGAGAACAGCTGCGTTGCACCCGCACCGTCCATCAGCACATGGTGGGCTTGGAGCAGATAGGCGGCCCGACCGCCCTCGAGCCCCTCCACCAGCACTCCGACCCACGGCGGCCGGTTGCGATCCAGCGGCGCGACGGCCTGCGCCTGCGCGATGTCGAGCAGCTGCCGCATCGATCCCGGCGCGGGCAGGCTGATACGTCGCAAGTGATAGCTCAGATCGAAATTGGGGTCCGCCGACCACACCGGCGGCCCGGTGGGAATGATCGGCTCGACCACACGCTCCGTGAACCGTGGAACGACCCGTATTCCCCACTCGTGGGCCTTCACCATCCGGTCCCAGTCGGGGACCGAGTCGAGAATCTGCACGACAAGACCCGCCCACGAGTTGGCCGGCGGCCGCTCGGTTCGCCACATCAAGGAGTCGAGCGGATTCAGCTCGGGTACCCGACCCCAGTCCCGCAATTGTTCGAACGCCCCTGCGGCGCGTTGATCGTCAGACTCATGCATTCCCAGCACCTTCCGAAGCCAGCCGAACTCACACACACGATGAAACCTCCCCCGACGCAGGAGATCACTCCCGCATCGCGAGAGTACAACACGATCGTTCACAAAGTGGGCCGAACAATGAGGTAGACGAGGCCTTTTCACATATAATGATTGTTACCGATCGTTTCCGATATCCACTCGAACAGTCGGTCAACCGACCAGCGGGTCGGCCCGCCACGGGCGATACCCAGGCGGCGGCCACATGCGTCAGCCCGATGCGCACCGGACGCGGAATTGCGAACGCATCCGCAGTCCGACGGTCCGGCCGTCGGCAGCCCGGTGGCCACTGGTAACCCAAACGATCGTTCACCTCGGGCGGTCGTCACAGCGCCGAAATACGCTTCGACCCAACTTGTTTCAGCCCCGCTCGTACACCGCTCCCCATGATCAAACCCAGCCGCACAACATTCTTTACCAGCACATGCACACGCAGGACCACTTGATCGAGCGATGGCTTACGGGATAGCGTTCTCTCCGACCAGGAACACAGCGGATGGCGTGAACTATCGTTCCCGTCTCCGGCACCATTCGCCTCGATGAAGCTGCCACCTCCGACCGGCCCGCCCACTCGGCGCCGGCATGAACGTGGCGTGGCTCACCGGCCTCCGATCGATCATCGGGGAGAGGAAAAGCCCCATGGCCACAGCGATCCTCGCGGATCTGCGCGATCACTGGATGATCTATGCGCTGATGCCGATCGTCGCGGCGCTCATCGGATACGTGACCAAGCTGGTTGCCGTCGAAATGATGTTCCGTCCGCTGGAATTCGTCGGAATACCGCCGTATCTGGGCTGGCAGGGCATCATCCCGCGGTACACGCCGCGCATGGCGGCTACCGCCGTCGACCTCATGATGGGCCGGCTGCTCGACCCGCAGGAGATCATTGCGCGAACCGACCTGGACGATCTGATCCACAAGATGGAGCAGCCGATGCACGAGATGGTGGAGGAACTGACGAGGGAGGTGATGACCACACTTCAACCGAAATTGTGGCTGGCCATGCCGGAAGCCGTGCAACGACTCGTGATCGGGCGCGTCGAGGCCGCGATTCCGGAGACTCTCGGCCGTCTGGTCGATGATCTTCGTACGAATGTCTCCGCCGTCCTGGACATGCGCATGCTGGCGATCAACGCGCTCACCAGAGACAAGGCACTCACCGTCAAGCTGGTGCGAACCATCGGGAACAACGAGATGAAATTCATCGTCCGAATGGGCATCCCATTCGGCTTCGGTCTCGGCCTCGTCCAGGCGATCGCCTGGGCCACAACACATTCGCCGTGGATCATGCCCGCATTCGGCGGCGTCACCGGGCTGATCACCGACTGGCTCGCCCTGCAGATGATCTTCCGTCCGCTGTATCCCAAGAAATATCTGGGCCTGTTCACCTGGCACGGCTTGTTCATCAAGCGACGCCGAGAAGTCAGCCGCGATTACGCGGAGCTGATTTCCCAGGAGATCCTCACTCCGGCCAATGCCTTCGAGGCCATGTTGACCGGCCCGTCGTCCGACCGGTTCCTGTCGCTGATCCACCACGAAATCCAGCGAGCCATCGATACACAATCCGGGCCGATCCAGTCCGTGGCCAAAATAGCCATCGGCAGCCGACGGTACGAACAGGTCCGGGGCGATATCTCGAACACTGTGGTGAGCCGGATGCTCGAACGCCGGGACATCTTCACCGACTACGCGGCGGACGCGATGAATCTTCCCGAACTGCTCGAAGAAAAGATGCAGCTGATGACCAATGAGGAGTTCGAGGGTCTGCTGCGACCGGCGCTGAAACAAGACGAGTGGAAGGTCGTGACGGTCGGAGCAATCCTGGGGTTCCTGATCGGCGAACTCCAGTTGCACCTGCTGCTGCAGTAGCACCGTGACCCGTACCCGCCTCGTCCTTCACGCCGCTCGGGAGGCCACCGACCAGCAACGCGAAGGACCGCCGAAACCGGCACGGCCGACGCCAGGACCCGAACTCGACACGGCACGAGCGACGACAGGCGGCCCTGAGCATCTGCGGGGGACGCTGGGAGGAGGCTCCCGTCAGGGCGTCGATTGCAGCGGCAGGCGCGAGAGTCCGCCCCAGCACAGGGCGACGGTCGTATCGACTGCTATTTCCTTCGGAACGGGCCGGGCGGCCTCCAGCCAATCGCGTGCGGTGAACTGGCTGACCCCGACCAGCCCCACGGCGAGGACCCGTGCTCGCTGCGGGTCGAGTCCCGAATCGCGCACCACCAGGTCGAACACCGCGTCCACACACTCCTGCTCTGCGCGATCGATGTGCCATTGAGCCGATGGCTCGTCGGTAACGTTCGACTCGAAAACCAGACGGAAGCCCTCCGCTTCATCATCGACGAAGTCGAAGTATGCCTGGACAGCGGCGCGCACGCGACGGTGGTTGTCGATAGCCGAACTCAATGCTTCGCGCACGCTCGATACCAGCACGCCCAGGTGGTGCTGCAGCACGGCCAGATACAAATCCAGCTTGCTCGAAAAGTGCTGATACAGCACGGGTTTGCTGAAGCCGGCCCGTTGGGAGATCTCGTCCATGGTGGCGGCGTGGTAACCCCGCGCCGCGAACGTGGCACTGGCAGCTGCCAGAAATTGCTGGCGGCGGATGCTGCGAGCAACGCGCGCTCGGCGTTCGGGCGCAGCCGCGGGCGGTGTTGCCCGGTCGACGACATCGGTCATTCGGCTCTCCACGCGACTGCGACGGAAGGTTCACAGTCTTGTCACTGGACGTGAGCGAGTTTCGACGCTCGACACCAACGGTAGCATAATATTGAGACTAACGGAATCATAAATCATTCACCAAAGGGTCCGAGCAGCCTATACCCTGGAAGCAGTCCGATTACCGCTCCTGCCTCAACGCCGCGCACACAAGGAGCCCATCCATGACCCCCTCAACACCTCGAGCCGGTTCCCCGTGGATGGAAGTCGACTGGTCGTTGTATGCCCACGATGCCGAGATCCGCGGCAGGAAGATGCGCTACGTCGATGTGGGCGTCGGGAGTCCGCTCCTGCTCGTGCACGGCCTGGGCGGATCCTGGCAGACGTGGCTGGAAAACCTGCCGGCACTGAGCTCGAGGCACCGCGTAATCGCAGTCGACCTACCAGGATTCGGCCGCTCGGAGCCGCTCACGAAGCCGCTGACGATCGACGCCTTCGTCGAGTCGCTCACCACACTGCTCGACGAACTGGGCATCAAGCGCGCTGTCGTCCTCGGACACTCGATGGGCGGCTTGGTCAGCATGCGGTTGGCGATGACGCATCCGGACCGCGTGCGGCGGCTCATCCTGCTGTCGTCCGGCGGAGTACGACTCGGCAACACCCGGCTGGCGATGGTCAGTCGAGGATTCGCAGCCTTCAATGCAGTACTCGCGCTGCCCGGCATGCCCGGCTTCGTCGCTCGCTCTGCGATGGCGCGGCACCTGCTGCTCGGCGGCCTTATGGCCGATCCGGATTCCCTCACGCCTCAACTTGCCGCCGAGGTCATTCCGGCGATGCGGGCGCCCGGGTTCGCT
>NZ_JBHZCS010000091.1:24412-38008 GCF_042755705.1 Nocardia sp. NPDC059154
ATTTCGGCTGCGGTACACGCCAACCGGGCCATGGAACCCTCCCGAATAACCTGCCCGGTGCTGCTGATCTGGGGCGACCAGGATCGCCTCGTGCCGCCGTCCGCCGCCGAGGAACTGGCTTCCCATCTGGCCGACGCCCGGTTGGAGATCATCGAAGGTGTCGGCCACTGTCCGATGTTCGAGAACCCCGCCGTTTTCAACGCCCTGGTCCTGTATTACCTGGCCCATGCAGGACGTAAGCCGATGAGGCGTCGCGGACAGGTTTCGTGACCCTACGCCGGTAGCCACAAAGATCAGCCCCGCCGCGTTGTTGAGCAGCCACCCGGCCGATACCTCCGGCTCGGCCGGAAAGTGGCGATGAGTCCGGCACGCTGCAGAGCTGGAACCTGGGGCGCGGTGGGCCGAAATCGAGAACCGCCCGTCGGCGACCGTGCCGAGGACAGAGGAGCCGCGAGCCTGCGGGCCGCCCGGCGGCCGAGCCAGAAAAATTACAGAATATTTTTGCGACACTATGGCGCAAAAATATCCTTTCGTGAGTATCATTAGCGCCACTCATCAGTGTGGCTAGTGCCACTCATCGTCATGGAGAGTTATATGGATCACAGGCTCTGGGTCGCCAAACGAGCTGCCGAAGTGGCCGGCCACATGGTGCTGGAACGCGTACGGGCCCCGAAGATGTCGACCCGCCGCGATGTGCCCGTCGACGGCCGGAAACTCACCGTCGAGTGGCTGACCGACGTGCTGTGTCGGGAAGTTCCCGGCGCCGCGGTGACGTCCTTCCAGACCCCGGGCGGAAGCGTGGGCACATCGACGCGCACCGCGCTGCGCGTGACCTACAACCGTGCGGGCGAAACCGCTGGGCTTCCCACCGCGCTGTACACCAAGACCACCGCCGACTTCAGTCAGCGCCTGATGTTGGGCGCCGCCGACGTCCTGCGCGGTGAGACCCAGTTCTTCCTCACCTACCGGCCGGCGGTGGAGATGGAGGCCCCGCGCGGCTACTGGGGCGCGGTCCACGACGGATCATGGCGCAGCATCGTCATGATGGAGGACATCGCGGAATCCAAAGGGGCGACCTTCATCCAGCCGACCACCGCCCTGACACGAACCCAGGTCGAGGACGTGCTGCGGAACATGGCGGCCTACCACGGCACCTGGTGGGAGGCCCCCGAGTTGAGTGTTCTCAAGACCCCGAGGGACCACTACAACAATGTTGCGAAGCTGCTCGACATGGGCGCGCGGCACGCCGTCGGCATGGAGCGCGCGAAGAGCGTGATCCCTGCAGCACTCCAGGGGCAGGCTGAGCGCGCGTGGCGAGGTACCCAGATGGGCCTCGACATGTGCACCGATGTCCTGCCGCGGACGCTGCTGCATGGTGACAGTCACGCGGGTCAGACCTACATCACCGCGGACGGCCGGATGGGACTCACCGACTGGCAGGCGACGATGCAGGGCGGTTGGGTATACGACGTCGCCTACTTCATCGGCTCCGCCTGCGAGCCGGAGGATCGCCGCGAATGGGAGAACGACCTGCTCGAGACCTACCTCAACGAGCTCGCCCGGAACGGCGGCAAGGCGCCCGACCTCGACGAAGCGAAGCTGCGCTACCGCCAGGCAATGTTCTATCCCTTGTCCGCCTGGACATTCACTATCGGCCGCGCGTTCTACCAGCCGAAGATGCAGCCCGAGGACATTTGCCTGTCCATCATCGGGCGACTCGCGACCGCGATCGACGATCTCGACAGCTTCGGGGCACTGGGTATCTGAGTCCGAGGGAAGCGGCCGAAGGCGACGGCGGGATGAGCACCAACGCCGCGACGATGGCAGTCATCGCGATAGGAACGTTGAGAGACAGATCTTCATCTACAACCTCTCACTCGTGAATCATGAACGCGGAGGGCAGAATCGGCAGGTCGTCGCCCACGGCAGCGGGGGTTGTCCACCCGCTGCGCCGACGACGGCCATGACTCGTCGAGGCCCTGATTCGCCCGCGTGATCCGGTTGCTCGGCACCGGATCACGCGCGTCTCCATTCACGGGCGAACGTGACCACAGTTCGGTGTCCCGCTGTTCGGATTTGTGTCCGAGGCGGTGCGACCGGCGAGTGCGGCCTGCGCGGAATTCCGACGCCGCCGGTAGCAGTCAGCCCCCGCAAGGCCGTCTGCCCCTATACGCGTAGCAGGTACATTGCGCTCAGGACCGCACAGAGCGCAATGCACCAGGCGGTGAACGTACGGGTCAACCACGGGGCAGCCTCGCGCATCTCCATGAAGGCGTGTCCGACCACGTAGATCTTGGCGAAGGTCAGCACGAGGATGCTGACCATCGCGGCGTCCCTCCCGAAGCCTGCGATCGCGTGATCAGCGCCGACCCACCACGTGGCCGCGGTGAGGACCATCAGCACGAGCCACGCGCCGACGACATAATTCGTGTTCTTGTTCGCAGTCAGTGTCGTCATTGACGATTCACCTCATCAGGTAGAAGAGAGCAAGGATTCCGAGCCACAGCAGGTCGACCATGTGCCAGTAAGTCGCACAGTTCTCGATGAAGCGTGACTGGTGCGGTGTTGGCGCGCCCACCACCTGGGATGCCCGCCGGCGCATGAACCACAGCAGGGTCATTGCGATCAGAACGTGGAAGAGGTGGATGCCGGTCAGGATGAAGTAGAGCTGGAAGAACACATCGGACCGCGGCGTCAGACCGTGGTCGATCTTCTCGGACCACTCGATGTATTTGTTGACAACGAACGCCGCTCCAGCCAGCCCAGCTCCCAGGAACAACCGCTGGCTGAACGGTACCCGTCCCTGGCGGAGGTTATGGACCCCAAGGGCCACGCATAGCGAGGCGGTCAGCAGAAAGAAGGTGTTGAGGATCCCCGCCGTAAGGTTGATCTTGTCATGGCCGGCCGCGAAGGCCTTGGGGCTGTCACCCCACTGATACATCACATCGATGAAGTAGACCGTGAACACGGTCAGGTCCGTGAAGATCAGCGCCCAGATGCCGGGCTCCCCAGGAACCCAACGCTTCTGGGCGATGGCCTCCTCCCGGTCCGCCCACACATCATCGGAATACGGACTTTGCAACGTAGATGGCCGACTATCGGTGTCGATGCTCACCGGGCTTCTCCTTGGTTCGAATCGGTGCGCGCCGATGCCGATGCACCGACAAGAAGATCACGGACTGGTTCGAGATACGAGCTATCCGAAATGGTGTCCCCGTCCCTGGGCGGGTGTACGTCGAATTCAGGGCCTCGCGTACGCGCCTCGCTGCGGCTCAGCTCGATCTGGCGCTTGACGGCCTTGCGCGCATAGATATCGATGAAGACGAGCCAGACGAAGAATTCGGAGATCGGCAGCCACATAGCCAGCGGACCGGCATAGGAGAACGGGCCCTCCTTGAAGAAGACGACCAGCAGGCCTGGAGACCAGCACGTAACCGAACCGAATGTGATGTAGGCGGTCCAACGCGGAAACATCTGATGCTTCGACGGATTGAGCAGGACGCCGAGGGCCCACGCTATCGCCCATGCGATGTACACCGTGATCGTGAACAGAAACCCGAACCAGCCGACATCCCACATCTGTTGCGTGACGTGCGGGTCGGTCTCACCAGCACGGAAGGACGCGACGGCCCAGAACAACGTGTCGAATATGAAGAACGTCAACCCGGCTGCGACACAGATCAGCTGAGTGAACGTGAGTACGGGGAAACGTGCCTCGGTGCGAAAGGTCCAGACGGCGATCGCGGCAACCCAGCTGCCCCACAGCCCACAGCCGGCGACCATCAGCAGGCAGCCGATCAGAATGCCCGGCTTGTGCTCCACGAGCCATTGGGACAGCTGCTCGGCGGTCAAATGCGGGCTGGGTGTCGGCAGCATCCGGGCGAACACCAGCCAGCCCACAAGATAGAGAACGGTCATGACCGGTCCACCGGCCCACAGGGCTAGGCGGTGAGTACTAGGTGTAAACCTTTTTTCCACTTCTCTTCCGTTCCAAGGCATCGAATAACGACGATCGGATCACCATTGAAACGTGGACGTGTAGCCGGAGTTACCCTCCTGTCGTGAGGGGGTTTCGATACGAACGGTCTGCCCGTGGCCGGCAAAGAGCACTGATAGGGCTCGCCTGAGTCAGCGTCCCAGCCGGGCGTCTTCGACGGCGGTCGACAACTCGGAACGGGACGTGATCTCGAGCTTCTGGAAAATGTGTCGGAGGTGCCAAGCCACCGTGCTCCTGGCAACGAACAGCGACTCCGCGACCTCACGGTTGCTGAGTCCTTGCGCCGCCATCTCAGCGATCCTGAACTCGGTCGGCGTGAGCGCTTGGAGGCCGGTGCTGTAACTACGCCGCGGCTTGGCACCACTTGCTGACAATTCCTCGCGCGCCCGCCGTGCGGTTGCATATGCCCCTTGGCGGTGGGCTAGCTCCATCGCCCGCGTCAGCGGAGTTCTAGCCTCGATCCGGCTGCCCGATTGCCGCATGGCTCGGCCATACTCGAGCAACGTCTCCCCCAGATCCAAGGGCGTGCCGTGCTTCTCGAGGATTTCCAACGACTGCTCGAGCAGGACTATCCGCTCAGTACGGCCCAAGAGCGCAGACTTCGCCCTGAGCGCGATCGCGACCTGCCGCGGAAGGTCGAACTGCCGGGCGAGGAGCAGCTCCTCGTCGATCAGGTCTGCCGCCAGCGCGGCATCGCCGAGCATGCGCGCCGAGAGGCCGGCATAAGATCTCCAGTGCAGAACGGCGGGATTCACGGCCTCGAACACACTCAGGGTCCGCCCCGCAGCCAGGAAATTTTCGAGCGCTCCGACATAGTCGGAACGAACGATCTGCAGGCGGCCTCGAGCCATGTAGATCCATGACCACAGGCCCTGGGAGTCCGGCGTGAGGGCGATCTGTTCGGCAGCGGACAGCGCCTCTTCAGCCTGGTCGAGCTCATCTCGCTCGATCAGGCACTGCACCAATGTCCCCTGAGCCATCGGCGCCAGCCCGTACCAACCGCCCCGAATCCCGTCCACGGCCGCCTGGGCGTTGACCCATGCGTTGGTGATGTCTCCACGTGCGAAGTCGACCAGCGACCGGATGAACGACGCCTCGGCTGTGAGGGGTCCGTGCCCACGGCGGCGCGCATCGGAGATCACCTCGTCTACCACCTCCGAGGCGTCGTCGAGCCGGTCCGCGAAGATCAGTGCGAGGACGGCCAGGTTCACGGCGACGCTGGCCGAAGTCTGCATGCGCAGCAGCAGCCCGTCACGCACAGCCTCGGAAGCCAGCACTGCCCCCTCCGTCGCGGGCGGTGACGACATGACCGCCCGCAGACCTGCGATTGCCAGGATGACGCGTTCCGACGGGGAGCGCAGTCCGCGCTGAGTGATCGCAGACGTCAGCTCTTGCAGACGCACCATCGCGCGTGGAATCACGTCGTCGAGGTAGTACGAGGCGAAGATCCAGGCTCCCTCGGCTTCGAGGGCAAGCTCGGGATTCAAGGATCCGGCGAGCCGTGTGCTTCGCTCGAACGCTGCCGCCGCGTCGGAGTGGCGACCACACCGGTACAAGGTCGAACCCAGCGAATACAGGCAACGTGCCTTCTCCACCGGGTCCTCCATCAGCTGCAACGCCTCTTCCAGGTGGGTGACACCGGCCTCGGTGTCCCCTCGCGCAGCCTCCAGCAGGCCCAAGTCGACGAGTACACGGACCCGGCGGGAGCCAACCGGCGCGACCGTGACAGCGCGATGCAGATAGCGGATCGCCGTGTCCAGCGAACCTTTCGCGGCCACCGCCGTGGCCGCCTCCGTCAACACATCCAAGGCCCAAGGATCGGAGGTCGGCAGGCCGATCAGCAGATGATGCGCAACCGCCTCGGCTCGCTCGCCGGCGTTGCGAAGCAGGCCAGCTGCCCTCACGTGCGCTGCAGCGAGTTTCGATGCCGGAATGTCGTCGTAGACGGCCGACCGGATCATCGGATGCCGGAAATAGGGCTTGGGGTCGCTGACCAAAACATGTGCCTGGTCGAGCTGGTCGAGTAGCCGAACAGCGGCCTCGAGATCGATTCCTGCGATCTTCGCGGCCAGTTCCAGGGGTGCGCTGCCCTGAAGGACCGCGTAAGCGCGCGACAGTTCCAACGCGTCCTCGCCCAGTCGGGACACACGGAGCAGCACCCGGTTGCGGACCGACATCGGCGCGAAGCTCTCCAAGCGATCGATGTTGGCATCCAGCCAGGCTCGCCCCTCGGTGCGGATCGCTGTCGTTAGTTCGGTGACCAGGAACGGGTTGCCTCCGGTGATCATCCAACACCGGCGCACGGCGTCCGACGACAGCGTGAGGTCGGGCTCTTCCTCGTGCAACAGCGCCGCGACCGCCTGCTGGGTGAGCGCGGCGGGCCGAATCACGACGCTGTTCTCCTGCCGCGCGAGGTGTGTCACGAGAGATGCGTTGGCCCGGACGTCACCCGTTCTTACTGCGAGAAACACCGCGACCGGTAAATCGTCCAACCGGGCCGTCAGATAGTTGAGGAAACGCAGTGATGGGTCGTCGGCGAGGTGCACGTCATCCACCAAAATGGCGACGGGCCCCATCTCGCAGAGATTCACGATGCACCAGTAGAGGCCATGTATGATCGCGAACTCGTCACCTTCGTGCGTGAACTGCGAGGAGTCCACCCCCGTCAGCAACGGAGCGGCGAGCCGCGCCTGCCCTATCGTGAGCTGTTCCCGGTCCGCCGCGCGTGCGTGCGCCAACCAGCTCTCGATAAGGTTGAGCGCGATGCCGAAAGGGTATTCCACCTCGAGTTCCGAGCCGGTGGCATCCAAGACCCGCATTCCCGAGTCCACCGCACGGGCACGCGCCTCGCGGACCAGCGCAGTTTTGCCTGCACCGCTCGGCGCCTCGAGCACGGCCACCCGCCCGCGGCCCGATGCGGCCTCATCGAACACCTCAGATATCTTTGCCAGCTCGGTCTGGCGCTCGATCAGCGACGTCATGTGAGCCAACGTGTCTCCTTACCTCGCGCTCACCTGTTCGCGAAGTCCGGCCGGAGTGCTAATTCACGGTAGCCCTCGGAAGACTCTGCGCACCGCGCTGAGTAGCCCTCGGAAGACTCTGCGCGCCGCGCTGGCGAAGACCGAAGCGGTCGTCGAGGCCCGGCCAGGAGCTGAACGGTGATTCGGTTCGGCAGACCTGCACGAGATGGACGGCGCTCCACACGATCGCGGCCACGCAGAGCAGCACATACCAAACGGAGTGGAAGAAGCCACCACCGAACAAGAAGATCGACGTAATCGAATACATCACCGCCATCACAGTGAACGCGACCCATTCGAGTACGGACTGGCCTTCGCCGTCGGGGTGGCGCATGAGCAATGAACTGCCCGATGGGCCACCCCACAGCAACGTTCCCATGAAAGAGATCAGATACAGGTCATCAGCAAACGCTCCCTTGAGCAGCGCCCAACTGATCACCCCACAAGCCAGCGCCCCGCCGACTCGCAGCGCGTGCACCGACATCGGCTGTCCGGGCGACAACTCGTCGCGCCCGTACCAGACCGTCTGAATCGCAAATACGCACTCCGACAGGAACGTCACGATGATCGCGAACCAGAACAGCTCCATGAACCAGTGGTGGTACTCGTGGAACCACTTGTCGAAATGCAGCAGATACGAGCCATCGTGCGGCCACCACAGCGCGGTCATCCACAGTGCCATCGGATAAACGCTGTCGCGGCGGCCCATCCGGGCGGCCTCGATGAAGAACACGAACATCGCGATAATCGAGAAGCCGCCGATCAGTACCACCGCCACCGCGTGGTCGGAGATCGCCTGGAGCGTCGGACCGGGTTGATACGTATTCACAAGCAGCCCAATCCTTTTCGCGTGGCCTGTCGGGCGAGGGTCGTTACCGCAGACCCGGCCGCTTACCGAGGCGGCGCTTCCAGTCATGCATTCCGAGCAGACGGATCATCCGATCGGTCAAACGACCCTTGGCAGTCGTGTAGGGATACCAATGCAATTCGGTCTTGGTCTTGACCCGCTCACTGACGAATGCCTGCGTGCGGCAGTATTTCAGCACAGCGTCCGGCCCACCGAACCGATGCCCGAGACCCGACTGCTTCCACCCGCCCATCGGCAGCGGGAATTGGAATACGTGCACCATCGCGTTGTTCACACAGACGCCACCGGTATCGAGCCGGCGACCGACACGCTGGCCACGCTCCGGAGAGCCGGTCCACACACTGCCGGCCAGACCATAGCGAGAGTCGTTGGCGAGCCGGATCGCTTCCTCTTCGTCGGCCACCTTCATCACAGGCAGTGTCGGGCCGAAGGTCTCTTCGGTCATGCATTCCATCGTGTGGTCGACATCGACCAGGATCGTGGGCGGGTAGAACAAGCCCTCGTCAGCTCGCTTTCCACCGGTGAGTGCCTTGGCACCCTTGGCGAGTGCATCGTCGACGTGCCGTTCCACGATCTCGAGCTGCGCCTCGGTCGCCATTGCGCCGAGATCGGCCTCGAAGGCCCCCTGGGGATCCGAACCCTGCCGCAACTTGCCGACCTCGGTGGTCAGTTTGGCCAGGAACTCGTCGTACACCGGCGCCTCGACATACACGCGCTCGATAGCGACACACGACTGTCCGGCGTTGAACAGACCGCCCCAGACGGCGCCCTTCACCGCACGATCGAGATCCGCGTCGGACAACACGATCATCGCATCCTTGCCGCCGAGCTCGAGGCTGGCCGGGATGAGCCGTTCCGCGGCCCGGATTCCGATCGCCCGCCCAGTCCTGACCGAGCCCGTGAATTGGATCATGTCGACCTCGTCGACCACCGCGGCGCCGGTTGAACCCAGCCCGGTCGCGCAGCCGAGAACCGGTGGCGCGCCGATCTCTTCGTTCCAGCCGCGCACCATTTCCGCCCACGCGAGCGGGGTGACCTCCGACGGTTTGGTCAGTACCGCCGCGCCGGACATGAGGGCCGGCGGCACGTCCATCATCGGCATGCCCAACGGGTAATTCCACGGCGTGATGACGCCGACCAGCTGGTAGGGCCGGTGAAACACCTCGAGCCGTTTGGTCAGCGAGGCCGGACCGTGCGGGCGCCGAGTCTGATCCGCGAGGAACTGCGCGCCGTGCTTGGCGTAGTAGTTGATCACCTCCACGGCGACCATCGTCTCGATCGAGGCGTCACCCCACGACTTGCCCGACTCCTGCTGCACCAGTCCGAGAATGCGCTGGTCGTTGTCCATCAACCAATCCAGCCAGTCCAGTAGATGCCGCGCCCGGCGCTTCGGGCCCAGGGCCTCCCATTCGGGCTGCGCGGAACGCAGGCGAGCCGCGAGGTCGGCCACCTCGGTGGGCGTCATATCGGGGAGTCTGCCGACTACCGATCCGTCGGCAGGATTTCGCACTTCGAATTCGGTGCTCGCCCTCCCGTTCGTGCCAACCTGGTCGGTGCTCACCTCAGTAGCCATTTCGTGCTCTCCTCAATCGATCCCGGATAGGCCGGTATTGCGGCCGGCCTGCGCGGTAACCGATTCCGACCGGCGACTCGGACTCGACCGCAACCGCTTGTGTTCGTGGGGCGGCGAGCTTCGCCGCCCCACAGTCGCCATGGATAAAGATGACCTCACCGTCGAAGCCGTTGCGGCGCAAGGCTTCCGCCGTATGCGCCGGACCGGGCCGGCAGCCACGCTCGCGATTCGGCGTACCGGCTCAGTCCTCGACCCGCAGGGCCGCCACCGGGCAGAGCCGAACCGCTTCCTCAACCTGTGCCCGGTACTGCTCGCCGGGCGAGTCGTCCAGGATCCGCACCACTTCGTCGTCGTCACCGAGGTCGAAGATGTCGGGAGCGGCGATGACGCAGTCACCGTGCGCTGCGCACAGTGCAGGGTCGACGGTAATTTTCATTCTCTGCTTACCTTTTTCGTCCGCCGACAGTCTGTCAGGCGGGTGTGATGGTTACTGGCAGGTCGTACACGCCGCGCGAGTAGGCATCGCGGATGTAGTTGATGTCCCCAGCGGGTTTGATGTCCTTGGTGCGCTGCAGAAGTTCTTCGAGCAGGATCTTCATCTCCAGCGCAGCGACGTGCTTGCCGAGGCACTGATGCGGTCCGCGTCCGAAGCTCAGGTGCGGGTTCGGGTCGCGGCTCAGGTCGAAGGCGCGGGGCTCGTGGAACGCGCGCGGGTCGAAGTTGCCCGCGGCGAACAGCATGAGCACGATGTCGCCCTCCTTGATGTGCTTGCCGTGCAGCTCATGATCAGCTGTCGCAGTGCGCACCAGGTGCGTGAACGGCGAGGCGATACGGACCATCTCCTGAATCGCGGTGGCCGGGATGTCGTGCGCGTTCTCGCGCAGGAAAGCCATCTGCTCGGGGTTGCGCATCAACTCGTGCATGCCGTGGCTCAGCGCGGTGCGGGTGCTCTCGGCCGCGCCGCTGGCCAGCAGCGCCACATTTCCGATGATCTCGTCCTCGGACATGTTGCCCTCATCGTGCGCCTGCACGATCTTGGTCATCACGTCGTCGCCGGGCTCGTTGCGGCGCAGCTCGGCCAGCTCCGTCGAATAGACCATCAGTTCACCGATGGCCGCGAGCACGTGGTCGAACGACGGGGTCACCCGGGTGTCGAACGGTGCGGCGAAGGTGTCGACCCACGCGAAGAACTTGGGCCGGTCGGCCTCCGGCACGCCGAGCACATCTCCGAGCGCCTCCATCGGCATCGCGTGGCCGATGTCGTGCACGAAGTTGAAGGTGCCCTTCTCCAGCGCCCGGTCGACGATCTCGACCGCGTAGCCCCGGAACTTCTCCTCGAGCTTCTTCACCATGTTCGGCGTGAAGGCCCGGTTCATGACTCCACGGTTGCGCCGGTGATCATCGCCGGACATCGAAAGCATCGCGGGCATACCGCCATACACCGGGTCGATCGGCGTGACCTTCCACATGTTCACCGAGCCACGGTCGGTCGCGTAGAGTTCGACGTTGCGATCGATCTCCCAGATATCGGAGTGCCGGCTGAGTACCCAGGCGCGGTCGATCAGGAACGGGTCGGAGAACTCCTGCAGATAGCAGGGCTCCTCATTCTGCAGGTACTCGTACTGGTCCAGCGGGAGCCCGAAGGTCGTCGGATCACCGTTTGCATACGTGTCCACCTCGAGGATCCGCAGATCCGGCCGGGCAGTCGTCATTTCCCTCAACCTCTTCTACGTTGATGTTGTTGTCCGGATCCGGGCAGCAAGACTTATTAGCTTGACAGTCTCAAAATCTAATCTGCCGGCCCGAATGTGTCAACCGTCACTGCCGTCAGGCGCCGACGCCGACGGGGTGCTTCTCGCAGTAGCCCCGGTACTCGCCGAATGCGGGAGCGATTGCAGGGAGCATGCCGAGCAACTTCGTGACCGGCCCGTCGACCTTGACCTTGCGGCGGGCGACCGCCATCGGGATGTTCACCTTGCCGAGCCAGAAGCCGTGCCCATCGTCGGCCGACATGCTCAGCTCCACTTCGGCGGGCAGCTCACGGGCGGCGTCACCCATCGTGACGACAGCCGGATTCTGCGTCGCGTCGAGCACGAAGACCGTATCCGGATCGGAGTAGCTCACCCGGAACGACGTCTTCGCGGCGGCGAACTTGGGGCCGATCACCGGATCGACCATCAATGCTTCCAGATACGGGCCGAAGTGGCGGTACACCTGGTCCGCCGAACTGAAAATTGCCATGTTGGGATTCCTTCCATCGACGAGCGCCCGGCCGTCTACCACCCGCGACTCCGATACCACACGACAGCAAGGACACACCTTCGTGATCGGAGCCCGATACGGCCTCGCAGAGATATTAGCCTTGCAGTCTCAAAAATACAACGGGCGGACCGGACTTGCTCGACCATCCACCGAGAACGATTCATCACCCGCTCAGGCGAGACGCTCGGGATCAAAACCCCAGTTCATCCACCACGTACGGAAACGATCGTTTACTAAACGCGTCAATTTTGCTACGTTGAAGTTACGCGCACCGACGCGCATGCTTTCCCGAGGAGGATCGATGGGTTATCCAGTACCCAAGGACAACGCGCTACGCGGTCCCTTCCAGCCGATGCGGTTCGAAGCGACCGTGGAGGAATGTATCGTCAGCGAAGGCGAGATCCCGAAGGATCTCGCCGGTGGCTTCTACCGCACCGGCCCCACTTGGAAGCGGCCGACCAAGCAGGGCAACAATGCGCTGCTCAGCATGGACGGCATGGTGCAGGGTCTGGTGATCCGCGAGGGCCGCGCCGACTTCCGCAACCGCTGGGTCCGCACACCGAAGTACCTGCTCGAGGAGCAGCACGGGCAGGGCATGTTCGCCTGGACCGACAACGGGTTCGGCGACTGGCGCGACTCGGCCTACGGCGACGTCGAGCGGGATCGATTCACCGAGGGCGTTCCGCAGGGCACCGCCAACATCAATATCTTCCCCTTCGCCGGTGAGATGGTGGCCTCCAGCGAGCAGGGCGGTCCGCCGATCGCGATCGACCCGATCACGCTGGAGACCAAGGGCATCGTGCCGTGGTCGCCGAAGCTCTCCGCCGGCCTGCACGCACCCGCGGCCTACGGTGCGACGTGTTTCGCCGCCCACCCGAAGTGGGATCCCGACACCGGCGTCCTGTACGGCTGGAACTACCGCGACACCGCGCCGTACGTCACGATGCACTTCGTGCATCCGGACGGCACGGTCGACTCCCGCGACCTGACCGACGCGCCGTACAACTCGGTCGCCCACGACATCTGGCTGACTCCCGAGTGGATCGTCATGCCCTTCCAGCCCTTCACCGTCGACAAGAAGAAGATCACCGACAAAAAGCTCGGCATCTGGGGCTGGGACACCGAGCTGCCGATCGTCATCGCGCTCATCCCGCGCCATGACATCAACGGCGAGGTCCGCTGGATCACCACCGATCTGCCGCCGCAGTACGTCATGCACACCATGTCGGCCAACGTCGAGAACGGAAAGCTCACCCTCGACGCCCCGATCTTCAACCGGCCACCGTTCCCGTTCGAGCAGGACTTCGCGGTCGGCGACGACATCGCGCTGTTCTTCTCCATCGCCAAGAGCTGCCTCGGCCGCTGGACGATCGACCTCGAGACCGGCGCCGCGAAGTCCGAGCAGCTGTCCGACCGGCCCTCGGAGCTGCCCAAGGTGGACGAGCGGTTCTACGGCAAGGGCTACAGCTGGGGCTGCCAGGTCGGTGGCGTGGTGAAGCGCCAGGGCATGTCGATGAACAGCCTGGTGATGACGAACATGCAGACCATGAAGGAGCAGGTCTACGAGATCCGCACGAAGGAGCCCGCGGCTGTCCTCGAGGCCACCTTCGCCCCGCGGCACAAGGATTCGCCGGAAGGTGACGGCTACATCATCGTCCCGGTCTCCTGGTGGGGTGACCGTCGTGGCGAATTCCAGATCTTCGACACCTACGACATCACCAAGGGCCCGATCTGCCGGATCGACATTCCGTTCCTGATGGGGTGGACCCCCCACGGCCACTGGATGGACTTCCGCTGATCCCGGTTCGCACGCCACACCGCATCGAATGCGACGCCGGCCAGGGGCAAGGGCGGCAAGGCGGGGGGGCAAATGTCG
>NZ_JBHZCS010000092.1:0-35322 GCF_042755705.1 Nocardia sp. NPDC059154
GCCCCGGGCAGTGCCCGGGGCTGCGCGCCCGATATCGACTCGGCTCGGTTCGAGCCGGTGACCTAGATCGGCTTGACGTCCGAAATGAGCCAGTGCCCGCTCTGCTTGGTGAGCTCCACCTGCAGCCGATCGCTCATGAGCGTGTCCTGCGGCGTATCGGCGCTCGAGAACCGCTGATCCGCGATGACGAGGACGGTGGCGCGATCACGGGTGGTCGTGATCACGCCGGTCGCCTGAACCGTGGTCTGGACGGAGAGCTTCTTCTCCTTGGCCGCCGGAATGGCCTGCTCGTGGATCACCTTCAGGTAGGAGTCCCGGTAGTCGCTGGTCAGTTTGTCGGCGACGGCCGGCAGGTCCTTCTCGGCGGAATCGTAGTTGTAGGTGAACAGCGACTCCACTGTGTCCGCCGCGAAAGCGGTTGCGGAGGAACGGTTCTGCTCGGCCTGCCGCTCGGACCAGAATCGGTCCCCGACCAGCGAGCCGACTACGACGGCGGCCACGAGCAGGATGCCGGCGGCGGCAATGACGATCGAACGCACGGTGAGCTTCACGGCACCAACTCCATCGACGAGGCGGTCACGGAGTCGCCCTTCCGGGTGACGGTCACCCGGAAGCGGTAGTCCTTCTGCATGGGCCCATTGGAGGCGACATTGGAGACCGTCTGCTGCGCGAGCAACAGGACGATGGCCGAGTCCTTGTCATCGCGTTCGATCGCCGCGGAGATGACTTTGCCGGAGGACTGCACCTTCAACTGCTCGAACAGCTTCTTGTACTCGTCCTTGTTGGTCGCGTACTCGTCCTTCAGACCGCCGCCGGCGACGGAGAGCAGACGGTCGATGTCCTGATCGGCGGTGTCGCTCTTGACCGTGACCATGTCCAGGTACGCCTGCTTGGCCACCTGCACGTATTCGGCGCGCCGGTCGCGCAGCGCGTCGGCGCGGTGCTGGTGGTAGAAGAACAGGCCACCCGAACCGATCAGCACGAGCGCGGACACCAGGGCCACCACCGCGGCCACCGAACCCAGCCGCCCGAGCGAGACGTAGATCCTGCGCAGTCGCGAGTCCGGCTCGCCCTCCTCGGATTCCGTCGCATCCTCGACGGGCTCGTCTTCGGCAACCCCGGACCCGACCACGATTTCCGGCTCCGCGTCGGCGGATTCGGCGTCGATCGGGTCAGCGGCCTTCGCGGGCTTCGACTCCGCGGTCTCCGCGGGCTTCGGCTCCGCAGCCTCCGCCGGCGTCGACTTCTCGGTCTGCACCGGCTTCGACGCGGCGGTCTCGGCCGACGCCCCAGCATCGGCAACCGCACTCGGCTCAGCGGCAGTTGTTTCCGGGCTCACCGCGCCGAGGGGCGCCTCCCGGACCTCGATGCCGGTGCGCTCGTCCTCGACGGGCGGGCCCGCCTGCCGGACGACACGCCGCCGAGTGCGGTTTCGATTTGCTGGGTTATCGCTCATCGCGGTGGCTCCTGAAGCAGCTGTTGCCAACTCGACGGGACTTTGGTTGAACCATCTGCATTGACGTCCCCCTGACGGTACACGTGACCGTCGGGTCCGACGAAGGTGCCGGTATTCGGGTCGGAATGCCCGATGAATGGTGCCTTCTGGTTACCGAGCAGCTTATCGAGCGGCTGACCGTTGTTGTCCACCGGCTGGGGATCGCCGAACGGCGGGTTGTCACCTTCGGGCACATAGCCGTTCGGGTCGTGGCACAGATCCGGAGTCGGAGCCCGCTTGCCCGGCACGTCGATACAGGGCGTGTTGCGGATGCCGCGTACGGCTTCCTTCGCGTTCTGCGGCACCTTGCAGTACAGGTTGTCGGGCGTATCGATCTGGCTGAGATCGGCCGGCGAACGCCGCTCGCTGGGCGGCAGGAAGCCGGTGGTACATCCCGGCGGGTCATTGAGGCCGAGCATGAAGTCGACCATTGCGCCGTACTGAACGGGCCCGCGGATAGCGGTCAGCAGCGACGCCAGCAGCGGCGGGTACACGACCAGGATCTGCTCGAGCCCGGAGTGATACTTGAGCCCCACCTGTCCGACGCTGAGCAGGTTGGCGAGCATGATCGGCAGGGTCGGCTTCAGATCCTGGAAGGTCTTGTTCACCTTCTGCACCGTGGACGGCGTCTGCTGCAGCACCGCACGCAGCGACGGGTCATGTTGGCGCAGTTGGTCGGTAACGGTAGCGAGGTCCTTGGTCCAGCCGCGGATGGAGTCCGCGGACTGGTTCTGGGTGTCCAGCAGCGGACCGATCTTGTCCAGCAGGTCCTTGGTCTGATCGGTGTTGTTCTTGGCCTCCTGCACCAGCAGGGACGCGGAGTCGATGAACCGCTGCAGATCCGGCCCGGCGCCGTTGAAGGCGACGAAGGCGTCGTTGATGACCTCTTGCAGCTTGGTGTCGGCGACCGTGGACAGCAGCCGGTCGGCCTGATCGAGCATGGCGCCGACGTCCTGCGGCAGCTTGGTGCGCTCCACCGGGATCACCGAGCCGCCGTGCAGATTGCCGCTCGTGGGGGCATCCGGCGGGACCAGATCGACATACTGCTCACCGACCGCCGAGACGCTCTTCACGTAGGCCTGCACATCGGCGGGGATCTTGTAGTCGCTGTCGATGGACAGCTTGGCGTCCACGCCGGCCGGGGTGAGCCGGACCTCCTCCACCTTGCCGACATTGGTGCCGCGGTAGGCCACGTTGGCGGTCTGGTACAGGCCGCCGGTGGCGTCCAATTGCACTGTGACGCCGTATCTTCCGATGCCGAACATGGCCGGCAGCTTCACATAGTTGCCGCCCATGACGGACAGGCCGATCACGGTCAGCACCGTGAAGATGGCCAGCTGAACCTTGACGAACTTGGTCAGTTTCACTTTCCGTCAGCCCCTTGCTGCGCGGGCACGGTGAGTCCCGGAATGGCCGGCAGTCCCGGAATCGGCGGCAGGCCAGCGATACTCGGCGTCGGAGCCGGCGTCGCGGCCTGGGCCGGCGGCTTCAGCGGATCGGTCAGCGGATCGCCCTTGCCCTGCGGCGGAGCCGGATGGGTGCCCTCGCCGAGGGTCGCCTGGGCGCCACCGAACATCCCGCCCAACGGGGTACCGGTCAGGAAGTTCGAATCCAGTCGGGCACCGGTGAGATCGACCGTCATGAACAGGTTCATGTAGTCGCCCTTGATGACCTTGTCGATGTTCTTGATCGGGAACGGGAAGGTCAGCAGCCACTGCAGCGAGTCGGCGAGCTTGCCGCCGGTAGCGGCCAGCGACTGCAGCGCCGGCTCGAGGTTGGCCAGGTCGGCCTTGAGGTTGCCGCCGCCCTGGGCGATGATCTGCTGCACGGTATCGCTCAGACCGCCCAGTGCCGTCACGGTTTTGGTGATGTTCTCGCGGCGGTCGGCGAGCACGGTCAGGGCCGGGTGGATCTTGGTGACGGCATCGGCGACATCGTCCTTCTGCTGCGCCAGCACCCCGGCGAACCGGTCCAGCCCGCTCATGGCGGCAATGATGTCGGTGGTCTGCTTGTCCAGCGTGGTGGTCAGCTGATTCAGCTGCGGCAGCAGGTCGCGGATGGCGTCGGTGCGGCCCTTGAAGGTCGCGTCGAGCTCCTTGGTGATGGTCTCCACCTGGGAGATGCCACCGCCGTTGAGCACCACCGACAGCGAGGACAGCGTCTGCTCGGTGGTCGGGTAGGCCCCGGCCCGCTCGAGGGGGATCACGTCCCCGGCCTTCAATCGGCCCTGCGCCGGCTCGTTCGTCGGCGCCGACAGCTCCACATGGTTGCTGCCCAGCAGACTTGTCTGCCCGATGCGCGCGATGGCGTTGGCGGGCAGAGCGATTCCCTTCTCCAGGGAAACGGTGACCAGCGCGTGCCAGTTCTCGACCTTGATGCCGGTGACCGTGCCCACGGGCACGTCGTTCACCATGACCGGCGAATTACGGGTCAGGGTCGTCACATTCGGCATCTGTATATCGACCTGCCAGGAGCCCTCCCCGGTGCCGACCGCACCGGGCATGGGCACCGAGTTCAGCCCGTCCCATTCGCAGCCGCTCACCCCGAGCACCGCGACCAGGCTGATCGCCGCGCCAGCGAGGCGAATCCGTTGGCGGCTCATCATCGTCCACCTCCAGGAACGAGCAGATCGGTCAGGGACTTGGGCGAAGCCACCGGTGCGGCGTCGGGCGCGGGCACCTGGCCGGCCAGATCGGGCGTGCTGTAGGTGAGCTGGTTCGGGAAGGCGTTCTGCTGGGTCACCGGATTCACCAGTAGCGGTGGGTAGTTCATCATCAGCGACTGAACGACTGGCGCAAGATACTGCTTGCACAGATCGGCGCTGTGCTGGGAGTCGTTGTTCGCGTTGGCTTCGACAGCACCACACAGGAAGGCGAAGGGGTTGGCGAAGTTCGGCGCGGCGAGGAAACCGGTGAGCGTACCCTGCGCCGGTTTGTAGAGCTGGTAGAAGTTCACCAGCGCGGTCGGGGCGGAGTGCATGATCCGCTCCAGTTCGGGCCTCTTGTCCGCGAGCACCTGGGTGGCATCGGCCAGCCGCTGCACGCTCTCGGTCAGTGCCCCGCCGCGCTCGTCCAGGAACCGCTTCACGTCGGCGACAGCGGAATCGAGATTGTCCAACCCCGAACCCAGATCGGTGGAGACCCCGGCGAGCACCGAGGAGACGGAGGCCAGCCGGCCGCCGAACTGCACGATCTGATCATTGGACTTGGAGAGCACATCGACGAACTGCTGCAGATTGCGAATGGTGCCGAACAGGTCGGTGCGGCCGTCGGAGAGCGTATTCAGCGTGCTGGACAGCTCTTTCAGGGTGTCGCGGAAGGCCTGGGCATTGCCATTGCCGAGGTTGTCGGCGGCGGTATTGATGACCCGGCCGAAGGAGCCCTGCTTGTCCTCGCCGATCGGGCCGAGCGCGGTGGACAGCTTGGTCAGTTCGGCCTTGATGTCATCCCATTCCACCGGAACGGCGGTGTGCTCCACCGGAATCGACGCGCCGTCGGCCATCTTCTGTCCGCCGGTGTAGGCGGGCGCGAGCTGGATGAAGCGCGCGGACACCAGCGACGGCGAAATGATCACGGCCTTGGCGTCGGCGGGCAGATCGATACCGCGGTCGACGGTCATCTTCACCGTCACCCGGTCCTTGCCCGGATCGATGGAGTCGATCTTGCCGACCTTCACACCGAGCACGCGGATCTCGTCACCGGCGTACAGGCCGTTGGTCGAGGGGAAGTAGGCCGTAATGTGCTTCTTACCGATGTCGGAGACCAGCCCGTAGACCAGCCACCCGGCCAGCGCGACCACCAGGGCCGCCGCCGCGATCCGGGTCCACCGGGGCAGCTTGCGAATTGCGTTCAACGCTCCGGCTCCTTCGGCACGGTCGAGGTCGTGAGGGCCCCGTTTTCGGTGAGTTCCTTCTGGAGCGAGTCGGGCAGATGCTGCGGCCACACCATGGCGTCGACCAGGACCTGCAGGGCCGGGCTCGATCCATTGGACAGGTACGCCTGGAAGTACGGTCCGCTGCCGACCTGCTCGCCGAGCGCGGCCTCGAACGGCCCGAGTTCGTCGACTGCCTTACCGAGGTTGTCCCTGTTGTCCTGCAGCAGCTTCAGCACCGAATTCAGCTTGTCCAGCGTCGGTTTCAGCTGTGCCTCGTTGTCGTTGACGAAGCCGGTGAGCTGCTGTGCGAGACCATTGATGTACACGATCAGCTGACTCAGCGCCGCGCGTCGGGCATCCAGCTCACCGAGCAGGCTGTTGCCGTCGACCAGCAGCGAATTGATCTGCGCGGCACGATCACCCAGCACCTTGGTGACGTTCTGAGCGTGGGAGAGCAGCTCGGTCAGCGCCTTGTCGCGGTTGTTCAGGCTGCGCGAGAGCTGGGTGACGCCGTCGAGCGCCGACCGCAGCGGTCCCGGCGTATCGGTGAACGCGTCCGACAGGGTGTCCAGGGTCTTGTTGACCTGGTCGGTGTCGAGGCCCTTCACCGTGGTGGCCAGGTCACCGAGCGCGTCGGTGAGCGAGTACGGAGACGTGGTGCGCTCCAACGGGATCGGCTGATCCTGACGCAGCGCGCCGTCACCGGTCGGCACCACCTCGAGCGACTTGCGGCCCAGCACCGTATTGGTCTTGATGGCCGCGGTGGTCTTGGTGCCCAGCACGATCGCCTCGTCGAGGGTGAACCGCACCTTGACCTTGGCGCCGTCCAGCGCGACATTCTCGACCCGGCCGGACTTCACGCCGGCCACCTGCACCTGGTCGCCGGGCAGCAGCCCGCCGGCGTCGGCGAAGTAGGCAGTGAACTCCGCGCCCGAGCGGATGAAGGGCAAACGGTCGAACTGCAGGGCGGTGAGGCAGATCGTCACCGCCAGCACGATGCCCGTGACCCCGATATCGATCAGGGGTGAGCGCTGTTGATTCATTTGTCCGAGCACCTTCCGGTGGACTGACCGCCGGGCGCGACGAGGCGCGTCTGATGCTGGCCGTCAGGTCCGTCGACGATGACGGCCGTACCGCAGACGTACATGTTCATGAACGAGCCGTAGGAGCCGATGCGGATCAGCTTCTTGTAGGTGTCCGGCAGCAGGTCCAGCACGTACTGCACGTCGCTCTTGCGGTCGTCCAGGTTCTGGGACAGCTTGCCGAGCTGTTCGACGTTCGCTTTCAGGTCCGGGCGGACCTGCTGCAGCAGACCGGTGAGATCTCCGGTGGCCCCGGCCAATCGGGGCAGCGCGTCGCCGATCGGATCCTTGTCGGCCGCCAGACCGCTGACCAGGCGCTGCAATTCGTTCAGGGTGGTCCCGAAGTCCGCGTTGCGCTGGTCGATGGTGCCGAGCACCGTCTTCAGGTTCTCGATCACGCTGCCGATCAAGGCATCCCGATCGGCCAGGGTCTTGCTGAACGACCCGCCGCTGTTCAACAGCGAGACCAGCGTGCCGCCCTGTCCCTGGAACACCTGCAGCAGCGCCCCGGTCAGATCGTTCACCTGCTGCGGGTTCAGGCCGCGCAGCAGCGGCTTGAACCCGCCGAGCAGCAGATCCAGATCGAGCGCCGGCTTGGTCTTGTCGGTGCCGATCGTGGCGCCCTTACGCAATGGCTGCGCCGTGCCCGGACCGTCCATCAGCTCCAGATAGCGGTCGCCGACGAGGTTTTCGTAGCGGACGGCCGCCTGGGTGCCGGAGTACACGCGGTACTGGTTGTCGATGTCGAAGTCGACATGGGCCAGATGGTCCTTGCCGACATAGACCCGGCTCACCGAGCCCACCGGCACACCCGCGATGCGCACCTTCGATCCGGGCAGCATCCCGGCCGCACTGGTGAATATCGCGTGGTAGCCGGTCGAACGGGCGAAGCGCATCTGACTGAAGACGATGCCCAGCGCGGCCAGGACCAGCACCATGATCAGGGTGAAGATTCCCAGTTTCACGCTGCTCGCATGCAATTTGAGCCTCATGGGTTCGGCACCCCCGGAAGGTCCGAGAACAGCAGCTGGAACACCCTGGGGCCGTTCAGGTGGGTACTCGTCGACGGCGTCCACACCTCACCCTCGGAGGTGTCGGTGACGAGGTAGTTGGAGTGGCTGCCCGGCACCCGGTCGAGGATGTTCTCGCAGTGCGGGCCACCGGTGGCGTTCACCTTCGGCAGATCCTTCGGGTACGAGTAGGGAGTGCCGCCGCCCATGAAGCCGGCGTTCAGGGTGACCCACGGCCCGTCGCCACCGAAGATGCGGTTGCCGTCCGGCAGCGCATTGGCCGCGCCGACGACCAGGCAGTACAGGGCCGGGTTGTACTCGTTGAGCAGTTCGGTGGTCGGGCGCAGCACGCCGAGGGTGTCGACCAGCGCCTTCTGGTTGTCCGAGAGCACACCGCCGGTGTCGTTGGCCAGGCCGACCAGGTTCAGCAGCACCTTGTCGAAGTTGTCCTTCTGATCGACGATGGTGCCACCGGTGACTGTCATATTCCCGGTGGTGCGCAACAGATCCGGCGCGGTGTCGGCGTAGAGGTTGGTCACGCCGACCGAGGTCTGCAGATCACGCTGCAGGTCGGGCAGGCTCGGGTTGATGTCCTTGAGGAACTCATCGCTGTCGACCATGAGCTGGCCCAGCTTGTCGCCACGACCCTGCAGCGCGGTGCCCAGCGCGGTCAGCGTCGCATTGAGCTTCTCCGGCTGCACCTTCGCCAGCAGATCGTTCAAATGCTGGAAGAGCGTGTTGAATTCGACCGTCACCGCGCCGGCCTGCACCACCGAGCCCGGCTTCAGCGAGTCGGAGTCGGGGTGCTGCGGTTCGATGAAGTTGATGTACTTCGCCCCGAACACCGTGGTCGAGTTGATGTCCACGGTGGCGTTGGCGGGCACCATCTTCAGCTTGTCCGGGTCCATCGCCAGTTCGATGCGCGCCCCGTCGGCGCTGTCGGTGATGTTGGTGACCCGCCCGATCTCGACCCCGCGGATCTTGACCTTGGCGTCCTTGTCCATGACCAGGCCGGCCCGCGGCGCGGCGACCGTGACCTTGACCTTGTCTTCGAACCCGCCCGCGAACATCACCAGGCAGACCGCGACGGCAGCGGCCAGGCCGAGCACCATGCCCACGCCGGCCAGCCGAATGACCCACCCCTGTTCGAGATAGCGTTTCGGCTTCGGTTTCTCGACGAACGGCGAGCCGATCGGGCTCGCCATTCCGCGCTCTTGTTGGACCATGTGTGTCGTCCCGCCCCTACCCGGAGAGATGGAAATTGCCGGAGGTGCCGTAGATGGCCAGCGACATCAGCAGCGTCACCATGACGACCGCGATCAGCGAGGCCCGCACCGCATTACCTACCGCCACGCCGACACCGACCGGTCCGCCTGCGGCGTGATAGCCGTAGTAGGTGTGGATCAGCATGACCGCCATGGCCATGAAGATCGCCTGCGCGAAGGACCAGAGGATGTCGCTGGGGATCAGGAACGTCGAGAAGTAGTGGTCGTACACACCGGCCGACTGGCCGTAGATCACCACGGTCGCGAAGCGCGAGGCGACGAACGAGGCGATGACCGCCAGTGAGTACAACGGGATGATGGCGATGATGCCCGCCAGCATGCGGGTGCCCACCAGGAAGGGGACCGGCCGGATGGCCATCACCTCGAGGGCGTCGATCTCTTCGGAGACCCGCATGGCGCCCAATTGTGCCGTGGTACCGGCACCCAGCGTCGCCGCCAGGCCGATACCCGAAATGACCGGGGCCGCAATGCGAACGTTGATGAACGCGGCGAAGAAGCCGGTCAGGGCTTCGACACCGATATTGCCGAGCGAGCTGTAACCCTGCACGGCGATGGTGCCACCGGCGGCCAGGGTCAGGAACCCGACGATCACGACGGTGCCGCCGATGACGGCCAAAGCGCCTGTGCCCATCGAGATCTCGGCGATCAGCCGGATGGTCTCGGTGCGGTAGTGCACCAGTGCCTTGGGCACCGAGCCGATCGACCGCGCATAGAACACCGCGTGCTTGCCGACCGAATCGAGGGCCTCGGTGAAGCGCTGAAAACGCCTGGTCACCTTGGGAAAACGAGACTGGATCACGAACGCCATCTGATCACCGCGCCGTGAACTTGATGCCAACGGCGGTTACCACGACGTTGATGACGAACAGCGCCATGAAGGCGAAGACGACGGTCTGGTTGACGGCGTCGCCGACGCTCTTGGGACCGCCCTTCACGTTCAGGCCCAGATAACAGGCGACCAGTCCGGCGACGAGTCCGAACAGCATGGCCTTCACCTCGGAGATGACAAGCTCCGGCAGGTGGGTCAGCAGGGTGAGGCCGTTGACGAAGGCGCCGGGGTTCACACCCTGCAGGTAGACCGAGAACAGGAACCCGCCCAGGATGCCGATGGTGGACACCAGCCCATTGAGCAGGAAGGCCACGAACATCGAGGCGAGCACGCGCGGAACCACCAGGCGCTGAATCGGATCGATGCCGAGCACCTTCATGGCGTCGATCTCTTCGCGAATGGTGCGCGCGCCCAGGTCCGCGCAGATGGCGGTCGCGCCCGCGCCGGCCACGATGAGCACCGTGACCATGGGGCCGATCTGAGTGATGGTGCCGAAGGCGGCGCCCGCGCCGGAGAGGTCGGCCGCGCCGATCTCCCGCAGCAGGATGTTGAGGGTGAAGCTCACCAGCACGGTGAACGGAATTGCCACCATCAGGGTGGGGAAGATGGATACCCGGGCTATGAACCAGGACTGATCGATGAATTCCCGTCGCTGGAACGGGGGCCGTACCGCGGCGCGAGCGACCGCACCGGCGAGTTCGAAGAACCCTCCGACCGCCCGCAGCGGTACGGCAAGGACTTCATTCATTCCCGCTATTCCTCCTGCCCCTGCCTAGCTATAGCAACCGAGATCTGAATGTGATCTCGGTCCCGCTCAAAGATTAGAACACGTTCTCATACGGTTCGGGAAGGTTTCGACGGTTTTGAACAGGTCATCTTTCTGAACTGGCGTCCAGTTTTGAGAACAGGTTCATGTCAGCCTAACCACCACAGGTATGCCGCATTGTGAGGCGACACACATAGCTGTCCCTTTTCTTACCAACGATCGATCTCGTGATCAACCGCAGCCGCCGGGGGCCGGGCCGTGTCTTCAGGAACCACGACCCCCGGACGGGGACACCGAGGCCAGTCTCAGCCCAGATCCTTCAGCGAGGAGGCGGAAAACGTAGCGTCCGAACCGCGTTCGGAGAAATAGCCGCCCAGGGTCGCGGCCAGGCCCTCGCGGGTCCACTCGCCCTCGGCGTCGAAGCGCTGCTCCACCACCGGAGCAGCCATCAGGGCCACCATCGGGCCGTAGACGACGAACAGCTGACCGCTGATCGCCTCGGCCGCTGGCGAGGCCAGGTAGGCCACCAGCCGCGCGACGTGATCGGGCGAGAGCGGGTCCGGACCCTGATCGGGAGCCGCGGAGAAGACCTTCTCGGTCATGGCCGTCCGCGCTCGGGGCGCGATGGCATTGGCGCGCACGCCGACCGACTCCAGCGCCCGCGCGGCCGACAGCGTCAGCGCGGTGATGCCGGCCTTGGCCGCACCGTAATTCGCCTGCCCGGCCGGGCCGAGCAGACCGGCCTCCGAGGAGGTGTTGATGATGCGCCCATAAACGGGAGCACCCGTCTCCTTGTACTTGCCACGCCAGAAGGCGGCCGCATTGCGGGTCAGAAGGAAATGCCCGCGCAGGTGGACCGCGACGACCGCGTCGAAATCCTCATCGGACATGTTGAACAACATCTTGTCCCGGGTGATCCCGGCATTGTTCACCACGATGTCCAGCCCGCCGAAGGTCTCCTCGGCAGTGCGGATCAATGCGTCGGCCGTCGCGCGCTCGGCGATACTGCCGCCCACGAACTCCGCCTTGACGCCCAGCGCCCGGATGTCGGCGAGGGTTGCGCTCACCGCGTCGTTCTCGGCAAGGTCGTTGACGATGACCGACGCGCCGGCCCGGGCCAGCTCGAGGGCTTCGGCCCGGCCCAGCCCGGCGCCCGCGCCGGTGACGATGGCAACCCGGCCCGAAAGACTTACATCAGAATCGCTCACCGGGCCGACTCTAGAACGTGTTCCACCCGACGGGCAAGCGTCCGCTCAGACCAGCTTCAATGCCGCCTTGGGGCACTGGGCCACGGCGGACTCGATATCGCGACGGTTGGCCTCGGTGACCTCGGCCTCGTTGACGTGCAGGTTGTCGTCGTCATCGAGATCGAAGACGTCAGGGGCGATTCCGACACAGATTCCGTTGGCTTCGCACTGATCGAAATCGACGATCACCTTCATAGTTCTCTCCTTAACCACAGGTTCTTCCCGAGCCTAACAAGCGGACCCGTGGTCAGAACAGCAAAGTAGCCCTAACCGGAACGAATACTGGAACATGTTTCACTTGCGTGCGATGATCGGCTGAACCGAGAAACGAAGGCTAGAGGTACTGCTATGCGTATCGCCTACACGCCGCAACAGGAACAGCTGCGTGCCGAGCTGCGTGACTATTTCACCCGCCTCATCACTCCCGAACGGCGGCAAGCGCTTTCGGCGCAGACCGGAGAGTACGGCGAGGGCAATGTCTACCGCGAGGTGGTCGAGGAGATGGGCCGCGACGGCTGGCTCGCCCTCGGCTGGCCCAAGGAGTACGGCGGCCAGGACCGCTCCACCATGGATCAGCTGATCTTCACCGACGAGGCCGCCATCGCCGGCGCCCCGGTGCCGTTCCTGACCATCAACTCGGTGGCGCCGACGATCATGCATTACGGCACCGAGGAGCAGAAGAAGTTCTTCCTGCCCAAGATCGCCGCCGGTCAGCTGCACTTCGCCATCGGCTACTCGGAGCCGGGCGCCGGCACCGACCTGGCCTCGCTACGCACCTCCGCGGTCCGCGACGGCGACGACTGGATCATCAACGGCCAGAAGATGTGGACCTCCCTCATCGCCTACGCCGACTACGTGTGGCTCGCCGCCCGCACCGACCCGAACGCCAAGAAGCACAAGGGCATCTCGATGTTCATCATGCCGACCACGGCAGAGGGCTTCTCCTGGACGCCGGTGCACACCATGGCCGGGCCCGACACCAGCGCCACCTACTACCAGGACGTGCGGGTCAAGCACTCCGACATGGTGGGCCCGGAGAACGGCGGCTGGGCGCTGGTCACCAACCAGCTCAACCACGAGCGCGTCGCGCTGACCTCGTCCGCGCCGCTGGCCCTGGCCGTCGCGCAGGTGACCGAGTGGGCGCGCAACACCAAGACCGCCAATGGCGCCCGGGTCATCGACCAGGAATGGGTGCAGATCAGCCTGGCCCGCATCCACGCCAAGGTCGAGTACCTGAAGCTGACCAACTGGGAGATCGCCTCGCGCGCCGACGCCGGCGGCGACGCCGCCCCGCGCCCGTGGGACGCCTCCGCCACCAAGGTGTACGGCACCGAACTGGCCACCGAGGCCTACCGCACGCTGATGGAGATCCTCGGCCCGCAGGCCTACCTGCGCCAGGACTCGGCGGGCTCGCAGCTGCGGGGTCGCCTGGAGCGCATGCACCGCGCCTGCCTGATCCTCACCTTCGGCGGCGGCACCAACGAGGTGCAGCGCGACATCATCGCCATGACCGCCCTCAAGCAGCCCGCCGCCGCGCGCTAGCTGTGTCCGATAGCGATGCGAGCGGGCCCTCCGTGGTTACGCAAGCTGCCTCCTCCGGGCCTGACGCTCACATCGCGCGAAACCAAGGTAACCATCATGGATTTCACCCTCACCGAGGCGCAGCAGGATCTGGCCCGCCTCACCGCCGAGGTCACCGGCAAGCTGGTCACCGCCGACCGGCTGCGTGAGCTCGACCGCAACACCGACGCGTCGGGCAACCCGACCGTGCGCTTCGACGAATCGCTGTGGAGCTCGCTCGCCGAGACCGGCGTGCTGGCCGCGGCCCTGCCGGAGACGGTGGGCGGCAGCGACTTCGGCGTGCTGGAGCAGACCGCTATTCTGCGCGAGATCGGCAAGTCCGTCGCGCCCGTGCCGTACCTGTGGTCGATCGTGCTCGGCGCCGGCGCGCTCGCGCAGTTCGGCTCCACGGCCCAGCGCGAGCTGGCCGCTCAGGCCGCGCGGGGCGAGGTCATCCTCACCGCCGCGCTGAGCGAGGAGCGCAACTGGGAGCTCACCAGCCCCGTCACCACCGCGATGGCGGGCGACGGCTGGCAGCTGACCGGTCTCAAGACCACGGTGCCCTTCGCCCGCCAAGCGGCGCGAATCCTGGTGTCCGCCAGCGTCGACGGCTCCCCGGCCGTCTTCCTGGTCGACCCGTCGCACGCCTCGGTGCGCGTCGAGGACCAGATCGTCACCGACCGCTCCCCCGAGGCCGAGGTCGAATTCGCCGGCACCCCCGCCGAACTGGTCGGCACCGTCGACCAGGGTGCCGAGATCCTGACCTGGCTGCTGGAGCGCGCCTGGCTCGGCCTGGCCGCCACCCAGCTCGGCGTGGTCGAGAAGGGCCTGGAACTGGTCGCCGACTACGCCCGCGAGCGTGAGCAGTTCAATCGCAAGATCGGCAGCTTCCAGGCCGTCGCCCAGCGCCTGGCCGACGCCTACATCGACGTCCAGGGTGTCCGGCTCGCGGTGACGCAGGCGGCCTGGCGGCTCGCCGAGGGCCTGCCCGCCGCGGCCGAGGTCCACACCGCCAAGTTCTGGGCCGCCGAAGCGGGCCACCGCGTCGCCCACACCGTGGTACACGTGCACGGTGGCGTCGGTATCGACCGCGACCACATCGTGAACCAGTACTTCACCGCCGCCAAGCACCACGAGTTCGCCCTCGGCGGCGCCACCGACCACCTGCGCGCACTCGGGTCGCTGCTGAGCGACGCTGCGCAGTAACAACTCTCGGAGACTCGGTACCCAACTCCCGGAGACTCGGCCGAACCCTGCACTGCGGCCGACGGCGAGGCGGTGGCTCCCATACCGGCCACCACCTCGCCGTTTTTCTTTGTCCGGGAACGGTTTACGGCACCAGCGGACCGGCGAGCACCCGCTCCCCCGCCGCCCAGTTGCCCTGCCAGGCCAGCGCCGCATCCTTGGCGGGCTTGCGCTGCCACAGCGCCAGCAGCAGATCCGAAGCGGTGCAGGAGATTTCGGCGACCGGGGTGCCCGGGCCGTAGGTCCAGCTCTCACCGGTATCGGTGGCGCGGACCCGGATGGCCACCTCGGGCTCGTTCGCCAGCCCACGCTGAATCATGCGCGGCGCGAACAGTTCGAAGACCTCCGCGATGCCGTCGGCGGCCTGCGCCGGATCGAATTCCTCCGCGATGCCGAGCGCGTTCTTGCCGTCCCACACGTGCATGAGGGTCTCCTGGGCACGGCGGCGCTGCCAGAACCCGACAGTGCGCGGCAGCAGCTTGGTGAAGGTCCAGGCCGGGGTCTCCGGGGCGACCGCCACCGCCTCGAGCAGGGCCTGCACGGTCTCGTCGTACCAGGCCCGCAGCTCGACGGGATCCTTCGGAGCGGGTTCGCCCTGGTAGTCGCCGCGGCCCTCCCGAATACCGGTGACCACCCACAGATTGCCCTGGCCGACATGGTCGACCAGGTCGTAGAAGGTCCAATCCCCGCAGCTGGGAACCGGTGCGGCCAGATCGACCCCCGGCGTGATCAGCTCTCCGAGCTCGCTCAACTTCTCGCGCAAAATGGCCACGAAATCCATGCGGCCCACGCTAACCAGCGAAAACTCGGTCTGCCAGCCATATGCGGCCGGTCGAACGCGAAATCCGGCCAAACATCAGGATTCGAATTCACGGACGGAGGAGATGCGCTCACCCACCGGGTCGTGATGATCCGTCGACGGTTCCAGTTCGTACAGCAGAGCCTCGCCGCGCGCGTCGTGGCGGATGGCGCGGCCCAGTTCGGCCGCAGCCCGGTAGTGGGCCGGCGTGCGCAGCACGTGGCGGATCGCGCGGGCGATGCGCTGCGGGGTCGCGGTGCGCGGCAACGTGATTCCGGCATGGTGGGCGCGGACGCGCGCGGCATTGTCGGCATTGTCACGGCCGTGCGGCAGGACCACGACCGGGAGGTCGGCGGCGAAGGACTTCATCAGGGTGCCGTGGCCGCCATGGGTGACGACCAGGCTGGCATGCCGCATGATTTCGCGGTGCCCGGCGGCGCGCAGGACCGTCACGTTCGGCGGGGCGCGCAGCTCGTCGGGGTCGACGGCGGGTCCGGTGGTGATGACGCCGCGCACCGGGAGCTGGCCGAGGGCGTCGGAAATGCGCTGCAGACAATCGGTTTGGCGTTGAAAGGTGGTGGACAGCGCGACCAGGACGAGCGGGCCGCCGCCGTCGGTCTGCGTCCACGTCGTGCCCTCGACCCAATCCGGCTCGTCGAGGATCGGACCGACCCAGCGCACCCCGTCGGGCCCCTGCCCCGGGAAGTCGAACGCCGCACTGGACAGCACCAGCTGCCGGCGCGCCAGCTGCGCCTGATCCTGGTAGTGGGCCAGCCGCTCCAGCCCGAAATCCGCGCGCAGGACATTGAGCCTCGGGAGCAGTTCCTCGTCCCAGCGCCGCTGCACCAGCGAGCCCACCACCCGGTCGCGCAACCGGCCCAGTGGCCCGTGCGCCTTGCCGAAGCCGGAACCCGGCGGCGGGCCACCCTCCACCGGCAGCGGGTAGATGCCGGGAATGAGCACCGAGAAGGGCACCTCACAGGCCTGCGCCGCGACCATGGCCCCGAAGGCGAAGAAGGAAGCCAGCACCAGATCGGGTCGCTCGGCATCGATTTCGTCGGCGGTGTCGCGGGCGAATCCGGCCCCCGCGCGCGGGCGCAGCCGCGCGCCCGCGGCCGCCACCGGGCCGGTCAGGGATTCCTCCGCCAGCACGGTCACCCGATGGCCACGCCGCACCAGACGCCGCACCACACCCAGCTCCGGCGGAACCGTTCCACCGCTTCCGGTGAGCGCGACCAGGTAGCTGTGAGTCATCGGGCACCTCCCCCAATCACTCTTCCACGACCGATGAGTTTTCCGCACCCGCTTCGTCCCCATCAGTACATCGAATGAGAGAGGTCGAACCACCATGCCGAGCAAGATGATCTTCATCAATCTGCCGGTCGCCGACCTGGACCGGTCCAAGCGCTTCTACGAGGCCGTGGGCTGGAAGGTGAACCAGGACTTCACCGACGGTAATGCCGCCTGCATCGTGGTCGACGACAACATCTGCGTCATGCTGCTGACCCACGACTTCTTCACCACCTTCAGCACCCGCCCCCTCGGCGACACCCGCGGCACCGTCAACGGCGTCTACGCCCTGGCCCTGTCCAGCCCCCACGAAGTCGACACCCTCGTCGAAGCGGCCCTGCAGGCCGGCGGCACCGAGGAACTCAACCCCGACCGCCGCGCCCAGGAAGCCGAGGTGGGCATGTACAGCCGCACCTTCCTCGACCTCGACGGCCACCAGTGGGAGCCCTTCCACATGGCCTATCCCGCCTGACCGCCGATCGGCAGCTTCCTGCCATCCGATGAAGTGTCGGTTCACCCGGGTGCGAACCAGGGTGAACCCATGGCTTTCAACGTTGCAGACCTGTTCGAGCACGCCGTCGACGCGGTCCCGGACCGGATCGCCCTGATCTGCGCCGACCGGCAGTTCACCTATCGCGAACTGGACGAGCGGGCCAACCGGCTCGCCCATCACCTGGCCGCCCGCGGCATCGGCGCGGGCGATCACGTCGGCGTGTACTCACGCAATTCGGCCGAGGCGCTGGAAACGATGCTCGCGACCTACAAACTGCGGGCGGTGTCGGTGTGCGTCAACTACCGCTATGTGGCCGACGAGGTGCGCTACATCGTCGAGAACGCGGATCTGAAGGCCCTTGTCCACGAGGCGCAGTACGGTGCCATCGTCGCCGAGGTCCAGGCTGCGGTGCCGTCCGTGACCGAGGTGCTCGCGATCGGACCCGATTACGACGCGGCGCTGGCCGCGCAGTCCCCGGACCGCGATTTCGGTGCGCGCAGCGGCGAGGACCTGTACATCCTCTACACCGGCGGCACCACCGGCATGCCCAAGGGCGTGATGTGGCGGCACGAGGACGTCTGGCGGACGCTCGGCGGCGGCATCAACCATGTGACCGGCGAATATGTCTCGGACGAATGGGAATTGGCCGCCGCCGCGAAGTCCGCGCCGACCGGAATCGTCATGGCCCCGCTCTCGCCGCTCATCCACGGCGCCGCGCAGTGGGCGGCATTCATCGCCCTGAACTCCGGTGGCACCGTGGTTTTCGTGCCCCAGTTCGATGCGCACGAGGTCTGGCGGGTGGTGGAGCGGCACGGTGTCAATGTGCTCACCGTGGTCGGTGACGCCATGGCCAAACCGCTGCTGGAGGCGTATCACGAAGGGCACTATGAGGTTTCGTCCCTGTGGGCGTTCAGCAGCCACGCCGCGCTGTTCTCACACTCGCTCAAACAGCAGTACCTCGACACCTTCCCGAACCTGTTCATCACCGACGTGATCGGCTCCTCGGAGAGTGTCAGCACCGGATTGTCCGTGGTCACCAAGGATTCCGACCACACGCAGGGCCCGCGGGTGAAGTTCGGCGCACAGGCCGCGCTACTCGACGACGACGGCAACCTGGTCGAACCCCGGCCGGGCGCGGTAGGCCGGATGGCGCGGACCGGGCACGTGCCGCTCGGGTATTACAAGGATCCCGAGAAGACGCGGTCGATCTTCGCCGAGGTGGACGGGAAACGCTATGTGGCGCCGGGCGATTACGCGCGCTACGAGGCCGACGGCACCGTCACCCTGCTCGGGCGCGGCTCGGAGTGCATCAATACCGGCGGCGAGAAGGTGTTCCCGGAGGAGGTCGAGACCGCCCTCAAATCCCATCCGGAGGTCTTCGACGCCCTGGTGATCGGCATTCCGCACGACCGCTTCGGACAGGCCGTGGCAGCGGTGGTGCAGCCGCGGCCGGGAGCCGCGCTCGCGCTCGGTGAGCTCGACGCGCACCTGCGCACCAGGATCGCGGGATACAAAGCGCCCCGGGGGTATTGGCTGGTCGACCAGGTCATGCGGCAGCCCAGCGGCAAGGCGAACTATCCCGCCGCCAAGCGGTACGCGGCCGAGCACGCCGAGGGGATGCGTGCTCCCCGCTGACCGGGTGTGCAGTCAGCTCAACAGCCCGAGGTCACGCACCCGCACCCCGAGCTGGAATCGGGTGCTGACCTCGAAACGGGCCATCAGCTGCGCGACATAGCGGCGGTAGGTGCGCAGCGACACCCCCAGCGCCCGCGCCGCCGTCTCGTCCTTCGCCCCGGCATGCAGCTGCTCGACCACCGCGAGTGCCACCGCGTCCAGCCCGCGCTCCCCCAGCTCCAGGTGATCGCGGAGCTGCCGCGCGGAATGCCAGGTGCGGACGGCGAATTGGTGCACCACGCCCAGCAGCGCCGGTTCGGCCACCAGCAGGCCGCGCGGTTGTTGCCCGGGCGCGGCCGACCACAGCGCCGCCCGCTCGCGATCGACGATCAGCACATTGCAGAAGTCGGTGTCGGTGACCCGGATCTGCGAGCCGACCGCGAACTGCCGCAGCACCGACTGCCGTCCGCGCGCGCCCACATAGGCGGCCGACAGCAGCAGCCGGACCTGCTTACCGGCGGCGTGCAGCTGCCGGAAAACCGTGTCCTCGGAACCGTATTCGGTCTCCGGGCGGACGGGGCGGGCGATGGCCATGACGGCCTCGTGGCGCACCCCCACCAGCATGCGGCGTAGATTCTCCGCCCACAGCTCGTCCGCGTGCAGCTCTACCGTCATCACGCACCTCTCGTGAGCACCTGTGGGAGAGCATATTTCGATTCTCGGCCAGCGGGTTCAGCGAACACACCGCCATGGCCCGCGCGCCGGGCACCGGCGAGATATCAGTGTTCCGGATGGACTGCATGCGCTGGGTGTCACCCAAAACGGGTGAGTCGCCGATCTTGACCGGTGGTGGCGCCGACCGTGAGGGTAGGGAAACCGGCTAGTTCGTGCGGAGCCTCCGATCAACGGCGATCAGCGACGGCCACCGATGTCCTCCGTCTTTCGACGGAGGTTGCGCGCCAAGCCGGTCCGCGGGCCGGAGTCACCGTCGTCCGAGATGTGGACGGAGGGGGACCGGCCCGCGGAACACCACCGGAGCGCGGCGACGGACGGTGACGAGCCCGCCCTAGTTCGAGCCCAGCTCCATCGGCAGGCCGAACAGCGGGAAGAGCTTCTCGGTGTCGAGGAAGAACGTGAGACCCGAGATGCGGTCACCGTCGAGTTCGAGAGTGGTGATGGACCACGGGATCCAGCGGCCGGGCTCGTCACTCGGCTTGTAGTGGCCGAAGGCGGGTAGCCCGTTGGCGCCGGCCAGCGGGACCAGGCGGGAGTCGCGGCACGCGTGGCCGGTGCCGAGCATGAAGGCGGCCACGTTCCCGGGACCGGAGATCCACAGCGAGAACGGCGGCATGGACAGGGCCACATCGGCTTTCAGCAGGTCGGTGAGGGCGTCCATGTCGTAGGCCTCGAAGGCTTTGACGAAATCGTCGACGAGTTTGCGCTGCTGCTCGTTGCTCTCGTCGAAGGGGTCCGACACCGTGGCCGTCTCCTGCACCTTCGACATGGTGGCGCGGGCCCGCTGCAGGGCGCTGTTCACCGAGGCCGGGGAGACATTGAGCATGTCGGCGGTCTCGCCCGCCGAGAAGCGCAGCACCTCGCGCATGATCAGGATGGCGCGCTGGCTGGCCGGCAGATGCTGCACCGCCGCGACGAAGGCCAGGCGCAGCGTGTCCTTCGCGCTGGCGGCCTCGGCCGGATCGGCGCCGAAGGCGAGGGCGTTCGGAATCGGTTCCACCCACACGTAATCCGGCTCCGGCGGGGGCAGCTGCGAATCGGGGGTCGAGGGACCATTGAGATCCATGGGTCTGGCGCGGCGCTGCGGACCGTCCAGCATGTCCAGACAGACATTGGTGGTGATCTTGTACAGCCAGGACCGCAGACTGGACCGGCCCTCGAAGGAGTCGTAGGACTTCCACGCCCGCGTGAAGGTCTCCTGCACCGCGTCCTCGGCTTCGAACGAGGACCCGAGCATTCGATACGCGTAGGCGCACAGCTCCCGCCGATGCCCCTCGAAAGACCGCAGTACATCGTCGGAAACGGTGCCGCCCGCCTTCTCGCTCATGCCAGACAGCGTCGCACAGCCCACCGACAAGAAACACCCGCGAAAAGGCTGGTACCCGTCTGCGATCGCAGACGGGTACCGGCACACACCACGAGCTGAGCCGCGTTACTTGGTGTTCGAGGCCTGGGCGTGGTGGTCGGCCTCGCGGGCCTCGGTCTGCGCCTTGGCCCACTTGTAGTCCGGCTTGCCCGCGGGCGAGCGCTTGATCTCGTCCACGAACCACAGGCTGCGCGGCATCTTGTAGGAGGAGATCTCCTTGACCAGGGTCGGGCGCAGCTCCTCCAGCGTCGGGCGGGCGCCGCCGCGGCACTGCACGACCGCGACCACCCGCTGGCCCCAGCGCTCGTCCGGCACGCCGACCACGAGCGCGTCGAAGATCTCCGGGTGCGCCTTGAGCGCGCCCTCGACCTCTTCGGGGTAGATCTTCTCGCCACCGGAGTTGATCGACACCGAGCCGCGACCCAGCATGGTGACGGTGCCGTCCTCCTCCACGCGGGCGAAGTCGCCGGGGATGGAGTAGCGAACGCCGTTGAACACCTTGAAGGTTTCGGCGGTCTTGACCGGGTCGTTGTAGTAGCCGAGCGGGATGTTGCCGGTGCGCGCCAGCATGCCGACCTGACCGGAGCCGGGCGCGACCTCGTTGCCCTCCTCGTCGATCACCTTGGTGGAGCCGTCGATCTTCACCCGCGGGCCACCGGTGTGCGTGGCGCCCTTGGCCGCCACGGCCAGACCGCCGAAGCCGGTCTCCGAGGAGCCGATGGAGTCGGTGATCAGCGCGTTCGGGAAGTTCTCGATGAACTGGTCCTTCAGTGCGGGCGAGAACAGCGCCGCGGAGCTGGCCAGCACCCACAGGCTCGAATGCTGGTACGCCTCACCGGTTTCCGCATTGCCCTCGGCCAGCGCGTCCAGCATCGGACGGGCCATGGCATCGCCGGTAATGAAGATCATGTTGACGCCGTGCCGCTGAATCGCCTGCCACACACCGTGTCCGCTGAACTCCGGCAGCATGACGGCCTTGCCGCCGTCGAAAAGGCTGTGCAGCGTCGCGGTGAACGCGCCGCCGTGGATCAGCGGCGGAATCGGGTAGCGCACCATCGGCGAGTTGCCGCTCGCGCCGCCCTTGGACTGCTCCCACTCGTCCTGGATGAATTCACCGGTGTAGAAGTTGATGCCACCGCCGAGAACGCGCCACCAGTCCTCCTGCCGCCACATGACGCCCTTGGGCATGCCGGTGGTGCCGCCGGTGTAGATCATCATGATGTCGTCGGAGGAGCGCTCGCCGAAATCGCGCTCGCCGCGCGAGCCGGCCAGCGCCGCTTCGTATTCCACCGCGGTCGGGGGCAGCGGCAGGTCGGTGCCGTCCTCGACGGTGACGACCGCCTTGATCCTCGGCACGTTCGGCAGCACATTGGCCACCTTGTCGCTGTACCGCCGCTCGTGAATGACGGCGACCATATCCGAGTTCTCGAAGATGTACTGCAACTCGTTCTCGACGTAGCGGTAGTTCACGTTGATCATGACTGCCCGCGCCTTGAAGATGGCCACCATGGCCTCCACGGCCTCAATGGTGTTGCGCGAGTACACGCCGACCTTGTCACCCGGCTGCACACCCTGATCCTGCAGGAAGTGCGCCAGCCGGTTGGCTCGGTCCTCGAGCTCGGCGTAGGTCACCGAACGAGCGTCGTCAACCAGCGCGACACGTTCCGGCATGAGGTCGATGGTGTGCTCGACAAGGTCCGCAATGTTGTAGCTCACTGCTTCAAAATAGAACGTGTTCTTGTGTGTGACAAGCCACAGATTCGGCTTTGGTCCAGTGACCGGATGTGCCCCCTGTCACACCCTACGGCGACTTACGCTGAATTGGAACAGATGCGAAAGGGCGCGACCCACTCACCGGGGCGCGCCCTTTCCAACCGGCCGCGAAGCGCCTCTTCGGGGCCGGATTTCTGGAACTAGTTCTACGACCGACTCAGTGCCCCCTGCGACCGACTCAGTGCCCCCTGCGACCGAATCAGTGCCCCTGCGACTCGATCAGCGGACGCAGCGCCTCGAACTGCGCCACGTCGCGGACACCCACGAGCATCATGGTGACGCCGGCCTGCTCCCACACCTTCAGCTGCTCACGCACCTGCGCTTCGTTGCCGATGATGGTGGTGTCGAGGATCAGCTCGTCGGGCACGACCGCCGCGGCCTCCTCCTTGCGGCCGGTGCGGAACAGCCGGGTGATCTCGTCCACCTGCTCGCCATAGCCCATGCGCCGGTACACCTCGGCGTGGAAGTTGAGTTCCTCGGCGCCCATGCCGCCGATGTAGAGCGCCATGAACGGGCGCAGCCGATCGAGTTCGGCCCTGGGGTCATCGGTCAGGATCACCTGTGCGGTGGCGGCGATCTCGAAGTCCTCGCGCGAGCGCCGCGCGCCCGGGCGCGAGAAGCCCTCGTCGAGCCATTCGTTGTACATGTCGGCCAGCCGCGGCGTGTAGTAGATGGCCAGCCAGCCGTCCGCGATCTCCGCGGTCAGCGCCACGTTCTTGGGGCCCTCCGCGCCGAGCCAGATCGGCAGGTCCGCGCGCAGCGGGTGGGTGATGGGCTTGAGCGGCTTGCCGAATCCCGTTGCGCCCGACCCGGAGCAGGGCAGCGGGTAGTGCGGGCCCGCGCTGGTCACCTTGCCCTCGCGGGCCAGCACCTGCCGCACGATCGAGACGTACTCGCGGGTGCGGGCCAGCGGCTTGGCGAACGGCTGCCCGTACCAGCCCTCCACCACCTGCGGACCGGAGACGCCGAGCCCGAGGATGTGCCGGCCGCCGCTGAGGTGGTCGAGGGTCAGTGCGGCCATGGCGGTGGCGGTCGGGGTGCGCGCCGACATCTGCACGACGGAGGTGCCCAGCCGGACCCGGCTGGTGTCCGAGCCGTACCACGCCAGGGGCGTGAAGGCGTCCGATCCCCAGGACTCCGCGGTGAAGATGGCGTCGAAGCCGGTCTCCTCCGCGGCCAGCACCAGTTCCCGGTGATTGGCGGGCGGCTGCGCGCCCCAATATCCCAGTTGCAGACCAAAGCGCATTTCCATGTCCTTCCTAGAACATCCGGGGCTGGTCGTCAGGGCCGCAGCCCGTACTCTTGCCACCGTCACTAGAACCTGTTCTACTCGATCTCGTGACTCTGGGGAACACCGAAATACTGTCCGCACCGCTGCGGATGCAATTCGACTACACCCGCTCCACCGGTCCGATCATCGGTCGCTTCCTCACGGAACTGCGATCCGGCAAGGTCGTCGGGGTGCGGGGTTCCGATGGGCGCGTGATCGTGCCGCCCGCGGAATTCGATCCGGCAACCGGCGAGGCGCTGTCGGAGTTCGTCGGCGTGTCCGACGTCGGCACCGTCCAGACCTGGTCGTGGGTGGCCGAGCCGCTGCCCGGCCAGCCCTTCGACCGGCCCTTCGCCTACGCGCTGATCAAGCTGGACGGCGCGGACACCGCCATCCTGCACGCGGTGGATGTGGCCTCCCCGGCCGACATCGCCACCGGGATGCGGGTGCGGGCACGCTGGGCCGCCGAGCGCACCGGCGACATCCACGACATCGCGGCCTTCGAACCGGGTGAGACCTCCACGGCCCCGGTCGATTCCGCGAGCGACCTCGAACCGGTGACCGGCATCGTGACCCCGGTCGACTTCTCCATCAAGCACACCGCCGCCCCGCAGGAGGCCGTCTTCCTGAAGGCGCTCATGGAGGGCCGCCTGCTCGGCGCCCGCGCCCGGATGGACGGCAAGGTGTACTTCCCGCCGCGCGGCGCCGACCCGCGCGACGGCTCGCCGACCGACGACTACGTCGAGGTGTCCGACAAGGGCATCGTGACCACCTTCTGCATCGTGAACGTGCCGTTCATGGGCCAGCGCCTCGAGCCCCCGTACGTGGCGGCCTACGTGCTGCTCGACGGCGCCGACATCCCCTTCCTGCACCTGGTGCTCGGCGTCGAGGCGAGCGAGGTCCGGATGGGTATGCGAGTGGAGGCGGTGTGGAAGCCGCGCGAGGAGTGGGGCCTGTCCATGGCCAATATCGACCACTTCCGGCCCACCGGCGAACCCGACGCCGACTACGACAGCTTCGCGCACCACCTGTAGAGAGGCGCTGAACCACCTTGAACCACAAGGCAACTGACATCGCGGTCGTGGGCTTCGCGCACGCGCCGCACGTGCCGGAGACCTTCGGCACCACCAATGGCGTCGAGATGCTGGCGCCCTGCTTCCAGGAGCTCTACGCCAAGCTCGGCATCGGGGTCTCCGACATCGGCTTCTGGTGCTCCGGTTCCTCGGATTACCTTGCCGGACGCGCCTTCTCGTTCATCTCGGCCATCGACTCCATCGGCGCGGTGCCGCCGATCAACGAGTCGCACGTGGAGATGGACGCGGCCTGGGCGCTGTACGAGGCGTGGGTGAAACTGCGCTCCGGACAGGCCGAGACGGCGCTGGTGTACGGCTTCGGCAAGGCCTCGGCCGGTACCCTGCGCCAGATCCTCACCCTGCAGACCGACCCGTACCTGGTCGCGCCGCTGTGGCCGGACTCGGTGTCCATCGCCGGCCTGCAGGCCCGGGCGGGCCTGGACGCGGGCCGCTGGACCGAGGCGGACATGGCCGCGGTGGCCGCGCGCAGCACCGGCTCCGACGCCGAAAAGCTGCTGGCCGCACCGAAGGTCGCCGATCCCTTCCGCGCCCATGACATCGCGCCCATCACCGACGGCGCGGCCGCCATCGTGCTGGCCGTGGGCGATCGCGCCCGCGAGCTGTGCGAGCGTCCGGCCTGGCTGACCGGAATGGCCCACTACATCGACACCCCGGTGCTGGGTGCGCGCGACCTGACGGTCTCGGCCTCGGCCAAGAAGGCGGCCGACGCCCTCACCGGCGGCGACACGAGCGGCTTCGACATCGCCGAGCTGCACGCGCAGTTCAGCCACGAGGAGCTGATCCTGAAGCAGGCCATCGGCCTGAACGGCACCACCCGGATCAATCCGTCCGGCGGTCCGCTGTCGGGCAATCCGATGTTCGCCGCGGGCCTCGAGCGCATCGGCTTCGCCGCCACCGAAATCATCAACGGCACCGCGAATCGCGCACTGGCCCACGCCAGTTCGGGCCCCGCGCTGCAGCAGAACCTGGTTGCCACCCTGGAGGCACGATGACACTCCCCGCCGCGGTGCTCGGCACCGGACAGACCCATCACGTGACCAAACGGTCGGATGTTTCCATGGGGGGCATGGTCCGCGAGGCCATCGACCGCGCCCTGGTCGACTCCGGCCTGACCATGGCCGATATCGACGCCGTGGTGGTCGGCAAGGCTCCCGACTTCTTCGAGGGCTCCATGATGCCGGAGCTGTTCCTCGCGGATGCCCTGGGCGCCACCGGAAAACCGCTGCTCCGGGTGCACACCGCCGGTTCGGTGGGCGGCTCGACGGCGATCGTCGCGGCCAACCAGGTGCAGGCCGGCGTGTACGGCAAGGTGCTGGCCATCGCGTGGGAGAAGCAGTCGGAGTCCAACGCCATGTGGGCGCTGTCGAATCCGGTGCCGTTCACCATGCCGGTCGGCGCGGGCGCGGGCGGCTACTTCGCCCCGCACGTGCGCGCCTACATCCGCCGCTCCAATGCCCCGCTGCACGTGGGCGCCATGGTCGCGGTGAAGGACCGCCGCAACGGCGCGCGTAATCCGTTCGCGCACCTGCACCAGCCCGACATCACCCTGGAATCCGTGATGTCCTCCCAAATGCTGTGGGACCCCATTCGTTTCGACGAGACCTGCCCGTCCTCGGACGGCGCCTGCGCCATCGTGATCGGTGACGAGGCGTCCGGCAAGGCCGTGGAGGCACAGGGCAAGAAGGTGGCCTGGGTGCACGGCACCGCCATGCGCACCGAGCCGCTCGCCTACGCCGGCCGCGACCAGGTCAACCCCAAGGCCGGTCAGGAAGCCGCCAAGGCGCTGTGGAAGCAGGCCGGGATCACCAACCCGCTCGAGGAGATCGACGCGGCCGAGATCTATGTCCCCTTCTCGTGGTTCGAGCCCATGTGGCTGGAGAACCTGGGCTTCATGCCCGAGGGCGAGGGCTGGAAGCTCACCGACGCCGGGGAGACCGCCATCGGCGGGAAGCTGCCGGTCAACCCGTCCGGCGGCGTGCTCTCCTCCAACCCGATCGGCGCCTCCGGCATGATCCGCTTCGCCGAGGCCGCCAAGCAGGTCATGGGCCGGGCCGGCGACTACCAGGTGGAGAACGCGCGCAAGGCCTACGGCCACGCGTACGGCGGTGGCTCGCAGTACTTCTCGATGTGGGTCGTCGGGAGTGAGCAGCCGTGACCACCACGACCGAACACCCGGCCCGGGTAGCGGGCACGGCGTCGCAGGCCGCGGTGCGGGCGAAGAACAAGGAGGCCTGGGTGGCGCTGTTCGCCGCCGACGGGATCGTGGAGGACCCCATCGGGCCGTCCTTCTTCGATCCCGAGGGCGTCGGGCACCGCGGCGCGGAGGCCATCGCGGCCTTCTGGGACAAGGCGATTGCCCCCACCGAGTCGATCGAGTTCCTCTTCGACGACTCCTTCGCCTGCGGTCGTGAGGTGGCCTACACGGGCCGCATCCGCACCACCATGAGTGGTCATATCGTCGACGCGGAAGGCGTCTTCACCTACAAGGTCGACGAGGACGGGAAAATTCTTGCCCTGCGCGCCTTTTGGGAGACCGAGCGCGCCATGTCGACGATGAAGAAGGCCTAGACCCTCGGTCGGCATACGAAAGACGAAGCGGGCGACTGGATGAATCCCAGTCGCCCGCTTCCTTTTTCTCCGCCCCGAGGAGTGAGAGGGGGAACGGGGCGGATCAAATCATCTGCGGCTCAGTGCTTCACGGGGCAGGTCTTGTAGTCGACCTGGAATTCCTTGATGCCGTTGAGCCAGCCGGACTGCAGCCGTCGCGGATCTCCGAGCTTGGAGATGTCGGGCATGTGATCGGCGATGGCATTGAAGATGATCTCGATCTCGAGCCGGGCCAGGTTCGCGCCGATGCAGAAGTGCGCGCCGGTGCCGCCGAAGGACAGGTGCGGGTTCGGATCCCGCAGGATATTGAAGGTGTACGGATCCTCGAACACCTCCTCGTCGAAGTTGGCCGAGCGGTAGGACAGCACCACCCGCTGCCCCTTCTTGATCTGCACGCCACTGATTTCCACGTCCTCGAGCGCGGTGCGCTGGAACGAGCTGACCGGAGTGGCCCAGCGGATGATCTCGTCGGCGGCGGTCTTGGGCCGCTCCTTCTTGAAGAGCTCCCACTGGTCCGGGTTCTCCATGAACGCGATCATGCCGTGCGTGGTGGCATTGCGGGTGGTCTCGTTGCCCGCGACGGCCAGCATCATGACGAAGAAGCCGAATTCCTCCGGCAGCAGCGCCTCGCCGTCCATGTCGGCATTGATGAGCTGGGTGACGATGTCGTCGGCCGGGCAGGCCCGGCGGGCCTCGGCCATTTGGTACGAGTAGCCGAGGATCTCGGTGGAGGCGATCACCGGGTCGGCGTCGCTGTCCGGATCGTCGTAGCTGGTCATGTCGTTGGACCACTTGAACAGCTTCATGCGGTCTTCCTGCGGCACGCCGATCAGTTCGGCGATGGCCTGCAGCGGCAGCTCGGCGGCCACCTGCTCCACGAAGTCACCGGTGCCGGAGTCGGCGGCGGCCTTCACGATGGCCTCGGCCCGGGCCGTCAGCTCCGCCCGCAGGCCGTTGATGACGCGCGGGGTGAAGCCCTTGGAGATGATCTTGCGAAGCTTGGTGTGCTCCGGGGCGTCCTTGTTCAGCAGGACGAAGCGCTGCAGATCGATCTGCTCGCGCGTGATGTCGTCCTGGAACCGCGGGATGGCGGTGTTCTCATAGGTGGAGAACACGTCGTCGCGCCGCGAGACGGTCTTGACGTCGGCGTGCTTGCTGAGCACCCAGAAGCCGTCGTCGGTGAAGCCACCGACCTCCGGCGACTTGGGGTTCCACCAGATGGGGGCGCTGCGGCGCAGTTCGGCGAGTTCTTCGACCGGGACCCGGTGCGCCCACATTTCCGGGTCGGTGACATCGAATCCATCCGGCACATCGGGCCGGGCTGCAGTGTCGACCACCAGCAGTCTCCTTTGACCAACTGAAACACGTTCTACCGCTATTGAAGCACAGGAGGTAAAACAAGAGAAGGGACTAGGTATTGGTCCGGAACAGGCTTACGTTACTGGTTGTGAACTCGTTGCAGTTCTAATCCGGAAGGAAAGACATGGGTACTCCCGTCATCGTCGAGGCCGCCCGCACGCCCATCGGCAAGCGCAATGGCTGGCTGGCCGGCCTGCACGCCGCCGAGCTGCTGGGCGCGGCACAGCAGGGCGTGCTCGAGCGCGCGGAACTGAATCCGGCGCTGGTCGAACAGGTCGTCGGCGGCTGCGTCATGCAGGTCGGCGAGCAGGGCAACAACGTCACCCGCACCGCCTGGCTGCACGCCGGGCTGCCGTGGCAGACCGGTGCGGTCACCATCGACAACCAGTGCGGTTCGGCGCAGCAGGCCGCGGGCCTGGTGGCCGGGCTCATCTCCACCGGCGCCATCGAGGTCGGCATGGCCTGCGGCATCGAGTCCATGAGCCATGTTCCGTTGGGCGCCAACGTCGGAACGCACGCCGGCCCGCGCCGTCCCGCGTCCTGGAACATCGACATGCCCAACCAGTTCGAGGCCGCCGAGCGAATCGCCAAGCGGCGCGGCATCACTCGCGACGATGTCGAGGAGCTGGGTGAGCGCTCGCAGCGACTGGCCGCGCAGGCGTGGGCGGAGGGCCGCTTCGATCGCGAGGTGCTGGCCATCCAGAACGCGCCGCAGGTCGACAAGGAGGGCAACCTCACCGGCGAGTTCGCCGACATCAGCCGCGACCAGGGTCTGCGCGAGACCACCCGCGAGGGCCTGGCGAAGCTGAAGCCGGTGCTGGAGGGCGGAATTCACACCGCCGGTACCTCCTCGCAGATCTCCGACGGCGCGGCCGCGGTGCTGCTCATGGACGAAAAGGCCGCGCAGCGTGAGGGATTGCGCCCGCGCGCCCGCATCGTGGCGCAGTGCCTGGTGGGTGGCGAGCCCGAATTCCACCTGGATGGTCCGGTGCAGGCGTGCGAGCGACTGCTCGAGCGCAGCGGCATGAGCATCTCCGACATCGACTTGTTCGAGATCAACGAGGCTTTCGCGTCCGTGGTGCTGTCGTGGGCCTCCGTGCACAAGCCGGATTTCGATCGCGTCAACGTCAATGGCGGCGCCATCGCGCTCGGCCACCCGGTCGGCAGCACCGGATCCCGCTTGATCACAACGGCTTTGCACGAGCTGGAGCGCTCGGACAAGACCACCGCCATGGTCCTGATGTGCTGCGGCGGCGCCCTCGCGACGGGCACGATCATCGAACGGATCTAGTCCCTCAATGATTTTCGGCCAGGTTGAACGTTCATCCTGCTGGCCGCAAAACGTGGCGTACGCCACATGATCAGCGGCACAGGCAGGAAGATGAGACGTCAGCTATCTTATGGCTACCCGCGGCCCGTCCGGGAAGAGCCTCGCGACGGGCCAGAACCGGGGCTCTTAAGCGCTCAGCAAGAACCGTAGGGTTAGCCCGCAAACGCCCAAGCCACAGCGGGTGAAGCGGATGACCGCCTAGAAGCTTCAAGGAAATCGCGAATCAGGCGTAGGTTTTCAGTTACTGAGCCGCTAATATCAATGATACGTATCCGAGATAACGACTGTTAGTACAGCGAAGGGAATTGGGCGGCTCACAATGGCTGATTTCGCGGCGCGGCTGAACAAGCTGTTCGAAACCGTGCATCCCCCGGGGCGTAAGCCGCACACGAACGCAGAGGTGGCGGCAGCCTTGACGGCATCCGGCCATCCGATCTCGAAACCGTATCTGTCGCAGTTGCGGTCGGGACAGCGCACGAACCCGTCGGATGAGACGGTGGCAGCGTTGGCAAAGTTCTTCAAGGTCAAGCCGGACTACTTCTTCAACGACATCTACGCGGCGAAGATCGATCACGATCTCGAGCTGCTGTCCCAGCTGCAGGGCTATGGACTCCGTCGTCTGTCGAGTAGGGCGTTCGACCTGTCCGAAGAATCTCAGAACCTCCTCACCTCTATGGCGGAGAAGTTGCGGGCAAGCGAAGGACTGCCCGAAATTCCTCCGGACGGCACGGAATAGGCACTGCCACAGAGCAACACAGTGCGGCTAGCTCGGAGGCCGCACTGTGTTGGTTTGTTACAGGGCTTGCTCCGGACTCGACATGAACGGGTCACCGGCACTGCTTGCAGGGCAGTGCCGGTGACCCGCCGGACCATTCGGTTCGAGTGCAGGATGTTGCACCGGTCTCAGCGTGCTGAGGCCATGTGGCGTAGACCCCTGCACTGGTGCAGTATGCACAAACCTGGCATAACGCCGACTGGGCGAGTCCGGTCGGTCCAATGAGTTGTTTTGTGCACTATGTCGTTTTGTGCACTGTGGATGTTTCGGCCCCAATGCATCATCCGCGACAAGCAAGAGTGACAACATCTACTGACAAGCAAAGTCCCGTACTGCGCACGACGGGTTCGATGAGACGAAACCTCGGATACGAAGTCTCATCGTGCAGGGCCCGCCGGAATGCCACGCCCTTGGCAATCGCGCGCGGTACGGGACTTGCGCATTTGCGACAAGATCGCAATTGAGTCGGTGATCTCCGCGTGATCAAGTTCGGAGCCGCTGAGGGGTGGTAATACGCGGATCCGCCGAATAGTAATGGAAAAGTAATGACTACCGTTGCGCGGAGCCCTGAATCGTGCTCGGCGACGCGGCCGCCGTCGCGTCGTAGGCGCGGGCGATGGCCTGCACCCAGCCACGCGGACTGACCCCCGCCGGCGGCGAGATCCAGCGACCGTCGATCACCACCTCGCCGAACGGATTACGCGACCACGCGGCCACCCGCTGCGCGCGCTCGGCCACCGAGACCGGCGGCGCCCCCGCCGCGGCCAGCTCCACCCCGCCACCGGACTGCAGATAGAGCGCGTCCATGATCTGCGCGACCTGATCGGAAGCCTTGAGCTGAGTGCCCGATCCGTTCTGCTCGTGCGCCACCACCTCCGGGAAGCGCGCGATCAGCACCCGGTGCAGGGTGTGAATCTGCTTGAGCAGCACCCGGGCTCGCCACCACAGCTCGATCACGATCCACACCGCGCCGATGGCGATGAGCATGGCCGCGATCTGCCACATCGGCCAGAACCAGCCCTCGTCGCCGGGCTTCGGCATCGGCTCGTCGCGCGCCTCGCGGCGAATCGACATCGCCGCCAGCACACCGACCACCGCGGTACCGGTGGTGTAGAGCGCGATACCGCGGCCCAGCGTGGTCCAATCCAGGTTGCGCACACCGGTAATCACGATGAACACGCACTCCAGCAGCACGATCACCCAGCCGAAGGTCAGCGACCAGAGCAGCGTGAGAATCATGGCGATCGCGCCGCCAGCATAGATCATCATGCCGATCTGACGCAGATTTCGTCGCGACACCACCGGCCACGCCGCGGCCGCCACCACCCAGGTGGCGGTGGCGAACATGATCCACGCCGCGGTGACCACCCGGTCGCCCAGCCACTGGCCGTGCACGCCACCCGGTGCCAAATGGTCAACGGCCAGAGCGATTTCCGGCACGCCGACGGTCACCGCCAGCGCCACCGCGGCCACCGCGATCACGATCGCGACCCGCGCGGTGGTCGCCGGTTTCACCAGCACGCGCCCGACGCGTGCACCCGAGGCCATCCACACCAGCATGGCCGTCACCCAGAAGGTCATGCCGCATCCCCTGACTCGGTCATCCCAACGCCTCATCGAATCGAAGGACCGAGACGCCCGCGCCCCGGCTGTTGAACACGCGCAGGCGGGTCATGAGCATGCTCGCGAAAGTCTCCGCCTCCCACTCGCATTGCTCGTCGTCGCCGAGATCGATGGCCTTCTGATGCGCGCGCTGGCTGAGCATGTAGGCGATGAGATCGTCGCTGGCCTCCAGCACCACCTCGGTCGCCGCCTCGCCCGGATGGTCGAAGACGATGTGCCCCAGCTCGTGCGCCAGGGTGTGCTCACGACTGGGTAGCGACTGCGCCAGCACGATCACATCCCGGTCCGGATAGCTGCGGCGCTGGCCGCACACGCCCGGACCCAGTTGGGCACTGGCGATCTCGATGATCCGCCGCCGCTCCGCCGAGATGGCGAGCACCACCTCGTCCAGGTCGGTGGCGTCGAAATCGGCGGCCACCGCGCACACCGCGTCCACCGCGGCGGCCACCCGGCGGTAGGACCCGATGCTATGAGCCTTGCTCCCGGTCATCGCGGTCCCCTCATACCCTCGGTCCGAAAAAGGCAGCGCGCGCGGCATCGACGCGCGCCTGGGCCGCGGACGCGCTCTGGAAGCTCACCGCGCCCGAGCCGGTGCCCACCAGCGCCATGGCGATCAGCCCGCCGATCACCGACAGTGGCTTCCACGGCGGCAGCGGGGTGTTGTTCGAGGTCGGCTTCACATCCGGATTCGGCTGGGCCAGAACGGGAGCGGGCACCGGCGCGCGGAGCGGCGGAGGCGGTGGCGCGGCAGGTACGACCTCCGGCTCGGGCAGCGCGGCCGCCGGGGCTACGACGGCGGGCAACTGCGGCACCGCCGGGGGCTGCGGAATCTCCAGCGGCACCGACGGCACCGAGGGTGCGGCGGGCGGCGGGATCAGCAACAGCAGCAGTGGCGAAGCGCAGACCGCGGCGGAACCGAGCCCCGCCGAACCGACACCGGAGCCGGCCGAGCCCAGGCCGGTGAGCGCACCGACCGCGGAACCAACACCGGCGGAACCGATTCCGGCGGAACCGACCGCGGCCGAACCGGTGCACAGCGCGGCCAGCCCGGCCGAACCCGTTGCGGCCGAGCCCACCGCAGCCGAACCTGTTGCGGCCGAACCCGTGCCGAGCAGCAGGCCCAGTAGCGCGGAGCCGGTCCCCACGCCCGCGGAGCCGACGCCCGCCGAACCCAGGCCGAGCACACCCGCGGTCCCGAGACCGGCGGAACCGACTGCGGCGGAACCAGTTCCGAGCGCGGCCGAACCGGTACCGGCGACGGCCGAACCCAATCCCGCACCGGCGGAACCGGTTACGGCAGACCCGGTCCCCAGGGCCGCGGAGCCGGTTCCGCCCAGCACGGTGCCCAGTCCGGCCGAACCGACCGCGGCCGAGCCGACGCCGGCGGAACCGGCACCGGCCGAGCCGGTTCCGAGCGCGAGCAGCATGGACAGCAGATCCTGCGGCCCGGCCACCGGGGTGACGGGCTGCGGACGAGTGGCATCGATTGCCTGAGGTTGCGTGACAGCGGGCGCCTGCGATTGCGAACCGCCGGGCGCGGACAGGGTCGGATCCTGGCCCGCGGGTACGGGATCGAGCGGGATGCCCCCCGGATGCGCATCGGCAACCGCGGGCGCGAGCAGCGCCGAACCGGTGACAGCAGCGATCACTGCCACCAGGCGCATTGCACGATCGACGATCATGCGACAGCCATCCCCTCATCAGATACCGCGCGCTTGGCTTCCTCCGCACCAGGGGTACGGAATCCCGATCCGCACGAGGCAGTTCGGGACAGGTCTCGAGCTCACACTGTCGCCCCGATTGCCGGACCGTTGCGGAACGCGGCCATCGTACCGGTCACGACGGCAATCCGCGCAAGTCCCCGATTGCATTAGGGGGGCTCACAAACCGTACGCCTGCGGGACACCCCATGTACCCAATATCACCAGCGGCCCAGGCCAATTGGCCCGGGCCAGGTTCTTCGGGCCGAATCTCACCGTCGAAGCAGGACGACCGTGAGGTCTGAAACCTCGCACTAAAGCTGACAAATCAGGCAAAAGGCAGCTAACTCGCAGGTGCCCCGGCCGGCCCGACACGGATCCGCACCAAGGCGCCCCGACGTTGCGTGATGGGTCGATAAACGCGCGAAGCCGCCCCCGGGCGAGAGGTTCCGGGGACGGCTCGGCGCGCGCCGGATGGGCGCGCGCAAGGATCCGAGGGTTGGCCGGATCCGGGTGCGCGGTCGGGCTGTGGTGGCCGCGCACGTTCGGGGACGCGTCAGGCGGTGGTGCTGACGCGGTAGGTGTTGAGGCTGTCGATGCGCTCGATGGCCTCGGTGATGATGCGGTCGATGAGGTCCTGCACCGTGGGCAGGTCGTCGATGATGCCCGCGGCCTGGCCGGAGGCGAGCACGCCCGCGTGGGTGTTGCCCTCCACCAGACCGGCTTTCAGCAGCATCGGGGTGTTGGCGGCCATGATGACCTGGGACCAGGTGAGGCCCTTCTGCTTCCGCATGCCGATGCCGTCCTTGATCATGGTCGACCACTTCATGCCGGTCATGCTCTTGAACTTGACGGCGTTCGAGACGGCGGCGGTGAGTCCGCGCAGGCCGCTGGAGTGCTCCAGCTTGTCCACCAGTTCGGTGTTCAGCACGCGGTGCGGCATGCCGTCGACCTTCTTGGAGACGACGGTGTCCTGCAGTCCGCGCTTGAGGTACTCCTGCTTGACCGAGTCCGGGACGCTCGAGTCCTGGGTGAGCAGGAAGCGGGTGCCCATGGCGACGCCGGCCGCGCCGTAGGACAGCGCGGCGGCCAGGCCGCGGC
>NZ_JBHZCS010000093.1:0-33984 GCF_042755705.1 Nocardia sp. NPDC059154
TTAAGGTGTGCAAGGCACGCCTCGGCGCTCTCCGCCATTCCTTCGCCCGTCGTCGAGATCCCGGGAACCCTCAGCAGATCCCGGACGATACCGATATACCGTGCCTCGTGTTTACGGATGTAGTCGCTAACCTTGGCCTGAATGCTTGTTTGGTTTCGATGTATGGCTGTGACGTGGTTCAATGTACGGCCCCCTTGAGGAGATAGTTGACTTAGGCGAAGAAGTTGTGGAACTTAAACCCCACTGCTTAGGCGATCTACTGAGCGACCGAATCGGGAGGTTCTCTAAACCTAGAAGGCCCGCTATGTGGTCGGTGACCAGGCTGTCGGGTCATCTGCACGCTTCACCTTCGGAGAGTTCGATCGGGAGCAGGTCCTCTTGGGCCACTTCCAAGATGGTTTTGGCCATTGTCGGAGAACGCTGCCCGACGGTCAATACGGTTTTCGCAAGATGAAAGTTTGTCTTGTGGTTATCGAATCGGCGAGAAGTTGCGATCTGCCAGCAGGTCCAACGTTGGCCGGTCGGTCCCGGTTTGCAGACTCCGATGCAGCCCAGTCGGCTCGACTGTCTGGCCCGGCGTCCTCACCGTGTTGGCCTGATCGGTCCGGTTCCGCCTTTGAAATTGAGTTCTGAAGCGGGCGGGCAACGGCGAGACGGGTTTCATGGCATTTAGCGTGGCTCGGAGTGTGCGGCTTCGACCCGACCTAGGCTGCTTTCGCGCGTTTCACGGTGGATTTTGGCAGTCGGAACCGTCACTGTGACGAAGAACGGTGAGCGCACTGCGCCTTGCTGAAGTTCTTCGTGGAGTTGAGTTCATGGGCACGCTGCGTAGTGGGATGGGCACTGATAGTCCCGGAAGACGTCGCTCCCGTGTGTGCCATATCCCGCCTGTTGGGCAGAGAAATGCTTTGCCTTCCGTGCGCGGGCGGATCATGATGTGCCGCTCCTGTGTGTTGTCGCCCGGGTGCGCCTGCGTGCACAAGGTGCCGGGCGTGCGCGGTGGCGCACATGCTGCGGCCGGTAACGCTGCTGCGCCGGGCATATCTCGCGGAGTTGATCTGGGCGGCGCTGAAGGCGAGGGCCGGTAACGGACCGACCGATCGTGCAGCGATTGGGCATCCAAGGAGCGAAGGGGCCACCACGGGTTGCTCGTTCAGAGGGCGTGGGCGGTAATCGAGGGACACGCCCGTTCGCTGGATCCGCTATGCAGATCCGCCCGGCGAACGTGCACCGTGTCTCTCTCCGCTCGGCTGGATGTCCGCAGGTGCCCCATTCGTGCACGCTGACCGGCGATGTCGAGGCCGTTCAAGGGACGGGTGCAGGTCCGACGAGATCCGCGACCGCGACACCGCAAGGACACCCCAACAGGCGCCCCACACCCGCCGTCGCGCAGCCTGTTCACCGTGGCGAAGCTGCAAAAGCTCTGCTGCAAAGCGCATCGAGCCAGAAACAGCGTGTGTGGATCCGGGTATCGGGGTCGCTGGCGGCGAAGTCGACAGGGCGAGGGTCGGCGACCAGCGGGAGCGGCAGATTGCCGCGGTCGGCGCCGGTGGGTACTGGCAGGGCAAAACCGATTCCACCGCAGACGTTTTCGTCCGGGAGCACCCGAATCTGGCGTGGTCGCTGAAGCGGACCGCTGGGATGAATCTGCCTGAACCGCCGGCGATGTGCCCGAACGAGACCTGCGGCTACACCACCGGGGAAACCTCGAGCGGGTCCGGCTACTCGAAGACAACCGGCCGACGACGGCGGACTGATCGAGCGCCGCCATTGCCAGCGGTGCCGCCCGGGTGAAGTGCCGATCGCCGACGGGGGCGGGATGTGCGACACCGGCGGGCCACTGCTGACCGGGGTCTATGCCTGCGAACTGCTCGACACCGGCCAAATCCCGCCGTTGGTGTGGCTCTCTGGCTGACGGTGCGCCGCTGGCGCGCTACCCCCAAGGGCCGCGGTGCCCGGACCACCCGGACATCACGTGATGGTGGCGGCGCTGGGTAAAGGGGCGTGCTCACTGCTCACCTGCGAGCTGTTCACGTAATTGCTGTTCGGCTCGTTCCAACCTGGCCGCCTACGGTCATGTCCGGGCACTGCTGGTGCTCCGTGTGATCCATGATTTCGCGTTCGGCCTCGCCTTCGAGAACGCGGATGGCCTCCTCGGAGCGGGCGGCTGCTGCTTCGGCCGGATGCTCCCGCTCCCATTCGCGGGCGGCATGGGCGGCATGGGCGGCGTGGTCAGCCGCCCGTCCCGGAACGCGATGACATCCATGCCGAGAGGCTCCCCGACGCTGGAACGTCTTGTCGCCAGAGCCGTCAAGCCGCTGATCGGCGGTTGCGGGCGCAGCTTGCCGGACCGCTGACGCTGGTCGATACAGGGCTGCTGCTGGGGATGTTGGAGCCGCGGGTGGAGAGCCGGCGCAAGGTGGTCGACCTCGAGCGCCTGCAGCGGGGCGTGTTCAAGCCTTCGGGCAAGGGCCTGCTCACCGCGTTGGGGCGTCTGCCGGGATGTGAAAGCGCTGAACCCGATCTCGGTGGATATTGCGGCGGTGCCGCCGTGGCGGCTTCTCGGGCCGGTGTCGCTCGGATTGACCGGGCAGGTGTCGGGGTTGCGGAGGATGCCGCGCGAACATCTGCTGTCGGTGCTGGTCGCGACGTATTTACACTGCGGGCCCGCGCCGCCCATGACGTGTTCGAGCTGTTCGACCAGGTGATCGTCAACGACCTGATCTCCAAGGCCGAGAGCCAATCCCGTGACGAGAAGCTGCGCCGCTATCCACTGGTCACCCGCAACGCGAACAAGCTCAAGCTGCAGGCTGGAGACGTCTGGTTGGACAATTACAACACGTTACAGATCCAGTCCTCTGGACCTTCCATTTCCCGTCTTCGGCCAGGACCGGCACCACCGGTTCGGCGCTCCGCCATTGACGGACGCCCGGGCCTCGGCGGCGGTGACCGTGATCGTGGCATTATTCTGCTTGTTTGCGTGATCGATCCTCAGAGCTCGCCGACCAGGAATTCAGCAGCGGCGCCGGGGCGGCGGGATCGGTCTGGGCCTACCAGTTCATAAGGGCCTGAGCGGACGGACGGGCGTAATTATTTGGCCAGCGACCGCACCGATGTGCGCCCGGACAGCCGCATCAGCATCGGCGTTGACGCCCCGTCCTTGGCGGCATGGGCCAGCTTCCAATGGCGCAGCTGGTGCAGCGTGAACGGTCCGCGGGTGAAATCGGCGGTATGGTCCTCGAACACTCAACATCCCTCCGATATGACAACCGCGCGCGCCCGGCCCCGGGATCGATATCGGTCTTGGCCCCACTGGGTTGGGCCTTGCGGTCGGTCAGGAACACCGGGCCGGTGCGGCGGCAGGCCAGCAGGCGCGACAGCAGCCGGGCGATGCCGGTCTGCCAGGCCACGATGTCAGTCGCCCCGCCCTTTCGGACGACGGTGGCGGCCCGGTTGGGCATGTCCAGGTCCGGAACGTCCAGCGGCAGCCCGTCTTCGACCCGGGCGGCGGTCTTGTACAGCATGTGCTACAGCACCCATTCCCGCAGTGGCGCGCCACCGGTGAGGATTGCGGTGCTCTCCTCACGAGTCACCCTTGGAGCGGTCCGGCGGCACTGACCGGGATACCAACCGCGACAACGGATTCCCGACCTGCCACTGCTGGTTGCGCCACTACACGCATGCCGAGCGCAGGGCGGCCAGGCGCACATTAAACGTCTGCGCGGACTTGTCACCGCACCTGCAGGTGAACCAGTTGCGCACTCGCTCCCGTTCCAGCAGGCCCGTATCCGAATCGGGCCCGACCAGCGTGCCCAGCGCGGTCGCGTAGCCGCGGGAGTGCTGGCGACCGGGATCGTGTCCAGGGAAGCGCGGACCGCGTCCCCCAGCCGCGCCCCACCACGCAGCACCCGGACCTGGCTGGGCTCAGGCATCCAGCCCACTACCGAGGTCCGGCCGATCTTCTGCCCTCGCCCACGCCCAACCTTCTACCGCCATTATCTGCGGCAATTCCTTGGCGTCGGATTCCGCGCCAATGTGCACAGCGACACCAATTCGCCAGGTCACCGTCAGGGAGCCGCTTCCTCTTCGGCGCGGAGGTGAGATCCTGATCTTGGAGGGGCGAATAACAGAAGGGGGTAGCGCGATGTCGAAGTCCAGCGGCAAAGGCGGTAGCCATGCCAGCGGCGGAAGATGACCGCCAACCGGTGGAGGGCCTCCGCGCTCCAGAGCGCCGGAGCCCGCAACCCGGGCAGCCGCAACAGGGTTCGCCAGCCGAGCCCAGTCCGCGGGCGCGACCAAAGCCAGCGGGTCTGGCAAGAAATAGCAACAGCCACAAACATTTTCGCGATGGGCCTGACTCCCGGGGCCTCTTCTATGTTCACCCGTCCATTGGCGGGGCGGGTGGTCTGGATCGACGAGTTCGGGCCGCTGAATCTCCAACCCCGTGGTGGCCGCGGCTGGTCGGCTGCCCTGCGGCCGCGCCGACTGCGGGCGACCTACCGCCGTGCTCGGGGTGTCCGGCAAATGTTCGATGCACTGGACCTGCGCACCGGGCAGCTGTACTACCGGAGCGGGGCCGGAAACGATGGGCCGCGTTTCTGGCGTCTCTGCCGGCCCGGTGGCCGGGGCAGAGACGGCACCGACCGCCGCAGCCACGGCGAACAAGACGACACCATCGGCACCACGAGATCCGCTGCCGCGACCAGACCCTACCCGTCCACGACTTCGCCGTCGCTCCAAGCTCCGGCAGCTGGATTACCCAACCACCAACGTTGCCAGACACGGCACTAGCAACGCGCACGCTTCGATGAAACCAAGTTTCCACAGGTCAAATGCGCTCGGCGTGCATTACAACTCTCGCACTCCAGACGCACCTTCCATTAGATGAAAGTCTCGTTGACCCTTGGGTATGCTTCCCTCAGAATTTGGGAACGGCAATCACGGAGCTTGAAGGAAGATCGCCGTAACCGATCCACTTGCGAAAGCCGAGGGTACCGATGCCGTATAGAACTGGCCCCGCGTAGCGGCGCGCTGCTGCTAACGCGTTCGCGACCCGTTCGATAATATCGGTGCACTTCACCGGCATTATCTGAGATCGGGATCTGTGAGTGGCATTTCGTTGACCAGTCCAACGAACTTCTTGAGTATTTCCCGCGGATGATGCAAGATCTGCTGGAATACCCGTACATCAAAATATACGAGCTACTGCAGGAGTGTGACTTCGGGTCGTGTTCCAGAGCATGTTGACGACGTATTTCTCCCAGGGGTAGTCAACGTGCTGACGTAGCTAGCACACCACTTGCGGTCGCCAATTTGGTCCCGGCGATCGCATCATTTTGAGGAGAGCGTGATGAACGGTGGCAATGATGCCCCGCGGAGAAAAGTACTGTTGGCTGGTGCAATCGGGAACTTTGTAGAGTGGTACGACTTTGCCCTCTATGGATTCTTCGCCACCACAATAGCGAGTGTCTTCTTCCCGAAAACCAACCCAACCGCTGCCCTATTGGCAACATTCGGAATCTATGCCGTGACGTTTGTTGTCCGCCCGTTGGGGGGCATCGTATTCGGCCATCTGGGCGATCGAATGGGGCGACGCTTTACACTTCTCATGTCGGTCCTGCTGATGTGCGCAGGAACATTCATAATCGGTATCTTGCCCGGATACGCCCAAATCGGTGTCGCGGCACCCGTGTTGCTTCTGCTGTGCCGACTGATGCAGGGCTTCTCCGTCGGTGGAGAAAACACCGGCGCTAACATCTTCATCATCGAGCATGCACCCAGCGGAATGCGCGGGCGATTCGCGGCAGTGGGGCCCGCAATCGTCAATGTCACGCAGGTGTTCGGCGTTCTGGTGGTAGTAGCAATAACCTCCGCAACGACCCCTGAGCAATTGACTTCGTGGGCATGGCGAGTGCCATTCCTGGCTGCAGCGCCACTTGCGTTGATTGGTGTGTACCTGCGACTGCGTGTGGAAGAGTCGCCTGTGTTCACAGCTCTGCGCGCCGAGGGACATATCGAGTCGGCACCCGTCAAGCAGGCTATCAAGACAGCGAAAACAAGGATTTTGATCCTGGTCGGCTGGGCGATGGCTAATGCGGTTGCGCTCTACCTCTTGGGTACATTTATCCTGGCGTACCTGACGGTTACGGTCGGGTTCAGCAAAACCAAATCGCTGATCGTGGTGCTGGTGGAGAGCATTGTCGGCGTCGGTGCTTGTCTCCTGGCGGGGTACTGTATCGACCGACTGGGACGAAAGCAGATTGCGATCATCTCCGCAGTCGGGTTGGGGGTTTGCGCCGTCCCCACATTTATGCTCCTGCCGCACTCTAACGTGCTAGCGGCCTCGGTGATCGTCGGAGTGCTCGCGCTCTTTACCAGTGGTATGACCACGACAACTACCTTAGCTGTCGTCGAGTTGTTCCCGGACCGCATTCGCGCCTCGGCGAGTGCACTGGGATACAACATCAGCTTCGCCTTGTTCGGCGGTAGCACGCCATTCCTTGCGACCTGGCTTGTCGGGCAGGGTTTCCCTCTCGCGCCCGGCTTTTACCTCGCCGGCCTGTGTGTCATCGCTACCTTCGTGGGCGCCGTTGGAATCGGCAACCGTCGACAGGTCACTGTGGGGCATGAAGGGATGTCGGCGCCGGAGGAGCCTGCATCACACCAGCTGATGGAAGGCTCCAACAACTTGTCAGCCGAGAGCCGATAAGCCGATCTTGTGTGGCATGACGTCCATGTCGGCGACTAATCCGGACTGCCCACCGCCCTGAGGAGACATATGAGTGACCAAACTGCTCCCCGGACAGACGAACGGACTGCCGGTGATACCGCCGGGTATATCCGCGCTGAGGACGAGGCGGTCCGGTTCACCTCCGACCTGATCCGTATCGATACCTCAAATCACGGCTCCGGGGATGCCTGCGAGCGGCCGGCAGCCGAGTACGTTGCCGAGCGGCTCTCGGAGGTTGGCATCGTGGCCACCATCTTGGAATCCGCGATCGGTCGGTCCAACGTGGTGGCGCGTATCGAGGGCACTGACCCGTCAAGGCCGGCGCTGCTGGTCCACGGGCACCTCGACGTCGTACCTGCGAGCGCCGACGACTGGAGCGTGCACCCCTTTTCCGGTGACGTGCGCGATGGCGTTATCTGGGGCCGCGGAGCCGTGGACATGAAGGACATGGATGCAATGATCCTGGCTGTGGCACGGGCATGGGCGCGCGAGGGGCGCAAGCCGGTGCGCGATATCGTGCTGGCGTTCACTGCCGACGAGGAAGATTCCACCGCATACGGATCGGAATGGCTCGTGACGGAACACGCTGGGTTGTTCGAGGGTTGCACAGAAGCGATCACCGAGGCTGGCGGCCACCGGTTCTACGCTTACGGCCAGCGTATTTATCCCCTTGGTGCGGGCGAGCGCGGTAGGGCGTGGCTTCGTCTGGAGGCGCGCGGGCGTGCCGGACACGGCTCGAGTCCTGATCCTGAAAACGCAGTCGCTCGTCTGGCTGCAGCTGTGGCCCGCATTGACGCCTACAACTGGCCGCTGCGGGTATCGCCGACCGTTCGTGCCTCCCTGGAACAGCTCGCCGATCTCGCGGGTGTGCAGCTCGACCCAGACGACCCGGCATTGAGCCCCGCAGTGCTGCGCGAGACACTCGGGCCTTGCGCACCCCTAGTCGCGTCGGCGATCCGCAACAGCGCCAACCCGACCATGCTCAGCGCTGGCTACAAGGTGAACGTCATCCCTGAGGTCGCCGTCGGTCACGTGGACGGCCGCATCGTTCCCGGCGGTGAGGAGGAATTCCAGGCGACGATGGACGCTCTCGTGGGCCCGGACGTCACCTGGGAGTTTTCCCTCCATGAGCCTGCGGTGGAAGCGCCCGTCGATGTGCCGGTGTTCAACGCTATGCGGCAGGCTCTTCTCGCCGAGGACCCGGACGGCCGTGTACTGCCGTACTGCAGTGGTGGCGGCTCCGACAACAAGCAGTTCGCCAGGCTCGGCATCAATGGATATGGCTTCGTACCACTCGGACTACCGCCCGCCTACGACTTCTATGCCATGTTCCATGGCATAGACGAGCGCGTTCCGATCGAAGCGCTCCACTTCGGTGTCCGTGTGCTCGACCGATTCCTGTCCACAGTGCACTGACAGAAACAACGAAGTAGTGATTCGTGTCGAATGTAGGTCCGATTTACGCGGCCCTACCTCATCCAGTAAAGGAGAAAATAATGGCCCCGCCACGTATCGGCTTGAGCCTGCCGAACCGCGCCGTTTTGTTCGGCGTACCTGTTGAAGATCTCTTGAAAACCGCTGAGGTTGCTGAAGAGAGCGGCTTCTTCGAGTCGGTCTGGGTCGGAGACAACTACATCTCCAAGCCACGCCTCGAGGCGATCGTTTTGCTGAGTGCCCTCGCCGCTAGGACTAACCGGATGCGGCTCGGGACTGTTTGTCTGGCGTCATTCCCCTTCCGTGACCCCTTGTTGCTCGCCATTCAATGGGCAGCCTTGGACGTGTTGTCTGAAGGGCGTACGGATCTCGTCGTGTGCAACGGGTATTCGGCCCGCCAGGGGCCTGCTGCGGCCGCGGAATTGAAAGCAGTCGGTATCAACAGCAGTGAGCGTGTGCGACGGGTGGAGGAAAATATCGCGATCTTGCGATCCTTCTGGTCCGGTGAGCCTGTCACGTTCGAAGGCCGATTCCATTCGTACGAGGATGTGACAGTGCTGCCGAAGCCACACCAGCAGCTTCCACCGATCGGCATTGCTGCCAATCCTTCCGAGGCAAAAGACGACGTCGTTCGGGAACGGATCTACCGTCGCATTGCGAACTTGTCCGACGGGTGGCAATGCGACGCAATCTCGCTGCCGGACTTCAGTCGGGCTCGGAACAGGATCGCTGAACTGTGCACCGAAGCCGACCGCCGCCATGTTCTCGACAACGTAAGCCTCCATATCATGGTTAATATCGACGATGACGCGTCGAAGGCCAAGGATCGCGCAGCAGCATTTCTCCATCGCTATTACGGCGCGACAGGCGGGGTGGCAGATCAAACATTCGCCGACTGGGTGGCGTTTGGCAGCCCACAACAGGTCATCGACAAAATCGGACCTTACATCGAAGCGGGTTGCACCACGCCCATCCTGCGCTTCGCCGATGAAGACCAGCTTGGCCAGCTTGAGCGATGCGCTGCCGATGTGCTGCCCGCCCTGAGTAAAATGGAGTCCGCATCGTGACCTGGAAGTCTGACTATGCTCGAACCTTGATTGACTCTCATGTTGATCGCACATTTATTGTCGACACGCTGAGCGAGTTGGCCCGAGTCCCCACGGACGTTCCGTTGGGCTACGAGACATTGATGGAACCCGACGATCCGAAACTCGTTCACTATGTGCAAGACGAGATTCGGCCACGGCTGCTCGATCTTGGTGTCGAGGATCTGATAGACGACGCAGGCAACAATCTGATCGCTCGGTTAGGGCCGGCGCAGAGCTCTCGGTCGATTCTGCTGCAGACCTACACGCCAGCTCAGCACCACAACCTCATGGACGAACCGTTCTCCGGCAGAGTCGGCGACGGCACGGAGGTGGGACGCCAGGGCCTCGTGGTCCACGGCCAGGGCGTCAGCCAAGCCAAGGCGCACCAGGTAGTGATGCTGGCGGTATGCAAGCTACTCGCTGATACCGGCGTTCAACTGCAAGGGAATGCATTCTGGGCAGTAAACAACGAAGGTCGCAGCAGCCACGCCTGCAGCGACGCGATCGTGGCAGCCCTTCCTACACGTCCCGATTTCGCAATCCTGCTCACCGACTGCGGGATGAGACTGTCCCTCGGCAACAAGGGTCGCGTCGACATTGACGTGACGATCGAAGGCAAGGCAGTTCACTCGAGTTCACCGCAGCTCGGGCTCAGCGCGATCGAGGCTGCGAGCGACTTTGTTCAGTCGCTGCGAGAACTGTCATGGCCCGATAGCCACCCTGTTCTCGGGAATCGCCACGCCGTTGTGTACAAGGTCCGCTTCGACCCGCTCGCTCCCCACACACTGCCCTCCCGGGCCGAGCTCACGGTTGATCGTCGGCTGCTTCCGGGGGACTCGGTGGAGCAGGCCGTTGAGGAGATCCGAGCCCTCACACCGCGTCTCGATCCCTTCGACGTGACTGTAAAACCGTCGGTGGTCATGTTTCCTGCCATGGTGTCGAGCGACAGTGAAGTTGTGACGGCGCTGCAGCGGTCGATCACGGCTGTGCGCGATCGGCCTGCGACTGAGTTCTATGGCAAGGGCACCTTCGATGCGGGCGGACCCGCTGCACACGGTATCCCCACGATTATGTGGGGAGCTGGGGGCTTTGGGGACTGGCCTTTGGGCCGCGACTTTGTAGAGGTCGACGACGTCGTGGATGAAGTGCGGACGATTGCCCATCTGCTGCTCATGGAGCTTGGATGACAGATATGGTGGCAGGCTGCTTGAACGCATCGGGCCCCTAGCGTATCGAATCTAACCAGGTCGAGTTCCCCCCCCAGCTATATGGGTCGGTGCATGTCGAATGTCGACCTGCGGCAAATCGCAAATAGTCACAGCATCGACGGGAACTCTCACCGGGGCTGGGATAAAATGTATCGAACATGATGGGTGAGGTGTATCAGTGACCGCAACCGAGCAGCAGGCGAGGTGCAATGACCTGCCGGGACAAGCGGCCAAACGCCAGGACGGTTCGCTCTTCGTTACCGGGAAGGTGCGCTACGCCGCGGACACTGTGGACGATAGTTATCACCACGTTGTCTTCGCCAGGAGCGAGGTAGCCCATGCCCGGATTATGCGAATCGATGTTTCCGAGGCTTTGGCCGTACCCGGTGTCACGGCGGTGATCCTCGCAGAGGATCTGGCTGGTGTAGATATCGTAAAGATGGTCGCCCAGTCTACATCTCATCATCACCAGTCAGTCACGGTGGACTACCTGGCGCGAAGCACAGTGCTGTACATCGGCCAGCCTTACGCTGCGGTCGTTGCTACGACGGTTGAAGCGGCGCGTTTGGCAGCGTCTCGAGTACGTGTCTACCTCGAGGCGCTGCCGGTCGTCGTGACTGCCGGCGAGGCATTGGCCGATAACGCACCGCTGTTGCACGAGGAGTGGGGCACGAATGTCTTCGCTGAGGGAGTGACCGGTACAGGCGAGCCGTTCGACGCCGAGCTCGATGAAGCCCGCGAACTCACTCTCGAGGGTGAGTTGCGAATGGCGCGATGTTCGATAGCGCCTTTGGAGCCCCGTGCCTGCCAAGCGACTTGGGATTCTCGCCTAGGCAGACTGCGATGGTACGGCACGACTCAGAATCCACATGCCGTACGCCTTAGGATCGCAAGAGCCTTGGGCGTAGATGAGACCCAGGTCCACGTCGTTAGTCCGCCTCAGGGGGGCTCCTTCGGCTCAAAACAGGCAGGTCATCTCGACGAGGTGCTAATCGCTGTTCTCGCTCGGATGCTCGGGGTTCCCTTACGGTGGGACGAGACCCGGTGGGAGGCTCTCCTCCTCGGGAGCAAGGATCAAACCGTGTCGTTTCGGGCGACGTTCGACTCCACCGGGCGGGTTCATTGCATTCGTGGGCGCGTGGTGGCCAACCTCGGAGCGATAACGCCTACAGCTGCATCGGAGATGCCTGTTGTCGGCGCCTTGACCGTGCCGAGCGGATACGATATTCAGCGTGCTTCCACAGAGTGGAAGATTGTGGTTTCCAACAAGGCTCCGTGGGGCTCCGCGCGTCCCTTCGGCAAGGAAATCGCGGCGATAATCACTGAGCGAATAATGGACGAGGTCGCGAAGCGAACTGGCCTGGACCCTCTTGACGTTCGACGCCGTAACTGGATCGATCCCGAAAATTTCCCTTACGATATGGCAACCGGCCTGCAGATAGACAGCGGTAACTACGCTGGGCTCGCGGACAAGGTGTCGAGCGTCTTCGATTACGACAATGCGTGTAAGGATCGCGCAAGTGCACGGGATGCTGGTCGGCTAGTGGGCATCGGCTGGGGCTTCGAGTTGATGCCGGAGAGCGGGGATCCTCCTGGAGCACTCGGAGGATCCTGGGACACGGCCACGGTTCGAATGGATGCTACCGGAAGTGTCACAGTGCTAACAGGCGTCACTTCACCCGGAAATGGCAACGAAACAGGTATCGCCCAAATCGTCGCTGCGGAACTCGGTGTGTCGATTCGCAAAATACGTGTTGTTCAAGGAGATACCGATAGGTCTTCCCTTGGCGGGGGGAACTACAGCAGCCGGAGTATTGTGTTAGGTGGAGCCGCTGCACATCTTGCCGCTACCGATGTGTCTGCAAAGCTTCGTACCGTCGCGGCCGGCATGCTCCATTGTTCTGAGGATGCTGTGGTGTTACGCGGAGGAAGGGCGATCGATACCTCCGCTGCAGCATCGGAGATAGACATCCCCGCAGTGGCTTACGCCATGTTGACCTCAAACCGTATTGTTGCGCCTGATATCGAGCCGGGTCTCGAATCAACCCGCACCTTCTCGATGAAAAATGTGCGCCATGGAAAAGGGGAAAACAACCACTGGTCCACATATGCGAGCGCCCTCTATGTATGTCAGGTCGAGATCGACGAGGAAACCGGAATTGTCTCGGTGGAACGACACGCGATGGCGCACGACTGCGGTACGGTGATTAATCCAGAATTGGTGGATGGTCAATTTTGCGGCGGCGTGGCGATGGGATTAGGCGAGGCGCTCATGGAAGCAGTACCCTACGACATGGCGGGAAATTCGCTCGCGGACAGCTTCAAAACCTATCTTTTGCCCCGCGCCATTGAAATACCGCCATTTAACTTGGCGCATCAGGTTACGCCGAGTCCGTTTTCTTTCATGGGAGTCAAGGGAGCAGGCGAGTCGGGTATAGGTTGTTCGGTCGTCGCCGTGCTCAATGCGGTCAACGACGCTCTTTCACCGTATGGTGTGCAGGTGAACGAGCTACCCATAACACCAGCAGTAGTACAACGCGCACTTGCCGCAAGTTCCGAGAAGGCCTGCTGATGAGGGGTGATCGCTTCCACGCGCCCACGACCCTCGACGAAGCATGGACGGTTCTCGAAACGGATCGATTGCGGTGCCGGATCGTCGGCGGGGGCACATGGATAGTTCCAGCTCTCCAATCCGCGCGGGAAGCCGTCACACTCGTGTCGCTGCGTCGTCTGCCGCTCAGTGGGATTCAGATGAAGGGGGAAACTGTATCTGTCGGCGCGATGACGAACTACGATCTACTTGTCCACGATCAGAGCACGCGTAATGTGACAGAGCTTCTCCACCTGATGGCACTTGGAATCACCGGGGGAAGGCAGCTTCGAATCCAAGGCACTATCGGTGGATCCGTAATGGCGGCCAGACCGCAGTCTGACGTCCCCTGTGCGCTCGCGGCGCTCTCGGCGACGCTGGTTCTGGCATCGCCGCGCGGTGAGCGACGGCTTGCGTTCGATAAATTCTTTGTCGATGCCTACTGCAGTGCGGCCGATCCAGACGAGATCTTGACAGCAGTTGAATTCGCGGCCGATCCGGCAGCAGGTCACGGGTACGTGAAAATCAAGGGAGCGGCGAGTAGCTGGCCTATCGTGACAGGAGCTGCAAAGGTAGCGCTCGGGGCTGATGGGAAGATCGAAACGGCGGCTGTCGCAGTAGGTGGCGCCACAGCAACACCCTTTCGCGTCGACTTGACGCGCGATCTACATGGAACCACTGGGTCTGCGGAGCTATTAAACGAATGCATCCGGGACAATGTGCGTGTGACTGCTGAGAACGCGTGGCAGGACGTGCTGGCGCCTGGGGACTACCGCGCTGCCGTGTCGCCAGTGGCTGCAAGAAGGGCGCTGGCGTCGGCAATAGAATGCGCGAATAGAAAGGTTAGAGTATGAGCCATCCCGATAGTTTGGAGATTGGCCTCACAGTCGACGCCGTAGCGCAGAAGGCCTCGATTGATCCGGGTGCGCGCTTGGTCGACACGCTCCGGGAGAATTTCGGTGCGCTGGCGCCAAAGATCGGTTGCGGAACTGGTGACTGTGGTGCATGTACAGTTCTCCGAGACGGCGTGCCTATTAAATCGTGTCTCGAATTGACGCTTAACAATGATGGCTGCAATATAATCACCATTGAGGGGCTGGCTGGCGAAAATGGTGAATTGCATCCGGTTCAGCAAGCTTTCTGGGATGCCTTCGGATTTCAGTGTGGTTTTTGTATTTCCGGAATGATCCTAGCGGCTTTGGATTTGCTTGCTCACTCTTCAGAGCCGACGGATGGTCAGATACGGGAAGCGATCTCGGGGAACCTCTGTCGCTGTACTGGATACGAATCGATTGTTTCAGCTGTGAAACTTGCGGCCGAGCGTATGTCGATATCCTGAAGGAGCGGAGTGGAACTAGAATTGGAAGGTCCATTATTTTCAGGGAGACCGAATGCTGGATCTGGTCGACGGATTACTTGAGTGGCATGCCTCTGGGCGCCACTTCGCCGTTGCGACCGTGATCGAAACTTTCGCGAGCGCGCCCCGGCCGGCTGGCGCTGCAATGGCAGTGTCTGAGGACCGAGAGGTACTGGGCAGTATTTCCGGCGGTTGTGTGGAAGCGGCGACAGTCGCACTCGCCGAGGACGCCCTCGTCTCCGGGCAACCTGTGCGCGAACGGTTCGGAATACCGGACGCCGGTGCTTTCGCGGTCGGTCTCACCTGCGGCGGTACGATCGACGTATTTGTCACCCCCTTCTCGGAGTCAATGGCTGACCTTCTGTACCGAGTGCGCCGAGCGGCAAGGGCGAGCGAACCCTCTGCGCTCGGGGTTATCATTGCAGGAGCAGGTACGGGTACCTACTTATCACTTGATCGTGGCAGATTGGTCGGAACGACAGGGATACCGGGACGTGACCGCGCGATCGCCAATGCACTGACCGGAATGCTCGCGACAGGTGGGCACGCGCTGGTACAAGTTGATTCGGGGGCTGGCGAGCCGGCCACGGTATTCGTACATGGGCAACTTCCGCCACCTCGGATGCTCATCTTCGGCGCCGTGGATTTCGCTGGGGAACTGTCACGGCTGGGAAAGCTGCTCGGTTACCATGTCACCGTTTGTGATGCCCGGCCGATATTCGCCACAGCCGGTCGGTTTCCCGACGCAGATGATGTAATCGTGGACTGGCCGCCTCGCTTCCTTGAGTCTGTGGCCGACACTCTCGATGAGCGATCGGTGGTGTGCGTGATGACGCACGACCCCAAATTTGATATCCCATTACTGAAGTTTGCGCTGGCCTTGCCGGTCGCTTATATCGGGGCGATGGGATCACGACAGGTCAGTACCGCGCGGGCTAGTCAGCTGCGGGATCTCGGGGTCACCAAGCGACAATTGGACCGCCTCCATGCACCAATCGGCTTGGACATTGGCGGCGCAACTCCGATGGAATCAGCCGTTTCGATCGCTGCCGAGCTCATAGCGGTACGTGAGCGTCGGTCAGCCCGGCCGCTGAAAGACAGTCACGGCCCGATTCATTCTGACCGACGCAACACGTCGATCAGACCGGAACCGGCAATCAGTTGGGAATGACGGATGCCAGTGTGTGGACGCCCTAATGACATGATCGCGCATTCAGTGCGCTATTCCGTACTCCGGTCAAGTGTGTGGCCCGCGCTGATCGTCAAGCTAACGTCGAGGAGTTTCCGGTGCAACTGGGTTTAATCGGACTGGGACGGATGGGTGGGAATATGCGTGAGCGTGTTCGCGCTGCCAACCATGAGGTCGTCGGATTCGATTCCGACCCATCTCTTAGGGATGTTGAATCACTCGCGGAACTGGTGAGCAGCCTCAGTCGCCCGCGGTTGGTGTGGGTGATGGTTCCCGCTGGCGAGCCGACGCGAACTGTGATCGAGGAATTGAGTGAGCTGTTGGCGCCCGGCGATCTCGTCATCGAGGGCGGGAACTCTCGGTTCTCCGACGACGAACTGCATGCTGCGCTGTTGGGTGATCGGGGAATCGGTTACCTAGATTGCGGAGTGTCCGGTGGGGTTTGGGGCCGGACCCTTGGTTACGGTCTGATGGTCGGTGGTGGTGCAGCGGATGTGGCGCGGGCGATGCCGATCTTCGATGCCCTTCGACCTACCGGAGATCGGGAGGAAGGCTTCGTGCATGCCGGTCCGGTTGGTGCCGGTCATTACGCGAAGATGGTGCACAACGGCATCGAGTATGGGTTGATGCAGGCGTATGCCGAGGGATATGAACTGCTGGCCGCTGAACCCGGGATCATCGCCCCAGACGAGGTGATGATGGCGTGGCAGAAAGGCACGGTGGTGCGGTCCTGGCTGCTCGAACTTCTGGTCGCGGCGTTGCGGGAGGACGCCGGGTTGGGCTCGATCTCCGGGTACACCGAGGACTCGGGGGAGGGTCGGTGGACGGTCGAAGAGGCCATCGCGCACGCGGTGCCGGTTCCGGTGATCTCGGCGGCGTTGTTCGCGCGGTTCTCTTCTCGCCAGACCGATTCACCGACGATGCGGGCGGTGTCGGCGCTGCGTAAACAATTCGGAGGCCACGAGGTTCGTTCGGGAAAGGTGACGATGTAATGCGGAAGTCGGGGTATACGGTGTCGGCGGGGCAGTTCGGTCCGCGAGCGTTGGTGGAGTTGGGTATGCTGCCCGAACAGCATGGGATGGATCGGCGACGGTGTCGGATCACTTCTAACCGTGGCAGCACAAGCGGGCATGCGCCGTTCTCGCTGTCGTGTATGACGACGGTGTGGGGCGGACGTCGTCTGCCGTTGGGGACTTCGGATACCAGAACGTCGGCGTCATCCAGGGAGTCGCTCAACGAGATCGCCGACGTTCGTGCGCCACTTGCCCTATCAGGGTGCAACATCGTTACATCACCTCCTGGTTCCACGTCCGGAACGGTGCCATCGACAGGACACACCCTTGAGTGAAGAACTCTCAATGCCCCTGCCCACCGTGACACAGTCTGCGATGCGGCGGGCGATGCGGCGGGCACGGGACGGTGCGACGTTGAACGTCGACGAGTCCGCGGTGCTGTTGCAGGCTCGCGGTGACGATCTCGCAGAGCTGTGTTTGTCGGCGGCGAAGGTGCGCGACGCGGGGCTGCTAGCGGCAGGCAGGCCGAAGGCGATCACCTATTCGCGCAAAGTCTTCGTCCCGCTCACGCAACTGTGCCGCGACAAATGCCACTACTGCACGTTCGTGACAGTGCCGGGGAAGCTGCGATCGGAAGGACGCGGCGCCTACCTCGAACCTGACGAGGTGCTGGCGATCGCCCGGCAGGGCGCCGAATTGGGCTGTAAGGAGGCTCTGTTCACGCTCGGTGACCGGCCCGAAGACCGGTGGCCGGAGGCGAAACAATGGCTCGACGAGCGAGGTTACGACTCCACCCTGGACTTCGTGCGGGCGATGTCGATCCGGGTGCTCGAGGAGACGGGACTGCTACCGCATCTGAACCCGGGGGTGATGGGGTGGGAGGAGATCTCGCGGCTCAAGCCGGTGGCGCCGTCGATGGGCATGATGCTTGAGACAACCGCGACGCGACTGTTCACCGACAAGGGCGAATGCCACTATGGCAGCCCGGATAAGGACCCGGTGGTGCGGTTGCGGACCTTGACCGACGCCGGGCGGCTCAGCGTCCCGTTCACCACCGGGATTCTGGTCGGGATCGGGGAGACGGTGGTCGAACGGGCCGAGTCGATTATGGCGATCCGTAAGTCGCACAAGGCGTTCGGGCACATCCAGGAGGTGATCGTGCAGAATTTTCTGGCGAAGCCGGACACTGCGATGCGCGATGCCCCGGACGCCGGTCTTGAGGAGTTCCTGGCGACGATCGCGGTGGCGCGGCTGCTTTTGGGGCCGGGGATGCGGATCCAGTCGCCGCCGAATCTGGTGTCGACAAGCGAGTGCGCCGCCCTGCTGGCGGCCGGTGTCGACGACTGGGGTGGGGTGTCGCCGCTGACGCCGGATCACGTGAACCCGGAGCGGCCGTGGCCGAACCTGGAGACGTTGGCGGAGATCACCGCAGCCGCTGGTTTCGTGCTCACTGAGCGGACGGCGGTGCAGCCACAGTTCGTGCTGGCCGGCTCGCCCTGGATCGACCCGCGGATCGCGGCCCACGTTGCTGCGCTCGCCGATCCGGAGACGGGGCTGGCGAAACCAGGCACCATCCCGGTGGGGTTGCCGTGGCAGGAGCCAGATGAGTCGTGGGAGTCGGCGGGGCGGGTGGATCTGCACACCGAGATCGACACGACGGGCCGCAACACCGAGGCTCGCAGCGACTTGGGCAGTGCGTTCGGTGACTGGGAGACCGTGCGTGAGCAGGTCCGCGACCTCAATGGCCCGGTGCGCGTGAACACCGATGTTCTCGCGGCGTTGCGAGCCGCCGAACGCGATCCGGCGGGTTTGTCGGACGACGAGTATCTGGCGCTGGCGACCGCAGAGGGGCCGGGGCTTGAGGCGGTGGCGGCGCTGGCGGATTCGCTGCGCGCCGATGCCGTCGGGGATGACGTCACCTATGTGGTGAACCGGAACATCAATTTCACAAACATCTGCTACACAGGGTGCCGGTTCTGTGCGTTCGCGCAGCGCAAGGGCGACGCGGATGCGTTCACGCTGTCGATGTCGGAGGTCGCGGACCGTGCGTGGGAGGCGCATGTAGCCGGGGCGACGGAGGTGTGCATGCAGGGCGGTATCGACCCAGCGTTGCCGGTGAACGGGTACGCCGACCTGGTGCGGGCAGTCAAGGAGCGGGTGCCGTCGATGCATGTGCATGCGTTCTCCCCAATGGAGATCGTCAACGGGGCATCCCGGGCTGGGCAGAGTGTGAGGGACTGGCTGATCGAACTGCGCGAGGCCGGCCTGGACACCATTCCGGGTACTGCGGCGGAGATCCTCGATGACGAAGTGCGATGGGTGCTCACTAAGGGCAAGCTGCCCACCGCCTCCTGGATCGACGTGGTGACCACCGCGCACGAGGTTGGGCTGCGGTCGAGTTCGACGATGATGTACGGGCACGTGGACAACCCGCGTCACTGGGTGAGACATTTGCGCGTGCTGCGCGGCATTCAGGACCACACCGGTGGTTTCACCGAGTTCGTGCCGCTGCCGTTCGTGCATCAGAGGGCGCCGTTGTACTTGGCGGGGGCTTCACGGCCTGGCCCGACCAACAGGGACAACCGGGCGGTCCACGCACTGGCGCGAATCATGCTGCACGGCAGCGTCGCGAACATCCAGACTAGCTGGGTAAAGCTCGGCGTGACCGGCACGCAGGTGCTGCTGCAGGGCGGGGCGAACGATCTCGGCGGCACCCTGATGGAGGAGACCATCTCCCGGATGGCCGGATCCGAGCACGGCTCGGCGAAGACCGTCGCAGAACTGCGGGCCATCGCTGAGGCCATCGGCCGACCCGCCCGCGAGCGGACCACCACCCACACCCGGCCGCAGACCGTGTCGTTGTTATGAGCAAGATCGGACTGACGGCGAAATAGGTCTGCCCGCTGTGCTAAGCGCGGTACCGACAGGTTGCGGAGGGTGCACCGTTCCGGTCCGGTTGTAGCCGTCGGCTGGATCGACCTCCCTTGACCTGCCCCCCTGATTTGGGTCTGGGGAGTGTGAGAGCCCTTGCCGGCCCACGGAGTGGGCAGGAAGGCTCGAAGACCATGGCGACACGCAAGACCTCCGATGGTGTTAAGCGTCAAGTCGTTTCGCGCGACGTAGGTAGTCTCTCGGGTGGGGCCGTCGGTGGCCATCGCGGTGAAGGCCCAGACCCAGCCGGCCGCGGCCAGGCGGTCGTTCTTGATGCGCCGGTGGGTGATCGCGATCGACTTACCAGAGGCCCGGGTAGCGGGTGCGGACCCGGCGTAGGCCTTCAATGCTCGGTCACTGGCGAATCGTGTGCGGTCGTCACCGATCTCGGCGAGAACCCGAGCGCCGGCGAAATCCGCGAGCCCGGGGAAACTGGTGACGACCTCGTAGTCCGGGTGCTTGTTGAACTCCTCGGCGGTGGCCTGTTCCAGGTCGTTGGCTCCGGTGCAGGCCGCATCGAGAGTCGCAAGCAGGGCGAGCGCTTGGCGACCCATGGCATTTGCGACCAGCGTCGGTTGCCGCTACTGCGGTGTGCGCAGACCAACCACGATCTCGGCGGCGAGCTTGTCGACACCCGCGCTGACATCCAGCGCGTCGTAGCGCGGCGGCGACACGGTTTTCGTGACCTTGGCCGCGTGGGCGGGGTTGGTGCGAGGGCCAGGATGTCGGGGGCTTCGTGCCGTGCAGGGTTGTGGACCGAGCGTTTCGCGAAGGTCGCCAACAAGGCCGGGTAGTACTCGCGCAGCAGCGAGCGCAGCTCGTTGCTGGCTTTGGTGCGGCGCCTGACGGCGTCCTGCTGGGCGCGAGCAAGAACGGCGATCGCTTGGGCGAGTTCGCTGTCGGCGGGCAATCGTCGGTGGTATTCACCGTCGACGCGGATAATGTTGGCCAGGGTCATGGCGTCGACGTGATCGGATTTGGCGCGAGTCATCGAGTGCCGTTCGCGGGGCGACGGCCATGGGATTGATCGAGTAGACCGGACGGCAGGTGGCGCGCAGCGCGGCGGCGACCATCAGCCCGCGCGGGGTTTCAATCGCGACTGGGATCGGGTCCTCCGCGGAGTCGCCTGCCTCGGCCAGCAGTGTGGTGAGCTCGGTGAAGCCGACGGGGTCGTCGCTAATTCGCTTGCGTTCACCGCCGGGTAGGACCGGCGGGTTACCCCGCCGATCCCCCCTAAGAACCGTGCGTGCCACTCGTCGCGGCACACGGCTCAAGCAAGCCCCGAAGGCTCGTTGGCAGGTAGCAGTACCGATTCATCGCCGCCCCTGGGTTGACGACGGGTTCGGCAATGGGTGTGTACGAGTCGGAGAGCGCCGGGTTTGTCCGACGTGCCGAAATCCTCCGAGACAGCGATTGCTTGTCTGCGAATCGCCAAACGGATTACCTTGAGCCAACGCTCCCACTCGCGTGGGGTCCGTGGCTCGTAGTCGGCGTGCAGCAAAAGACTCCCACACAATGGACAACGACCGCGCTGCACATGAAGTACCGGCAGCCCGGCCGTGTCGAGTGGGTTTCTCCGACGGCGACGCCGTTCGGCCCAGTACTCGGTCAGGTCGGGATCATCCGGAGACGACCCGCCCTTGACCATCTGGTGCCGGACTATCTTCGTCCAGGCGAACTTGTGCAGATATGCGCCGCTGTCGCGGTCACCGAAAACCCACACGTTCCTCCTGGACTTGTTGAACGGACCGAAGTAGCGGGCGGTAACCCATTTCCTCGATTTGTTCGGGTGGCTGTGCCGGACCCATTTGTAGGTTAGGTGCCACATGTGGTTGTCCAGCGTGGCAAATGCCCTGCTGGACACCGCCGTCCGGTAATAGGCAGCCCATCCCTTGATGACCGGGTTGAGCGTGGTGATCACCGCTTCGGCGTTGGCCCCTCGTAAGGCCTTCATCTCAGCGGAAAGCCGTTCCCGGATTCGCTGCAAAGCCGCCTTGCTTGGTTTGATCAGCAGCTTGCCGCCGTAGCGGCGCACGTTGAAGCCCAGAAAGTCGAAACCGTCCCGGAGCGAAACGATGCGCGTTTTCTCTTCGTTGAACTTCAGCCCTCTGGGTGCCAGCCATTCGGCCAGCCGTGCCCTGATCTGCTCGGCTTCCTCACGGGAGTGAGCGAAAGCGACCAGGTCGTCCGCTTATGGGGACCGGTGGGTTATGCCGACCACGGGGTGGTGATGCTGGTCGGTGAGGTTGCCGGGCTGGTCTGGTCGGCATAACCCGGGGCGTGTGATCGGAGTCAGAGGTTGTCGAGGAATTCGAGCAGGGTGTCGGTGGGCCGGTAGCGGCCGGGGCTGGTGTTCGGCGGTGTGAGCCGGGCCAGGGCATTCTCCTTGATGCTCATATCGGCGTGCAGGTAGGCGTGAGTGGATCCGGGATCCTCGTGGCCGAGCCAGAGTGCGATGACGGAGGTGTCGATCCCGGCGTGCAGCAGTGCCATGGCCGCCGAATGTCGCAGGGTATGGGGGGAGACGGTTTTACCGCTCAGGCTCGGGCAAGTGCTGGCCGCGCGGTTGGTGTGTTTGGTGACCAGCTTGGCGACCGCGTCTCGCGAGAGCGGTCGGCCCGCACGGGTGGTGAACAGCGGATCGGTGGGTGCGCTGTCGTGGTTGGTGAGCCAATCTTGCAGCGCGGCAACGGTGTGACGGCTGAGCGGGGTGGCCCGGTCTTTGCGGCCTTTGCCGTGGCAGCGGACGTGAGCGCCGGGGCCGAGGTGAATATCGGCTCGGGTCAACCCGGTCAGTTCGGAAACCCGGAGCCCGGTCTGGCAGGCCAGCACCAGCAGAGCGTGGTCGCGGCGCCCGAGCCGGGTGGCGCGGTCCGGGGCGGTGACCAGTGCGTCGATCTCGTTGGTGGTGAGGTAGGAGACGATGGGCCGGTCACAGCGTTTCGGTGGGATGGCCAGAACTCGGGCGATGTCGGCGGCGTGTTCGGGCGCGTGCAGGGCGGCGTAGTGGAACAGCGACCGGATCGCGGCCAGCCGCGCGTTGCGGGTCGCGGTGCTGTTGGACCGCTCGGTCTCGAGGTGGGTGAGGAACGCGGTGATCAGTCCGGCGTCGAGTTGCCCCAGATCGAGGGTGCTGGGTGCGGTTGCTGTTGCGCGGGAAGCGAATTGCAGCAACAGGCGCCAGGTGTCGCGGTAGGCGGCGATGGTGTTCGGGCCGGCACGGCGCTGACGCAGTAGTTTGTCGGTGAAGAATGCTTGCAGGATCGGCGCCAACGCGGTCATCGCTGGCCCCCAACGGTTTCCAGGCGTTCGGCGACCAGGGCCAGCAACTCGGGGACCTGCTGCTGATACCAATAGGTCGACTTCGGGTCGACGTGGCCGAGCCAGGTCGACAGGATCGGCAACCTCGCCTGGACGTCGCCGCCGTCACGATAGAACCCGATCATCGTGGCGACGGTGAACGAATGCCGCAGGTCATGTATCCGAGGTCGCCGTTGTCCTGTCGGCACCGTGATGCCGGCCGCGTCGATCAACCCGGTGAACGTGCTGGGGATGTTTTCGGTGTCCAGGCGGGTGCCTCGGGTGGAGACGAAGAAGCTCGGCCCGGACCGGCTCGGGCAGTCGTGGTTGCGTTGCCGCTGGTAGTCCCGCAGTGCGGTGACGGTCGTGTCGTGCAGGAACAGGCGCCGGGACTTGCCGAACTTCGAATCCAGGATTACCAGTTCAGCTCGGTCGAGGTCGACGTGTTCGTCGTCGAGGTGGCAGGCTTCGCGTTTGCGCATGCCGGTCACCGTGAGCAGGCCGATCAAGGTCTGCCAGGTCGCCGCCCGCAGCGCTGGCCGCAATCGCCCGGCGGCGGCGATGAGGGCCGCGATTTCGGCGGGTGAATACAGATACGGTGCGATCCGGCATTTGTGGTGCGGCAGAGCGTCTTCGGGTGGGATCTCGCTGGTGGGATCGAGGGTCTGGTAGTGGCGGGCGAAGATCCGCACTGTCATCAACCTGCGCGCCAGGTAGGCGTCGTGACCACTGCCGCTGCGGGTCGTCGTCGCCCATTCCAGCGCCAGGTCGCTGGTGATGCGATCGATGCCGGCCGATTCGCAGTAGCCGACGAACGACATCAGTTGCGCGGCTTGGGTTGTCAGTTTGAACCCCAGCGTCCGCCGCATCGTGAGGTAGTCTTCGGCGGCGCGGCGCAACCGGCTCATGACCGCACCTCGATCGGCCAGGGCCGCGCCAGCGGACGCAGCGCGTTCTCGTCGACCTTCGCATAGATCGTTGTGGACAGGTGACTTCGGTGTCGTAGAACCTGTCCAACTTCCGGCAGCGACGCTCCTGCCCGCAGCATGTCGCTGGCCAGTGAGTGACGCAGACGATGCGCCCCGACCCGCGGCAGGTCCGCGTGAGCGCAGCTGCGGCCCATGATCGCCCGCACCGCCGACCCGTTCAACGGCCGATAAGGTCGGCGAACGGTGCAGAACACCGTCGGCACCGCGCAGGCCGGACGCCCGCCGGTCAAATACGTCACGATCGCCTCACCGACATCGACCGGCAGCGGCAGCCGGTCGATCCGGTTGGCCTTGCCGCGGACGGTGATTTCGCCGCCACGCCAGTCGATATCGGTCAACTCCAGAGCAGCGACCTCGGCGCCGCGCAGCCCCAGCCGAGCCAGCACCGTCAAGATCGCACGATCGCGGCGCCCGACCGCCGTCGCCCGGTCGCATCCCGCGAGCAGCCGCGCCACCACCGCTGCGTCAAGGCCGCGTGGCAGCGACGCCAGCCGCCAGCCCGCCACTCCCGCAACCGCGCCCACCAGCGGCACCAGGATCCGCCCGGACACGTGCAAGAACCGCAGCAGCGCCCGCAGCGCGGTCACCATCGCCTTCGCCGAGGCCGGATCGTAGCCACGGCAATAATCGACCATGAACATCGTGATCTGACCCGAATCCAGCTGCAGCACAGCAACATCCAGAGGTTCCGGCAGCCCGGCCAGGAACTTGCCGGCCTAGGTTCCGTAACAACGGACCGTTTCCCGCGACAGCCCCCGATCCACCGCCAGCCACGACCGGAACTCGGCCACCAGCACATCCACCGACCCCTTGGCACCCATGCGATCTCTCCCGTCTCGAGTGGTTTGCTTTCCTGCAACCACTCGAAACCCACCACCACCCCGATCACAAGGGGCGGGGTTATGCCGACCAGACCAGCCCGGCAACCCCACCGACCAGCATCACCACCCCGTGGTCGGCATAACCCACCGGTCCCCATAAGCCGACTTATGCCGACGTCGGCATAAGTCTGCATACCTCACCACGATGGGGCTGCCCGCCAGAACACTTCCGGCGTGTCTGCCGGTTGTGCAATAACGGACCCCGGCGGCCTGTTCCATACCGTGCAAGGCCACATTCAACAGCACGGGACTGATCACACCTCCCTGAGGAACACCTTCCTCGGTCGGCGTGAACCAACCTTTGTCGACCACACCCGATTTGAGCCATTGCTCGACCAATTTCCTTGCGGGAAACGAACCGAGGCTGGCTATTACATGGCGATGGTCGATTCGGTCGAATGCCGCCGCCAAATCTGCGTCGAGAACCCACAACCGCTTGGCGTTAACACCTTTCGCGGTCAGGAAGATGGCCTCGATCGCATCGTGACAGCCGCGACCCGGCCGAAATCCATACGACTTCGGTTCGAATCGCGCTTCCCACTCCGGTTCCAACGCCGTCGCCGTCAAAGCCTGAAGACATCTGTCGGCGATCACAGGAATACCGAGCGGACGCCGCTTTCCGTTGGCCTTCGGTATATACACCCGCCTGACAGGCCGGGGCATCCACGACTTCGAATGCTTTTGCACCCAATCGGCCAACTCAGCCTTGTCCGGAGACTCCAGCACTACTTTGCCGTCGACGCCCGGTGTCAAGCGACCAGCATTGATCTCCGTGACCCGCCGCACGCTCAACAGCGTGTTGGCGCGAGACCGGAGCATCAACTTCTGCAAATTACGGACCTTCGCCAGATCCCCTGCCTTCGACGCCGCGAAGATGCGCTGCCGCAACCGCTCTACATCGCCTTCGACTCGCCGCCAATCGATCGACTGCCAGTCCACAGGCGTGTCTTCGGGTCCGTTCGTCACCTCGCCACCGTCCACGACCACCGCCGCGTCGAGCACCGTCATAACGTCCAACTTGTCCCTCAGTTCCAGCTTCATCGGTCATCGGATCTCCGCAGGCTCACCCGATCCCCGTGGGCACCCTTTCAGGTCCGGGTAACAACCCGTATCCGGCCAGTTATGCGCGACCAGCGGCGGAGGGCCGCTCACGGTCTCGGTTTCCTGTTGCCTTTCGGCCACCGGCGTTCGCTTTTGGGATCGTCCTGCTCCCGCTGGGGATTTGGGCCTTCCTCACGGTCGGCTTACCGGACACAATTGCTATCCGGACCCCATCGGGGTTGTCACGTTCTGCACGAGCGAGATACGACCGGGTTGGGCGCCCCCTGCACCCCGGGACGATGGTGTTCTTCCAGCCGACCGGACGTAGCCGACTGGCGTCTGCCGCTTCTCAACGGCCAGTCCTTGACCCCTGCATTGCATTCCATCCGCGGGGTTGGAAGTGACGGGGCATCATCGGGGGTTCACTCACGTTCGCCCGGCCGGTCTTCCTCTTCACCTGTAACACCCGGATGGAGCGGGCATCCTTGGGCTTGATCACCTGAGCTTCGCACCCCACCGTCACCAGCGGCGCACGTCAGGCTGAGGACAGGACCTCGAACACTGCCCTGGGGCTACACCTTCGACATCAGCCGAACCTCCAAACAGCTCACCCACTCAACTCGTGCAACATCGTGTCGCAACGTCCGGCCTTCCCCTCGCCCGTCGCCCCTGGGTGGAACAGGGACGCTTCGGCTTCACCCTGGGCTTCGCACCCCGCGGTCACCCACGACGCATGCCAGGGCGGGGACGGTCCCACAGACACTGGACCGGATCACGTCCTCGTCGAACGACCTCCAATCAAACGCGATCACTCACAATGTGCGACCTCACGTCGCACGGCTGTCCCCAGCTTCGGGCCCCCTGCTGCGACAGGAAACCCCGCACGGTCTCACACCGCGCCCGGTAAAGCAGCGCCTCGTGGCGCACAGTCCGCCTCGAAGATCGGTTCCAGCACCAGCTTCAGGGACGCTTGGACCACCCAGTCGGCCATGGTCGGAATGCTGACCGAGGACCACGATCCGATCGTCGGACCGCGAGATCAATACTCGCCCAATGAGGCAACGGATTATCTCCGGTTTGGTCTTGCCTTCTGCTGTGCGACGGGCGACGTAGGCCCTGGTCCGCTGGTCGTAACGCAGGCGCACGATCACCGCGACGTGTAGGGCCTGGTTGGCTTGCCGGTCACCGCCGCGGTGGAGGCGATGTCGGACGGTCTTGCCGGAACAGGCGGGGATCGGGGCGACGCTGCGGAGGCGGGCGAACGCGGCTTCGCTGATCAGGCGGTCGGGATTGTCGCCGATCGAAATCACCAGTGCGGCAGCGGTATCCGGTCCCAGCGCGAACATGTTCAGAGTGTGCGGGGCAACTTGTTCGAGCAACGTGTGCAGGTGACGTTCGAGCTGGCTGGCCTGATCCTGGGCTTCGCGGACCCAGCAGCGAGCGAACGCCGCGCCAGGTTGGTCGCCTGCACCGGATCGGCGAAACGGGCAGGATCGGGACGAAACGCGGCGCAGGTGGCCACCACCTTCGCACGTGATCAGGCCGCGCAGCGTGTTCATTGACGCGGTCGTGGCCTTGACCGCGTTGTGTCGGGCGACGTGCAGCGCGCGAACGGCTTCGATCGCGCCGTTGCGCAGTTTTGGTGCAGTGACGCCGGATCCGTCCAGCAGCCGGCGGGCTGCGGCGTAGGCGTCGATGGTGTCGGTCTTTCCCTGGGTGCGACGAAGTCGCCGGTTCGGGCGCGGCACCTCGGCAATATCATGGCCGCGGGCGTGCAGGTGGCGGGCAAGTTCGGCCCCGTAAGACCCGATGCCCTCGATGCCGACCTCCGCCACCTGACATCGCCGATCTGCGTCGCCGGGTCCAATCCGTCTGCCGATTTTGGAGCCGACGGCAAGTCGCGGACGGGTTCAGCGTGCTGATAACCGGTACGACCTTGTCATACCGGCAAAAAAACTGCGCGACAAGCGATCCGCGACGGCGACGGGCTGTGTGCGGGCGACATCTGGGCCACTGTTGACTGAGGCGCATCGGTCTGGAGTGCTGATCTTGGTTGACTTGTGCGTTAGGAAGCCGCTTCGGCACCGAGTGCGGATCCCGCATACACCATCGTCGGTCCGATTCCAATCTGGAATCGCTGGTTTCCGATACGGCCTTGGACAATATCGTGGTCGTGAGCTTAATGTGACGTAACCCACTGGAAATAACACGCGTTAAGGCGACCGCCAGGGGATTGACCGAATCCTTTCGGTCAATGAACAAAACAAGCGCGGCCACGCACAGTCGGCGCCGATCGTTGAGGCAACAAGAAATGAGACGCACTTCCAGAGAGCTTTGATGAGCATCATCGACCGGTCACCACACTTGTCGATTCTATTTAGCCCCGGCGAAGCTGGTGCTGATCTCCAAGCAGTGGTGGAGGCCGATGCGCCGCCGTCGGCTTAGGTCAACAGAAAGAGCGCGCGTACTGCACTCGTCCGCGAAAACGTTCTGCATGGCTCTCATTAGGGAATAGCGCGAAAGAAGAAAGGGCATGGCCAGGAAACGATTTGCGCAAGGCATACCAGATGAAGGGTCCCCTTGCTGTTTCGAATATGCATGTTCAGGGCTACGGCTGGCAAGCAAGTAAGAAGGTTTGAGCAATGAAGAAAGCTATTGTTAGCGCAACGTTGGCGGCGGCCATGCTGTCGGCCCCTGCCGGGGTAGCGGCCGCTCAGCCGACAACCCCGCAAGAGGCTGTAAACTACAAGGCCACTACCACGCCGACGTCAACCATCATCTCAACAGATGCGGGTTCGTTGGTCAATGACCAGGGCGTGTTCAAGATCAAAGCGGCGGATGGGACGGTGCTGGGCGGCACGGAGTTGTCGTTCCGTGTCGATGATTTCGTGTTCCCGATCGCCGCGGATATCCATGATCGGACCGCGACGCTGACCCCGCAGTTCGATGTGGCGCATGCGGTGTACAAGCCGGTGGCGTTGCCGTACGAGGACACCGCACCCTGGAAGACGCCTTACGACCGTGAGCAGGCGGCCTGGAACCGTATGGCCTCCACCGTCAGCACGGGTGCCACGATCGGCACCTTCGTCGGTGGCGTTGCCGGTGGTGCGGTCGGCTGTGTGCTCGGGGGTATCGCTGGGGCGACGGTCGCTTCGGCGACCATCGTCGGGTTGTTCGGGCCGTTCATTCCCGCTGCGGCTATCGGTTGCCTGGGCGGGATCGTCGCTGTGGGTGCGTTGGGCACCCTGGCGGGGCAGCTGTTGGTGACCGCTCCGGTGGCGATCCTGGCGGCAGTGCAGTACTTCACCACCATCAACCAGCCGTTCAATCCATCTAAGTAGGTAGCGACGCCTCAGCGGATAGCCTCGCTGAAGCCGGACAGTGTTGTCCGACCGAACTCTTCGATCGGCAACACTGTCCGCCTCGGTCCTCGCATGTGCTGCAATCGGTTGACCATCGCATGGTTTCGAACGATGTAATACCGGGGACCAGTATGGTCCCAGCCGGAAGGACGAGTCCGCCTGCTGTCTTGCACAAAAATTCCATATCCATTGCATTCCATTCGGACACCACCTCCGAATCGCTCGGCAGTTGGGCCCGGCCTTCATCAAGGACGGCGTTGTCATCGCGGATCTTCGGCGGCGGGCTTGGATTTTTCCTGTGCGCACTCTGATGCACCCAGCCTCCGGATTGAAGTGTCGTGAGGTGGCCAAGATGAGGCGCTCATCCGACTAACTGCCTCCAAGCCGTCCTGAGGTGAGTTGGTGATGAAAAGTCAAAACGAGCGCAGTAACGGAACCGAACTTGGGGCGGTGATGTTCATGCTCGAATACGGCTGGCTTGCAGCGCTTTCGACTACCGCATCAGCCCGCCGCGGACATGGCACTGATCGACGACTCGCGCAAAAGACGCTGGTGCCTAATAGAACTGGTTGTCGGCACGAGTGAGCAATGCGAATAGCTACGGACTCGTAGGATGGCCTCCAGTGTGCACTGACTAGTTATGGATAACGGCCGGAGGAATAGTTTCTCGCACGGCATCCGCAATGTCGCCGACCCTGCCGAGAATGAGCGCCACCTTAGGTGCCGGAATGTAACCAGACAGGAATTAGTGAATGCAATACCAAAGCTGCAATACGTGTGGGGAGCGCCTAACGCCAGCATCGGCGAAACGTCACCAAGAGATCCATGGCAGGTACGCCACCACTCGCACGAACCGAATGACACCCGCAGACTGGAATGCCGTCGCAAGCTGGTTAAACCCCCAGGGCCATTACCCGCGAGGCCACATCGGGTCAGAATAGCCACACAGCGCCAATCTTCACCCCGTTACGCTGATCCGGCTGGCCGGAGTCCTGATGGCGCCCGAGTCATGGCTGCCAGCGCGCACTTGAGTGCATGTTCGATCTCCGAGAAGGAGCTGTCGCTGCGCGTGGGCGCCGCACTACCGTCACCGATTTTCGACATTCCACCGCGGCGTCATTCTCTCAATGAATTATTGTAATCCTCAGTCCGATTGTTCCATAGCCCATACTCGTCCATCTCGGCAATAGCGATGACTGCTGGCTTCCATAAGTCAGAAGAGGGCGAACAGGCGGTCTGGAGAAAATCCTGAAAGGATTTTAACCAATAATTCTCATTGCGGATTCTGATGAATTGGGTAAGGATGGACGAGTGATGTTTGCCCCCGGACAGGTGCGTACCTTCCTGGCCGTCGCGCAGACGCTGAGTTTCACCCAGGCTGCGGCGTCGTTGGGGATGGGACAACCGACGGTGAGTCAGCACATCCGCAAGCTTGAGCAGGCAGTGGGACGGCCATTGTTGATTCGCGACACTCGGACCGTAAGATTGACGGTGGACGGAGAAGCCATGGTCGGGTTCGCTCGGTCGATTCTGAGCGCCAATACCGCCGCTGCCGACTATTTCACCGGCGCCGGGGTACGCGGGCGGCTGCGGTTCGGTGTCACCGACGATCTCGCGCTGACACGCGTGCCCAATATCTTGCGGGATTTCCGCCACCTCAACCCTGGAATAACCCTGGATTTGACGGTTTCGCAGGGGGCGCACTTGGAACGTCGTGTCGAGTCCGGCCACGTCGACATCGCGTTTCTGAAAACGACCGCTGGAGAGGGCCGCGGTCGGCTTGTCCGTCGGGATCGGCTGGTATGGGCAGCCGCCGAAGGAACCGGGCCGTGGGGGAATGACGACCGGCCGGTGCCGTTGATCGTGTGGCAGGCACCGAGCCCGAGTCGCGCGTTGGCTGTGCGGGCACTGGAAGAGGCCGGCATCCGATACCGGGTAGTGTGCACCGCGCGTGGTGTCAATGCTGTGCTCGCCGCGACCCGCGCCGGGCTGGGTGTCGCGATTTTCACACGGAGTTTGCTGCCCCACGACCTGATCGAATTGTCGAGCAGCACAGGACTACCCGAGCTTGGCGAACTCGATCTCGTGCTACTGACCAACCCCCGCGCCCCCGCCGAGCCGGTGGAAGCGCTGACCACAACAATTCTCGCCCACAGCAACCCGATTCGTCCCATCCATGACCCGACGGGCGTTACTGGTCGCCAACAATTGCCCGGATCAGAAACATCCGGAAAGGACGGCACAGTACCGCGCCATCGCTAGTGCAAGCGCCGCCTTCGTCAGCACAAGCGGCACACGGTCTCGTGACCGTGGTAGCTGTGGGATGGTCATGTTCGCTTCTACCGCAGAACCTGATGTACGACGAGGCCGTGTTCGCGGGCTGGACACGAGGTTGCGGGTGTGTTGACGTCCTTGTCAACGGACATCGGGACCTGGCTCTGGAGCAAATTTGATGATCCGTGCGTGTCGATCACGCTGGGGCGCAGGGCAATCGCCTATAGACGCGGTTCGTGGTGTTGGATGATGTCGCGAGAACCCTTGTGAGCCTGCTGTTTCCACATCTTGCGGGGATTCGCATCGATGATGTGTCGGCAACGAGCAACCGGATTGAGTTCGACGCGTCGACCTGTCGTCCGTCGGCCGACTGCACGCAGTGCGGGTGCCGCTCGTCGACGGTGCACAGCCGCTACCAGCGCAGGATCGCAGATTTGGCCGTGGCTGGTCGAGAAGTGGTGATCCGGCTGATGGTGCGCCGGTTCCGGTGCCCGGATTCGCAATGCGAGCGCAGGATCTTCTCCGAGCAGGTCAGCGAGCTGGTCGCCCGGTATCAGCGACGCAGCCCATTGGTGACCGAACTGCTGACTCGGATCGGCCTGGCGTTGGGCGGCCGACCCGGTGCGCGAATGACACAGCAACTCTCCGTGGAGGTTTCACGGTCGACACTGTTGCGGCTGGTGCGGGCGGTCCCGCTGCATTCGACCGGCACGCTGGTGGAGATCGGGGTCGACGACTTCGCCATCCGCCGCGGCCACAATTATGGCAGCGTGGTGATCGACATGCTCACCCATCGCCCGGTCGACCTGCTGCCCGACCGCACCTCCGACACCTTCGCGGCCTGGCTGGCCAACCACCCGAATATCCGCATTGTGTGTCGTGACCGCGGCGGCCCGTATGCCGACGGCGCCCGGCGTGGTGCCCCGAACGCGATCCAGATCGCGGATCGCTGGCATCTGCTCCACAACCTGACTGCCGCAGTCGACAAAGTCGTTCGCGCGCACCGTAAATGCTTACGCGAGCACGACGAGCATACGGCGGTCGGGCAACCGGCACCATCGGTTCGCACCGATGGACAAGCCTCGGGCCGGCGGGCGGAGGCGACCCGGAAACGGCACGCTGAGATTCATGCGCTGATCGCCAAGGGCGTCGGCCCGACCGCGATCAGCAAGGCACTGCACCTGGATGGCAAGACCGTCCGCCGTTACGCTCTGGCCGCCACTCCCGAACTCCTGCTCACCACGGTCGTCCGCCGAGGCAGCTCACTCGATGAACACGTCCCCTACCTCGCGGCTCGGTGGGAGGAAGGATGCCGCAATGCCCGCATCCTGTTTCGCGAGGTACGTGACCGCGGTTACCGGGGCAGCGAGCGGTCGGTGCGGCGGCTGATACACACCTGGCGAGAAGCGATGGGTCCGGCCACGGTGCTGACCGCGCCGCCGCCGATCACGCCGCGCCAGTTCACCGGGTGGCTGATGAGGCCCCGGCACAAGCTCACCACGGACGAGATCACCGACCTGCAGCGGATTCTCGACCGCTGCGCCACCCTGCGCGAGCTCGAACGGCTCGTCACCGGCTTCGCCGACATGCTCCGCCACCGCCACGGACACCTGCTCGACGCGTGGATCGCCGAGGCCGCGGCGAGTGATCTCGCGCCGCTGCGCAGTTTCGCTGCCGGGCTGGTCAAGGACTACGACGCCGTCCGCAACGGACTGACCCTCCCGCAGAGCTCCGGCGCTGTCGAAGGCACCGTGACACGCATTAAATCCCTCAAGCGCAGCATGTTTGGTCGCGCCAACTTCGACCTGCTTCGCCAGCGAGTACTCGCACGATGAGCGGAGTCACCCAATTTGCTCCAGAGCCATTATCACGTGTCCGCTAGCAGTCCTAAATCGGTAAGCAATATCTAGGAAGTCGGCCACTTCGCTTGAACCGCCATCACAGATCAGCCAGCCTGCACTCGTGTCGTAGCTCGATATCAGCGCTGACAACAAGTTCCCGCAGTCCTCACCGCCGACCCGCCGTTCCTGGACAGCTGCTCCGCGAAAGCACCAATCCGGGGGCGCGCTGGGTGTTTCCGCACCGACGGTGGCCAAATGGCGCGACCGGCTCATCGAACGCGGTGGCCGGTCCGGCCGACGAGCCACGGCCAGACCAGCCACCGTCGATCGTGGCCTTGGCACTGGAGCAGACCCCGGCCGGTGCCACGCACTGGTCGCGGACATCGATGGCCGAGCGCACCGGACTGTCGCACTCGACCATCGGACCGATCTGGCACCGGTTCGAACTGAAGCCGCACCGGACCGACGGGTTCAAGATCTCCACCGACCCGCTGTTCGTGGAGAAAGTGGTGGATGTCTTTGGCCTGTAAGACAATCCGCCTGCGGTGGTGTTGTGTGTGGACGAGAAGTCGCGTGCGCCACGAGGCGCTGATGTTGGCCGTGCGGGAGGTGGTGCCCGCCGCCGGTCATCGCAGTGATCGGTTGAAGCTGGAGGCAGGTCGAGCCCTGGGTTGAGGGTGAGGCTGGGAGCAGCCTCGACAATGTAGGGGCGGGCCGGAACCACCGGACGGCTCGTGCTCGCTAGCGAGGACAGGA
>NZ_JBHZCS010000094.1:0-705 GCF_042755705.1 Nocardia sp. NPDC059154
CCGCTTTCGCTTCCACCAAAGACCGCACCACAGCCCGGCTGATCGTGCGCCGCGTCAAAGACGCCCGCTACCCCGACGCGCTGTTCCCGCTCTGGCGATACCACCCGTTCTTCACCAACAGCCACGAGCCGGTCGCCGACGCCGACATCACCCACCGCCGCCACGCCATCATCGAGACCGTGTTCTCGGACTTGATCGACGGGCCGCTGGCCCACATCCCATCCGGTCGTTTCGCCGCCAACTCCGCATGGGTGCTCTGCGCCGCGATCGCCCACAACCTGCTCCACGCTGCCGGGACACTCGCCCGCGGCGCACACACCCGGGCCCGCGGCGCCACCCTGCGCCGCAAACTCGTCAACATTCCCGCCCGCCTTGCCCGCCCCGCCCGCCGGCCCGTCCTGCACCTGCCTACCCACTGGCCATGGGCCCAATCCTGGCTTGCCTTGTGGCACAACACAATCGGCTACACACCACCGCAAGCAGCCACCGCCTGACCACCCCGCCCCAACCAGGGCCGAACCGACACCGAAGTGGAAAAGCTGGGCAGACCAGCAGCTACCCCATACCCGAAACCACGGTGGCACGGGGGTCGCCGAGGGGGGGGACACCCAAAACCCCCCCCCGCGGGCGGAGGGAAGGGGAAGGTGGGAGGGGTTCCCCCCCCCCCCTGCATCCCCAACACCCCCACCGAAGAGGAGGGTAACC
>NZ_JBHZCS010000094.1:715-22827 GCF_042755705.1 Nocardia sp. NPDC059154
TGACCACCCCCCCCAAACCGGGGCAAAACAGACACGGAGGGGGAAAAGGGGGGAAGACAAGAAGCCACCCCATACCAGAAACCAGGGTGGCCCGCGCGCCGCAGGCGCCCGGACCACCAACAACCCCATCCACGGATCGAGGCTAAGGGCAGTGCGACAGCGTTCACCATCACCTGCGGCCTCACCGACCTCAACATGGAGGAGCAGGCCACCTTTCTCGAGCTCGTCACGACCGACCACGAGGGCACTGCCACCCTGTTTGCCACCGTCCACGCCTAAGCAATGGACCCGCTCCGCCCACAGCGCATCTCGGTCACTACCCGGACCGGACCGGACCGGACGGCAGCGGTCCGGCACTGGACGGCGCCGCGCGCGAGCTACTCAAGGCGACCTAACCTACGCCCGCTGCAGAACGTGGAAGCCGAACTGCGTTCGGGCCGAGGATCGCGGCTATCGCAGATCCTGGCCCGCTACCCGGCCGTGAGCGCCCAGGAGATGGACGACTTCGATGAAAAGGCCGATTCCGCGAGCACTCTGATACGGATCCTCCGACCCGGCCGTCACGACGATCGTGGTCGAACACCGAGACCGATTCGCACAAATGGGCAGGCAAAACTTTGATCGTGGCGGACCGGTGGTTCGCCTCCAGCAAGAATGTTCGGGTTGCGGTACAGCGAAAGCCAAGCTGCCCCACTCCGAACGGACCTATGCGTGCACAGCATGCGGACTCGTCCTCGATCGGGACATGAACGCCGCGAAGAACCTCGCCGCACTGGCGAGCACCGGCGAGTTACGCCAGGAGCAGCCCGATGGAACCGGTATCAGACGCGGACGGCCCGCCGCCCGCGCAGTCGGAATCGCCACGGGAAGAGTCCATCCGGACTCAACGCCACCACCGTGAGGTGGCGGCTACCGAGTCAGTGCTCATCAACGAGCACCAAGAGGTAACGGAAGCGAGCAAGCCGATTCTTTCCCCCTTCTTCTTCGTCGTGCTCGTCCGTCCATGGTCGGGTTCGTCGCGCCCGAGTGTGGAATCGAATCAAGCGGGCACTGCCCGTCGTCACCACCAAGGCATCACCACCCCACTGGCTCCGCCAAACCACCCTCCGAGCGCAGGATCACCGGTCCTCATGCACCATGAGATGGCGGCTGTCCTCCCTACCTCCGATACACAGACCATCCGGAAACGGCCGTTTCGGTCGGAATGTCAAGACTTGAGCCCCAGCACGCCTCCGGATCCCCGACGAGGTGCGGTCCGAAATCAGTGCTCGAAACCCGGACCCGTTTCAGAAGGTGAACTGGTCACCGTAGGCGGTGGTCTGCGCGAGCCCCTGGGCGGTGCTCACCGTGGCGGTGACGAAAGGGACGGCCGACACCGGCGAGGCACATTGGGCGACATTGAGCGCGGCGTTGTCGAACGCGATGCGATGCGGGAACGTCGTGGCGGCGTTCAGGCGGGCCGTCTCCGTTCTCGCGATAGTGACCTGGCCTGGTCCCAAGTTCGGGAACACGCCTGCGCCCATGCCCAGAGTCCCGCCGACAGTGGGCCCGAGGCTCACACTCGGGCCGACCGCGGAGCTGGGCGTGCTGACCGAAGGGGAAATTGTGCCGATCAGCCTTTGACTGCGGTCGATGTCGAGGTCGACGCCGCCGTTCACACTGATCCCGCAACCGAGGATGAATCCCGCGACCGCCTGTCCGGAGGTGATCTGGCCGCCGTCCACGGTGACCGAGTAATCGCCCGACATCTGCGCGGCATGCGAGAACGTCATGAGGAAGTTCGGTGTCCGGTTACCGGGCGGGTTCGCCTCGATACTGTCGACCGACGCCGTCACATGCACTCCCCCACCCGAGACCTCTCCGCCAGGCGGCTGGGCGCGGCCGGGTCCGGCGCCACCGGCCCACAGGCCCAGCACGCCCAGATTTGCCGCGACCGTGGCGGCCGCAGTGCTGGTGAACGAACGTCGCATGCCTGGAGCCTTCCGGTTCGCGACGATAGGCAACTCGACAACACAGCAACAAACTCGCACGGGGTACAGACTGACAAGTCTAAGCGGTGACACCGGCCGAGCAGCGTCGCCACAGCAAGGCGTGTCGACCAGGCCAGCCCCCGTCGGACCCAGACGGACCCAGACGGACATCGACACCGAAGCCGCCTCCCGTGTTGATTCACCGAGCCCACGCTCGCATTCGGAAACGATCTTGGGCAAAAGGGATCAATGCATACCGGATGGGGCGCTACCGGGACTTGTCGCGCCGATGATCCTCGACCCCCGACGGCCGCGGCCGGTTGATCTCGTCGAGCGGACATTCGACCACACGGCCGGTGAGGTTGCGCAGCTCGACCTTGTGTCGGGGTTCGAGGAAGTGGAAGTGCGCTGTCAGTGCGGCCGCGTGACCACCCTGGGTTGACGGCTTGGCATCGCGCAGCACCTTGCCGAAAGAAGTGTCCGCGTCGGCGGGCTGAATCTCCCACAGCGGCCGACCGAACCAGTCCTGGATCAGTTCGAGGTGGTTCACGTCTTTGCGCATGGTCGAGTCGACCAGCCGACCGATTGGCCGCGCGAGCATGCAGCCTGACAGCACATCGGTTTCGAAATCGGCGGTCTCGTCCTCGGTCGCCAGTTCCCGCAGGTCCCGCACTGCCGCCAGCGCCAACCCACTCCTGCTGACCTTGACCCGCAGTGAAGGAACGTGTCGGTTGGACCGTAGGTCACTGGGCACCGACACCGTCGGTTCGATGGAGGATTCGGTGCGGCGCCGCCACAGGTGGCCCTGGTCCAGGGCGGATTCAGGGAGCGGGGATCAGTCAGGGGAATCAGGAACTCAACGACTGTTGGTTGGGCCGATATAGGTATGCCTGCGGTAGTTCGGCCGCTGTGCGCCTGCCTGCACTCGTTGAGGATTGGGCCGGTGTCAGTTGTAGGCCGTGCTGCTCAAGGATCGACGTTGCGCCATGCAGAAAACGGGGGTCGTGCACCCGTCCAATGCTGTTCGAGATGTGCCCAGCGCTCGGCCGGCGGGGGTGTCCGGGCTGGATGCGAGTCGTCTCCAGCTGAGCCGGACCAGCAGGTACCAGCCTCAGCGCTGACCGTCCAGCGGCCGAACCGGGCCAGTATCGGCACCAGAATCGCCCATCCACTGCTGCGCGGCACCCTCGGACTCGGGTTGACGACGTTGACGCGCGTTGCCGACCACGGTCGCTTCGAGCACCTCCTGTTGCTGGCCGGCTTGTTCGATCTTCCGGCCGCCGCACTCGCTGCTCCGAAGGGCACCAAGCGCCGCATGGTGCGATTCGAGAAATTCCGGGCGGAATGGTTGTGGCACGACGATCGCGATCCGCAGCAACGGCAGGACTCGGCGTTGCTGTATTTCCATGGCGGCGGGTTCATCTGCGGCGGATTGAACACCCACCGGCGTATGGTCGCCAAGATCGCGCAGGCCAGCGCGATGCCGGCATTCAGTGTCGATTATCGGCAGTTGCCCACGGCGCATCTGACCGAAACGCTCGACGACGCGGTCGAATCGTATCGGTATCTGCTGGAGCAGGGCTTCGGGGCCGAGCGGATCATCGTGTCCGGGGACTCGGCCGGCGGCGGGCTCGCTTTCCGGCTGGCGCTGGCGACTCGTGAGCGGGGGCTGCCGATGCCTGGCGGCATCTCCGCGATCGCACCGTGGGCCGATCTGGACTCGACCGTGCGCGAGGCCCACCCGAATCGGCATCGCGATTCCTATATTCCGGCCCGGGCTTTGACGCTCATCGCACGCCGAGGCTTTGCCGCTGACGGCGAACTCGACCCTGCTTGGTCGCCGGTCAACGGTGATTTCACCGGCCTGCCACCGGTCCTGATCCAGGTCGGCTCCACCGAATGCCTGCTACCCGACTCGCAGATGCTGGCCCGCCGTTGCGCTGAGGCTCGGGTACCGACGCTGCTGCAGATCTGGGACCGCGCCCCGCACGTCCACCACGCTGGCTCGGATCTGCTGTCGGATGCCCGCGCGGCGATCGATCACCTCGGGCAGTTCCACCAGCAGCTGATGACCGGCCGGATTTCATCGACCGCACTTCCCGACGCCAGCTGAATAGGCGGATGATATGGAGCGATACCCCTCACCCGAACGAGCGCCTGAGCAGCAGGCGTCCCGCGCAGGCGAGGAACGGTTCCGGATCATCTTCGACAATGCCGCGATCGCGATCGCCATCGCCGACACCGCGGGCACTGTCCTCGACGCCAACCCCGGCCTGGCCAGCATGATCGGCGTCCCGGTCGAAACACTGCGCGGGACCTCGCTCTATCGGTTCGCCCACCCCCACGACCACGACGAGATCCGCACACTGATTTCCGGCACCCTGATCGCCGCGCGCGACGGCACCGCGAAACTGGAGAAGCGATTCATCCGCACCGACGGCAGCACCGGATGGGCGTCAATCGCCATCACCTACGTGAAAGGATCGGATGGGCAGGCCGACTATCTCCTCGCAGTCGGCCAGGACGTGACCGAGCAGCACCGGCTTCAAGAAGAACTGCACCGGCAGGCGCGCCACGATGTGCTCACCGGCCTGCCCAACCGCCGCCACCTTCTCGAACGGATCGAGGCGCTCACCGCTACGGCCGCCGACCGCGACCGAGTAGGACTGTGTTTCGTCGATCTCGACGGATTCAAACAGATCAACGACCGCTACGGTCACGGAATCGGCGACCAACTCCTCGTCGCTGTCGCTACCCGCCTGCGCGACAGCCTGCCCGCCGGAAAGGGCATGATCGCACGCATCGGGGGCGATGAATTCGTCGTCCTCGTCCCACCGCCGGCCGACGACCTTCGCGTCACCGCCGTTGCCGACCGGCTGCTGTCCGCACTGGCCACCCCGATCGTCATCGGCGAGCACGAACTACGGACCTCGGCCAGCATCGGGGCCATCACAACCGGAGCCGACACCCCCGCCGCGGCCCTGCTCGACGCTGCCGACCGCGCGCTCTACCACGCCAAAACCAGAGGCAAAGACCAGTGGGTACTCCGCGTACTCGACACCCCAGTCAACGAGTGAACACAATTGTGACCCACACTGAACACGACGTACGGGACTGCTGCACGATCAGATGACCCTGCTGCGGCGTAGCGAGAATCGACCGGGACCACCGCTGCACCAAGCTTTGCTGCTGCCAATTAAACAATGGTGAACTCGGGCCTGTTCTGGAAAGGATGGCCACCTTCTTGCCATGCCCAATGCCCGCGGATGCCATCAATGATCGCGCTCGTCAAGGAACGCCAGACGCAGTCTGGGAAGGCCAGCCGGCGTCCGCGCTACCGCCCTGTGCGACGGTACAGCAGGGTAGTCTTTTCATGGTGGCGAATTGCGAGTAACCGATGGTGGACTCTGATTCACTGAAGACGCAACGTGATCTTGGTATTGATGTGGTCACGGAGTTGCGAGCTGTCGGGTTGAAGGACGCGGAGGAGATCGGGCGGGGTGGTTTCGGCGTCGTATACCGCTGCACCCAGCCCAGGCTGGACCGCGCGGTGGCGGTGAAGGTCCTTACCTGCGAACTCGATGAGAATCGGGAACGGTTCTTCCGGGAGCAGCGGGCAATGGGCCGGCTGTCCGGCCACCCGAATATCGTCGACGTGCTGGAAGTGGGTGAAACCGAGTCCGGTCGGCCGTATCTGGTGATGCCGTACCATCCACAGGGTTCGCTGGAGGCGTGGATCCGTCGGAATGGGCTCTTGTCGGTGGAGGGCGTCCTTCGCTTGGGGGTCAAGCTGGCGGGTGCGCTGGAGACCGCGCATCTCGCGGAGATTTTGCATCGGGACGTGAAGCCGGGGAACATTCTGCTCAGCGACTACGGCGAGCCGGCGCTGACCGACTTCGGCATCGCCCACCTCGCCGGGGGTTTCCGGACGGCTACCGGTGCGGTGACCGGTTCGCCGGCGTTCACCGCACCGGAGGTCCTCGAAGGGGATTCACCCAGCCGCGCGTCGGATGTGTACGGGCTGGGTGCGACGTTGTTTTGTGCGTTGACCGGTCACGCCGCGTTCGAGCGCCGCAGTGGCGAGCAGGTGGTAGCGCAGTTTCTGCGGATCACGACCCAGCCGGTCCCGGACCTGCGCGAGCAGGGGATCCCCGACGATGTGTGCGCGGTCATCGAGGCGGCGATGTCCCGCGAGGCACGGGACCGCCCCACGGCCGCGCTGTTCGGTGAGCAGTTGCAGCAGATTCAACAAACTCACGGTTGCGGGGTCGACCAGATGGCGATACGAACCGAACCGGGCGGCGAGCGGGCAGCGGCGACGGCGGCTCCCATGGCGTGGACCGGCGTTCCCGGCCACCGCGGCGTCAGTCGACGCGAAGCTACGGGAAGACTGCCGCGGGAGCTAACCAGTTTCGTGGACCGTCGTGCCCAGCTGGCGGAAATGAAGAACCTACTGTCCGGGTCGTCCCTCATCACGCTGACCGGAATCGGCGGGGTCGGCAAGTCACGGCTCGCGCTGCGGGTCGCCCACAAATCACAGCGGGACTTCGCAGGCGGCATCTGGATGGTCGAACTGGCTGAATTGCGCGATCCGTCGCTGGTGATCGATGTGGTGGCCGCGACCTTCGGTGTGCGGCCCCAGCCCGGCCGGCCGACGCTCGAAGTGCTGGTGGAGTTCCTGTCCACCCGCGAGGTGCTTCTGGTGCTCGACAATTGCGAGCAGCTGATCGAAGCGGTCGCGAAGCTGGCCGAGTCGCTGTTGCAGTCTTGCCCGCAACTGCGGATTCTCGCGACCAGCAGGGAGACCCTGGGAGTCGGAGGAGAGGCGGTGCTGGTGGTGCCGCCGCTGAGGTTCCCCGACCGGAGAGCCGGGCCGTCTGCGCGGGACGCGGCCGGGTACGACGCGATGACGTTGTTCGCCGAGCGAGCCGCGGCGGTGGTGCCGGGCTTCCATGTGGACGAGGACAACCGCGACGGTGTGGCCGGGATCTGTGCGCGGCTGGACGGACTGCCGCTGGCGATCGAGCTGGCCGCTGCGCGGCTGCGCATGATGTCTGTCGAGCAGATCCTGGCGCGGTTAACCGATCGGTTCGCGTTGTTGACCCGGGGTAGTCGGGGTGCGCCGACGCGGCAGCAAACGCTGGCGTGGTGCATCGGCTGGAGCTTTGATCTGTGCGCCCCTGCAGAGCAGCGATTGTGGTGGCGGCTGTCAGTGTTCGCGCAGAGCTTCGAGCTCGACGCCGCCGAGGACGTGTGCGGTGTCGACCTGAGCGGGCCGGAGTTGCTGGATGCGTTGTCCGCGCTCGTGGACAAGTCGATCCTGATCCGAGAGGAAACCGACGGCACGGTGCGTTTCCGGATGCTGGAGACCGTTCAGGAATACGGCATGCAGAAGCTTACCGAGGCCGGCGAGGATGCGGAACTGCGCCGGCGCCACCGGGACTGGTATGAGCGGTTGACGCTGAAGGCGGAGGCGGACTGGGTCAGTCCGCGCCAGCTCGAATGGATCGCCCGGATCGAGCGCGAGCTCCCGAACCTGCGCAAGGCAATGGAGTTCAGCATCTCGAAGCGTGACACATCCGCGGTGCGGACCGTCGCCGCCCTACATATGTCCCTCTCCGCGAGAGGGTTGTACAGCGAGGGCCGCCGCTGGTGCGACCGCGCGCTTGCCAGTACGCCCGACGCGATGGCGCTCGACCGAGCCACGGCCCTCAACATGAGCAGCGTATTCGCCACGACTCTGGGTGATTTTCCGGCCGCCGATGGGTGCTTGGCCGAGTTCGGTGCCCTTGCCGAGCACACAGCCGACCGCGCAGTTGGTGCCAGATTCGCCTACGCTCAGGGGTACACCGCTCTCTGCCGTGGTGATCTGACACTGGCAAGCACCCGGTTGAACGATGCCCTCGAAGCATTCAGCGCCCCCGCGGAGGTCTCGTTCCGATTGAGATCACTAGTCAACCTCGGCTGGACTTATGTCCTACAAGGGGATATGCCGGGGGCCATCGCCTGCTTCGAGCAAGTGCTGGTTGTCTCGGACTCTCGCGGTGAGACGTACTACCGGTTGTTCGCACTGCGGCCGATGGCGTTTGCTCTCTGGCGGCAGGGTGAGCGTGAGCGGGCGGTGCAGCTGTTGGAGGAGTCTCTTCGGTTGGTGCGACGGGTGGCGGATCCGCTCCTCGCGGCGGTCTGTTTGGAGATACTGGCCTGGGTCGTAGCCGAGGGGCACGATGCCCAGCGCGCGGCCGCATTGCTGGGCACCGCTCACCGGCTCGGTCGTGCGACCGACAGCTCCAGCGTCGTAATACCCGGTTTTCTTGTCTATCACGAGGAATGCGAGCGCCGTAGCCGCGACATACTCGGCCAACGCGCGTTCGAGTCCGCCTTCCGCGATGGTGCCGCGATGAGTCTGTCCGCGGCGGTCGACTTCGCGCTCGGTGAGCAGCATCGAGCCATCGCACCAGCAGATCAACAGGCGCATTTGACAAAGCGTGAGCGCGAGGTCGTCGATCTCATCGCCGAGGGATTGACCAACAAGGCGATCGCTGCCCGGCTGGTGATTTCGCAGCGTACAGCGCAAGGGCATGTGGAACACATTCTCACCAAACTGGGATTCACCCGAAGGGCACAAGTCGCGGCCTGGGCGGCAGAACACTCCGACCACAAGCCCGAATAAGCAAATCGAAAGCTGCCCCATCACAACGTCTGAACCCCCGCTAGCGCTGGGGATTTGAAGCCTAAGAATCGGGGTAGGTGACCTAGCTAAGGGATGTCCCGTAAGTCGTTGAGCGGCAACGGGTATCGTTTCTCCGGTGGTGATCTCGGCGACAGATCCGGTGATGGTGGAGTTGTTCTCTGGGCTGCGGCCACGCACGTTCGCTCGCCTGATCACCGGGTTGCGGCGCGAGGGCATCGACCGGCCGTTGCGGGGCCGACCGTGGGGGTTGTGTTTCGAAGACCGGGTGTTACTGGTGGCCACCTACTGGCGGACGAACCTGACGATGCGTCAACTCGCGGCGGTGTTCGGGGTCTCGAAGTCGGCCGCGGCCCGAGTGATCGACGACCTCGGACCGGCGTTGGCGCTGCGGCCTCGGGCCCGGTTCCCGCGTGGCGCGGTGTTGATCGTGGACGGGACCCTGGTCCCGACCCGGGATCACACGCTCGCCGCCCAGAGTAAGAACTACCGGTACTCCACCAACCATCAAGTCGTGATCGACGCCGACACCGAACTCGTCGTCGCGCTCGGAAAGCCGTTACCGGGCAACCGCAACGACCCTCGCGCCTGGACCGAATCCGGTGCCGCCCACGCCTGTCGCAACGCGGTGGTGATCGCTGATGGCGGTTACCAGGGCACCGGTCTGATCATCCCGCACCGCCGGGTGCCCGGTGCCGAGCTACCGGAATGGAAACAGGCTCACAACAAATCCCACCGCAGGGTCCGTGCCCGTATCGAACACGCTTTTGCCCGGATGAAGACCTGGAAGATCCTGCGCGACTGCCGCTTACGCGGCGACGGGGTGGGTGTCGCGATGGCAGGGGTGGCGACACTGGCCAACCTCGCCCACGCCTACTGATTCCCAGTCGGCGGACCGATCGCCGTCACCGACCCACACTTACGGGACATCCCTTAGACAAGTCGAATTGTCGCAGGTCGGAGCACCTTTCGCTCACGGCAAGCAGTGCCGAGATCACCGTGAATGGCCGAGGTTAGGTAATCCGGGTGCCGGATCTTGGATCCGACGGCGAAGCCACCGACGAGTTCGGCGTGCTGGCTGCGCCAGCGGACGTAGGTGCCGATCGCGTCGTCTTGTTCACCATGGCTGCAGTGGTCGGTGCCGTTGAGCGCGAAGTACCGCAGCGCCGCGAACTCGCACTCGATCCGGTTCAACCACAACGAATACGTGGGCAGCAACACCAGCTCGATAGCGTCGACCGAGCACCACACGCGGACCTTCGGCGCGTTAATGGACCGAGTAGCCATCGCAGATCAGATACAGTTCCTGACCCGACCACCGGACCCGCAGAAATTTCAGGAACGCCAGGAACTCAGTCCATCGTTTCCGCTCCCGGATCCGGTCGTACAACTGCCCCGTCCGCAAGTCCAGAGCAGCGAACATATGCCGGACACCCTGGGGCCGGCGGTAGATCACCCACAGCCGACGCCGCCGCCGGGCGGCAAACCAGCCTCGGCCGCCAGCATCACTGCTCACCCGCCGAGGATCAACCCGCCACCCCGGGCGGCGGTTCCAGCACCAACCTTCTCGGACACGGCACTAGGCACTCCGGAAACTCGCTTTCGCCTGTGCTAGTGGTACGCGCGGAGTTGTCCGCTTCGGCGGACGTCGGCAGCGAGAGTAACTTGTGCTTGGCCAGCCCGGCCGAGCAAGGGCTGCGATGAGACTCAAGTCACGAGGCTGAACCGGCAACTCCCGGGTATGTACCGTTGCTCACCTGCGCTGTATCGCATCGACCGCACGGCGCCGGACGGCTCCGACTGGGATGACGAGCGAAGCCGACGGGTCCCGGGCCTCTCACGGCGCCAAGCGGAAGTCTCGGCACGGCGAACTTAGGCCGTCGGTTGCCGACCTTGACGCCTGCAGGGACACTCTGTAGGGTGACATTACACTAAAACTTCAGAGACATATCTGATCGAGAAGCTCCCGCGGATTTGAACTGTCTCATAGGTGAGGGGTGTCACACAGTCGCTGGTAATGGATGAACCCCGATGAACCGTTGGTCATCGCTGGCTTCGGCGCACTTGAGGCAATCAATCACGGGGTGCGACTGGCTTACAGGACGGGAAAAATGGTCAATTCTATCGAGCATGTGAACGAGGCTGAACAGTCCCTATCGGAATTGAGGTCCGACTGTTTGCTTGCGTCAAAATTCCTTGGAAGTACATTCTTGGGTCTCAATCTCATGCTCTTGCGCCACAAGGGTGCGCAGGCTGTAAAAGACCTGCAGGTGATTGAGTTCCAGGATCATCAGGCTGATCATTTCATTGATGGAATGACAAAGCTTGGTATTATCGGGGACCCGCCGGCGGTAGCCGCGGCCAAGTATCACTACTTCTCAAATATTCTGGGCGGTCTCGATGTGGAGTATATCGAGGAGACCCCAAAAAAGGTTTGGCTTCGATATAATGGTCCGAGCGGTATGGGCCTCGGAATGATTCCAGGTGGCGCGTTTCGCAGGTATCTAGGCGGTTCCTGGCACCGTCTGGACGGAAAATTCATGGGCGTTCCGAACCTTGGATGGGTTGCAACAAAGGCGCTCATGGACGGTGACCCGTACGACGAGGGTTACTTCATCGAATACGACCACGAAGTCGACTTCAATGAGCCACTGAAAATCGAACTAGTTGACAGCACGCCCGAGTTCGACCCCAGCAAAGCGCCCCAGCTGGATCCGTCCGTATGGACAGAGGAACGCCGCCTCAAGGTGCTTCGTAGCTACTCTCGCACTTATGTTTTCTCGGCTTTCCGAGCTCTCACCAAGCTCCAGGGCGAGGTTACGGCCAGTTGGCTACTCGAAGAAACAATGAGGCGTATCGCGGTTCAGTACACCCGCGAACTTCGGCAGGACATGGGACTCGAGAGCTCGGGCATCGCATTGGTGAGAGACTTCACTCTCGGTTTGTTGCGCGCATGCGGACAAGAGTTTTCAATTCTTGAGGACAGCGCGAAAGCCTTCTCGATTCGCGTTTCGCCCATTCGTGAATTCAAGGCCGTTTCGTCGGATAGGGTCCACGCTGCCTTGTTCTCATTCTATGCGACTGCGGTGCGTATCCTCGACGGGCATACACGGATTTCGCGGGTCCCCGATGAGGGAAAATCCACGGCAGTATGGCATTTTAAAGACGAGGGCAAATGGCTCTGGTGACATACGAGACTGCACCGCGAGTGCTTGCTATACGGGGAGATCAAGAATTCTCTAGGCGGAACAATATCCGAGTATCATTCCGCTGGCGAGGCAGTGTTTAAATAGGCAGACCCTGCCGTATGGGGCAGGTGGCCTATTCCAGTTGTTTGAACACGCACTTAGTTTTTCTATCGAGGAGTTTCCATGCCCGAGGCCGTGATCGTTGCTGCTGCACGTTCACCGATAGGCCGCGCAAACAAAGGGGCGTTACAGGACGTGCGTCCTGACGACCTCGCGGTGCAGATGGTGCAGGCTGCGTTGGCGCAGGTGCCGGAGCTCGATCCGGCTGACATTGACGACTTGGTACTGGGGTGCGGAAAGCCCGCGGGGGAAGCCGGCTACAACTTGGCGCGGGTTGTCGCGGTGCTGGCCGGCCTGAACTCGGTGCCGGGCACGACGATCAATCGGTTCTGCTCATCGAGTTTGCAGAGCACCCGTATGGCGCTGCACGCGATCAAGGCAGGAGAGGGCGACGTGTTCCTTTCTGCCGGGGTCGAAACGGTCAGCCGATTCTTCAAAGGCAACGCAGACGGCATGCCGGACACCAAGAACCCGATCTTCGCCGACGCGCAGGCGCGTAGTGAGAAGTTGGCTTCCGGCGGTCTGACGTGGACGGATCCTTCCGCAGAAGGTGCACTGCCCGACGTCTATATCGCAATGGGTCAGACTGCCGAGAATGTCGCCCAGTACATGGGTATTACTCGTGAGGAGCAGGACGCATTCGGGGTTCGGTCGCAGAATTTGGCCCAGGCCGCTATCGCGAACGGATTCTGGGCTGACGACATTACTCCAGTAACCCTGTACGACGGCACTATTGTCGCAGCCGACGATGGTCCGCGCACGGGTGTGACGATGGAAACGGTCTCGGCTCTGAAGCCAGTGTTCCGCTCGGACGGAACTGTGACGGCCGGTAACTGCTGTCCGCTCAACGACGGCGCCGCGGCGTTGGTGATCATGTCTGATACGAAGGCGAAGCAGCTCGGCATCACGCCCCTGGCTCGCATCGTCAGTACAGGGGTCAGTGCGCTGTCGCCAGAAATCATGGGCCTTGGCCCGGTGGAGGCATCCAAACAGGCACTCGCCCGTGCCGGATTGACGATCGACGACATCGACCTTGTCGAGATCAACGAGGCTTTCGCGGCCCAGGTCATCCCGTCTGCGCGGGAATTGCAAATCGACTTCGACAAGCTCAACGTCAACGGTGGCGCAATCGCTATCGGTCACCCGTTCGGCATGACCGGCGCACGGATCACCACCACCCTTATTCATGCGCTGCGACACCGTGACCAGCAATTCGGGCTGGAGACAATGTGTGTCGCCGGCGGCCAGGGGATGGCGATGGTTGTGGAGCGGCTGTCGTGACCGGCCGGTTCGCGGGTAAGACCGCGATCGTCACCGGCGCCAGCCGCGGGATCGGACTCGGCATCGCCGAACGGCTGGTGGCCGACGGCGCCAATGTCGTGATCACCGCCCGAAAGCCCGAACCGCTACAGGTGGCGGTTGAGCAATTGGAAGGTCCTGGGCGCGTAATCGGCATAGCTGGTAATGCCGGGGACGAGGAGCACCAAGCCGAAGTCGTCAGCCGGGCCATCGAATATTTCGGCAGCGCCGACCTGTTCGTCAACAACACTGGCATCAACCCGGCATTCGGCCCGATGATCGACGTGGATCTCGATGCAGGCCGCAAGATCGTCGAAGTCAACTGTCTGGCAGCGCTGTCGTGGGCTCAGCAGGTGCACCGGGCGTGGATGTCAGTACATGGCGGTGCGATCGTCAATATTTCCTCGGTGTCGGGTATACGGGCTTCCCCAGGAGTCGGCTTCTATGGTGCCAGCAAGGCGATGCTCACCCACATCACCCAGACATTGGCTGTCGAACTCGGCCCGTCCGTCCGCGTGAATGCGGTGGCACCAGCAGTGGTGAAGACGAAATTCGCCGAGAAACTGTACGAAGGCCGCGAAGACACAGTATCGGCTGCCTACCCGCTGAAACGGCTCGGTGTCCCCGCAGACATCGCCGGGCCTGTGGCCTTCCTGCTGTCCGAAGACGCCTCCTGGATCACCGGGCAACTCCTGGTCGTCGACGGTGGCATCACCCTGACCAGAGGCGCCTGATCTGGGCGCTGAACGAGCCGGCAGGTCGCTGTGCTCGCAACTTGACTATTCGATCATCAGGAGTGAACCAATGAGTACTGTCCGTACCGCTATCGTCACAGGTGCCGCCCGAGGCATCGGCGCGGCCGTGGCGAAGCGACTCGCCGCGGACGGCTTCGCCGTCGCGGTCTTGGACTTGGACGAGCCCGCGGCCAAATTGGTTGCCGAGGCGATCGAGACTTCGGGCGGCCATGCGCTCGCAGTGGGTGTCGACATCAGCGATGAGTCGGGCGTCAAAGCGGCAGTTCAGCGAATCGGCGAGGAGTTGGGTGAGCCGACGGTGCTGGTCAACAACGCCGGCATCATCCGCGACAATCTGCTGTTCAAGATGAGCGTCGACGACTGGGACGCAGTGATGAACGTGCATCTGCGGGGCTCCTTCTTGATGTCGCGTGAAGTGCAGGCATACATGACCAAGTCCGGTTGGGGCCGCATCGTGAACCTGTCCAGCACCTCTGCGCTGGGGAACAAGGGTCAGGCCAACTACGCTTCTGCCAAGGCAGGCCTGCAGGGCTTCACCAAGACTCTGGCCCTCGAGTTGGGCAAGTTCGGTGTGACCGTCAACGCGATTGCGCCGGGATTCATCGAGACCGAGATGACCGCCGCCACTGCGCAACGGATGGGCGTCCCGTTCGAGGAATTCAAGAAGGCGCGTGCGGCACAGATTCCGGTCGCCCGCACCGGCGTGCCGAACGATATCGCGCATGCGGTGTCGTTCTTCGTCAGCGAGGACGCGGGTTTCGTATCCGGGCAGGTTCTATATGTGGCTGGAGGGCCGCGGGCATGAGAACATTCGATGGGCTCGACGACCTACGGCGAGCAGTGGGAACCACACTCGGATACTCGGCCTGGCACACGGTCACCCAAGAGCAGATCAACACTTTCGCCGAGGCGACAGGTGACGACCAATGGATCCATATCGATCCGCAGCGTGCGGCGGCAGGCGGATTCGGTGGCACGATCGCCCATGGCTATCTGACGTTGTCGCTGCTACCGATGCTGGTGCGGCAGGTCTACCAGGTCGATGGCCTGAAGATGGGCGTCAACTACGGCATCAACAAGGTCCGCTTCCCAGCCCCGGTACCCGTCGACTCCAAGCTACGCGCACTGGTCGAACTGCTGTCGCTAGAACCCGCACCCGGCGGGCACCGGGCGGTCTCGCACGTCACCGTCGAGAGAGAGGGCAGCGACAAGCCTGTCTGCGTCGCGGAGACCCTGAGCCTGCTGGTGCAGTGATGAACAACGAGCTGTCACCAACGGAAGGCGCAACACGAATGACCGAGGGCCAACTGACCCTGGAAGAACTGCGGCGACGGGTCGAGGAGTTCCTGGCCGACCACGCCCCTTCCGCGACAGAGCGGACGGAGTTCCTGCGTGCCCGCTATGACGCCGGACTCGCCTGGGTACACTTCCCGGCCGGGCAAGGCGGGCTGGGATTGCCACAGGCCTGGCAGTCCGAGGTGAACACAGCCTTCGACCAGGCAGGTGCACCGGATAACAACCCACGGGCCAATGCCATCGGTCTCGGGATGGCGGCCCCAACAATCCTCGCGTTCGGGACCGAGCAGCAGAAGGAACGCTTTCTGCGACCGTTGTGGACCGGTGAAGAGACTTGGTGCCAGTTGTTCAGTGAACCGGGCGCCGGCTCCGACCTGGCAGGGCTGTCCACTCGCGCGATGCGCGACGGCGAGGACTGGGTCATCAACGGGCAGAAGGTATGGACATCGGTGGCACACCGCGCCCGGTTCGCCATCCTCATCGCCCGCACTGACCCCGAGCTGCCCAAACATCGGGGCCTCACCTATTTCGTGTGTGACATGACCGCACCGGGAGTCGAGGTGCGGCCGCTGCGGCAGATCACCGGGGAAGCGGAGTTCAACGAAGTCTTCCTCAACGACGTGCGCATCCCGGACACCCAACGCCTGGGAGAAATCGGTCAGGGCTGGCAAGTGGCCACCGCCACGCTGAACAACGAACGGGTCGCCATCAGCGGCAAAACATCAGGCCGTGGAGAGGGCCTGATCGGGGTGGTCGCCAAGACCTGGCGCGACCACCCCGAGCGGCGCACCCCCGAACTACATGATCGGCTGCTGCGGCTGTGGGTGGAGGCGGAGGTTGCCCGGCTGACCGGACAGCGGATGCGGCAGAAGCTCGCCCAAGGCCAGCCCGGACCGGAAGGCGCCGCCATGAAGCTCACCTTCGCTCGACTGAACCAGCAACTTTCCGGACTGGAACTGGAAATGTTGGGCGACGACGGCCTTCGCTACTCGGACTGGACCATGGTCCGGCCCGACCGCGTCGATTTCGCCGGCCGCGACGCGGGCTACCGATACCTGCGCGCCAAGGGCAACTCCATCGAAGGCGGCACCTCGGAAATCCTGCGCAATATCGTCGCCGAAAGGGTGCTCGGGCTGCCTGCGGAACCCCGCGTCGACAAGGACGTCCCGTGGAAGGATCTCGCCAAATGAGCGACCTCGACCTGCTCTACACCGACATCGAGGATGCCCTGCGGTCCTCGATTCGAGACCTACTCGCCGATCGTTGCGCCCCCGATTCTGTCACTGCCCTGTACGACGGCGACCGCTCGATAGTCGACGGACTGTGGAAGGCGCTCGCCGTCGACATCGGCGTGGCCGGATTGCTGGTACCCGAGGACCGCGGCGGGCTGGGCGCGTCCGCCCGGGAGGCTGCAGTCGTCCTCGAAGAACTTGGCCGCGCAGTGGCCCCACTGCCGTTCCTCACCAGTGCAGTCGTTGCGACGACAGCGCTGGCCGACACCGACGGCGAACTGATCGGTCAGCTGGCAACAGGCGAGCGCACCGCTGCACTGCTTGTGCCGCTGTCCACGGCTCCGAGCGGGGTCCTTCCGACGGTGAGTGTGCTCGGGGGGAAGTTGTCGGGCACGGTGACCAGTGTCGCGGGTGTGCTCGAGGCCGACACTCTGCTGGTGCCGGCAGCGACTGCCGACGGCATGGCCCTCTATAGCGTCCCCGCGGCCGATGCTCTCCTGGCTCAGGTCGTCTCGCTGGACATGACCCGGCAGCTTGCTGACGTCACACTCGACGACACGGCCGCGACACTGCTTATCGAAGACGCTGAACCCGCTATACGGCGAGCGCTGCAGGCAGGGGCGGCGCTGCTCGCCTCCGAGCAGGTTGGCCTCGGACGGTGGTGTCTGGATACGACCCTCGGTTATCTCAAGCAGCGTCGGCAATTCGGGCGAGTTGTCGGCGGCTTCCAGGCGCTCAAACACCGTCTCGCAGACCTTGCCACGAGCCTGGACTGCGCGACCGCTGCGGCCCGCTACGCCGCGGCGACATTGGCCGCGGACGACCCTGACTGTGCGATTGCGGCCGCAATCGCACAGGCTTACTGCAGCGACTTCGCGGTGACCGCCGCCGAAGAGGCGGTACAGCTACACGGCGGAATCGGCATGACCTGGGAATATCCGGTGCACCTTTACCTGAAGCGTGCAAAGGCCGACCAAATCACCTTCGGCACCAGCGGCTCACACCGTGCACAACTGGCACAGCTTGTCAACCTGCCTACCCCAGGTTGAGCGCGCGCACCCGATTGCGGTACGGCGCGCACAGCGAGCGACTCCCCCGTTCCGGATCCATGGCTGAACAGGCCAAAAGATTCGGAACGGGGCCGAGACATGCGCTACAAGTCAGCGCCGAATGCACTACCCAATCGGCGATGCCCGTCAGCGGACCATTGCTCGAGGGGCCATCGGTATGCGCCGCTATCCCAACAGTGATCGGACTTCCCTCGAGAATGAAAGCAGATGCTCCTGCGCGGCGGCCCGAGCGGCGTCTTGGTCGCCATCGCAGATGGCTCGCACGACAGCGCGCTGATCGCAGGAGTGCGAGGTGCGTTCAGGCAACCGATTCAGGCAATAATGCCAGATACGCAGGGCAAGGTTGGCGTACTGGTTCAGCGTCGATTCGAGAAAAGGATTGCGCGCAGCGGCGTAAATGGCCCGATGAATCTCGGTATCGATGGACATGACATCGACCGGATCGTCGGCGGCCTCCATCTCGTCCAGCAACGTTTCGAGCCTGAGCAGGTCATCCTCAGAAGCGCGTTGCGCGGCCAGGGACGCGGCAAGGCCTTCCAATTCGAGGCGGGCTTCTGTGAGCCACCGTTCGTCGCTGATATTGATTTCCGCCGCGAACGTCCCCCGACGGGGATAGATAACCGCCAGGCTTTCCAACCCGAGCCGTTTGAGCGCTTCCCTCACGGGAGTGAGGCCCACCCCAAGCTCCTTGGCCAGCCTGTCTTCATCAAGCGGCTCACCGGGTGCTATCGACACCGTGACGATCCGATCGCGGATCTCCAGGTAAGCCTTGTCCGCCAAACGGATTCCTGGCTCTTTCCGCTGTCTCCCGTGAAGCGTCTCAAAGGATTGACTCATACGTACAGCTTACACTAGCATTGCTGAGACATTTCAGTGCAATATTTCATCGGAGCGTTGAATGCCTCAACTTTCGGAGACGAACCCCTCTCGCGGTCGTCGGCGTCTTCTCGGAACCGGGGAACACGTTGCACCGCAACACTATTCACCTGCAGTACAGTTCGGCGAGTTGATATGGACGAGCGGTCAGCTGCCGGTCGGGGCGGACGGCTCCACGCCGACAGAATTCCCCCAGCAAGTGGAGCTGACCCTGGACAACCTGGAACGCACTCTGCAAGCCTGCGGCGCGAGCCTGGCAACGGTCATCAAGGTGACGGTCTATTTGGCCGATATCAACGATCTCAATGCCCTCAACGAGGTCTATGCCCGTCGGTTCGCGCCTCACGGCGCCCCTGCCCGCACGACTGTGCAGGTGGCGGCCTTTCGCGGGACGAAACGAATCGAACTCGACGCGGTGGCGCACCGTGAGGCCGCCACCGAAGACGCGGAGTCGATCCATGGCTGATCAAACTGGTTCGGACGATCGGACCTGCTGCCAGAACCACCATGGAGCCGATGTCGATCGGAGCCAACGATGAAGATTACGGTGATCGGCGCCGGGGTCGTCGGCCTGTGCACCGCGTTCGAGTTGGCCGAGCGAGGCGCTGAGGTCACTGTGGTTGACGCAGGTGCTGCGGGTCGAGGCGCATCTGCGGGCAACGCGGGCTGGATAACCCCTTTCCTGTCGACACCTCGGGCAGCACCCGGAGTGGTCGGCGATGCCGCGCGAAACCTCCTCCGGCCCGGTGGTCCAGCACGAATTCATCCCCACCCCACCGCGAGTTTCCTGTCGTGGACAGCAGGGTTCCTGCGCGCGAGCCGACCGGGCCCGAATCAGCACGCGACGAAGGCCCTGCAGCGGTTGGCCGCGACGGCCGTAGGCGCAGTGGATGCCCTAGCCGAGCGAGGTGTTGCGTTCGAGCATCATCGCGACGGGCTGGCCGTCGTGGCGTTGACCGACGCGACCCTGACTGCCTACCAGTTGCTCCACTCCCGGATGACCGACTACGGCTATACCGGCACTGCGTGCTTGGTGCGGGGTCGTGATGTGCGTGAGTTCGATCCGGCGATCCGCGAAGGTGTTGCTGGAGTGTTGCATCTGGTCGACGAGCGGCATGTCCGGCCGGAAAGCCTCGGTGCAGGGTTGGTTGCCGCACTGCAGGTGCGCGGTGTTGTCGTCAAGGAGCGCAGCGCCGTCTCTCGGATCCGCGCGTCGGTCACCGGTGGTACGGCCCGCGAATGGGTGGTAACTCTCGCCGACGGTGCGGAGATCGTCTCCGGGGCCGTCGTCGTTGCCGCCGCATATTCCTCGCGCTCGCTGCTCCGCTCCCTCGGGGTCGATCTGCCGATGGAAGTCGCGCGCGGCACCAGCCTGACAGCCGTTGGGGAGGGCACAGCGCCCCGGCATCCGCTCAAGCTAGCCGAGCACATGGTCGCCTGTTCTCCGTTCGATTCGGCCGTGCGCTTGTCCGGCACCTTCGATCTTGGCGCCCGCTCCACACGACTGAGCCGGCGCCGATTGGATGCCGTCATCTCCGGTGGTCTGCGTTACCTGCACGACTGGCGACCTACCACAGTGGAATCCCAGTGGGTCGGTCACCGCCCGACCTCTCCAGACGACCTCCCCGTCATCGGAGCAGTCCCCGGCCATCCGGGACTGTTCGTCAATACCGGGCACGGGACCCTCGGCATCACGCTCGGTCCCACCAGCGGCGCCCTGTTGGCCGACGAAATCATTTCCAGTCGCTGCCAGGACCTGCTGGCTCCGTTCAGGATCACACGATTTCACCAGGCCAAGCAACCGAAGCTCGTCAAGTGAGGAGAAATAAGATGCCATTCGGACCAGTTCAGCATCTGGCCGGCACCGTCCGCGGCCCGAAGCCACACAACGAGCCGGTACGCGATTACCAGCCAGGATCCACCGAAGCGCTCGAGCTCGGCAAGGAATTGACCCGAGTTGCTGGCCAGACCCGGGATATCCCGATCGTCATTAACGGCGTAGAGGTGCAGGGACGGCCGACCAGCGAGATCCGGTCGCCCCACAACCACGCGAACGTCCTGGGAAACCTGGCAGTGGCAGAGCAGAGCGACGTACGATCGGCGATCGACGCGGCCATGCTGGCACGGCACGACTGGTCGCGAACCCCTTGGTGGGACCGGTTGAGTGTATTCCTGCGCGCCGCCGAACTCGTCTCCGGCAAGTATCGCGACGAACTCAACGCAACGACTATGCAAGGACAGTCGAAGACCTTCCACCAGGCCGAGATCGACTCGGCCTGTGAGCTCGCCGACTACCTGCGATTCAACTGCTTCTGGGCAGCGGAGATCTTCAGTGACCAGCCCGCCTCGATTGGAGGCGAATGGAACTACGCCGACCAGCGCGGACTTGAGGGGTTTGTGCTCGCGCTGACACCGTTCAATTTCACGGCGATCGCGGGGAACCTCCCGGCTACCGCAGCCATGATGGGCAATACCGTGGTGTGGAAGCCCTCGGAAAAGTCCGCTCTCAGCAGCGATGTCGTCCGGCGGGTGTTCGAAGAAGCCGGGATCCCGCCGGGGGTGATCAACACCGTACACGGGTCCGGCCGGATGATCTCCGATATTGCCGCGGCCGACGATCGTCTCGCCGGGCTGAGCTTCACCGGCTCCACCACGGTCTTCCGTCAGCTATGGCACAAGGTCGCCGACAACATCGACCACTACCGCAGCTACCCGCGACTGGTGGGCGAGACCGGGGGCAAGAACGCCGTCGTGGCACATCCCTCCGCAGACCCCTCCGCACTACTCACTGGGCTTGTGCGGGGAGCCTTCGAATACCAGGGGCAGAAATGCTCGGCGGCCTCCCGTGCCTACATTCCGCGTAGCCTGTGGCATGCGATCAAGGAACCGCTGATCGAGTTGGTCGAGGCCCTGCCGGTCGGTGACGTCACTGAGCACGAAACCTTCCTCGGGGCCGTCATCGACCAGGAGGCCTACCAACGCCTGGACGACGCGATCAAACGGGCCAATGCGCTCGACTCCCATACGCTGATTGCCGGCGGCCGCACCGCAAGCGAGGAGGGATGGTTCGTCCATCCCACAGTCTTCCAAACCGAGGACCCGCATGCCTTCACCATGACCGAGGAGTTCTTCGGCCCCCTGCTGACGGTCTTCGTCTACGACGATTCCGACTGGAACACGGTACTCGAGCTCGTCGACTCCACCGGCTTCTACGGACTGTCCGCGTCGATCTATGCCACTGACAGAACAGCGATTGCCGAGGCGCTCGGTCAACTTCGCGATGCCGCAGGATATGTCGCAGTCAACGACAAACCCGCTGGTGCCGTGATCGGCCAACAGGCCTTCGGTGGAGGGCGCGCATCCGGAACCAACGACAAGGTCGGCTCCCCACTGGCACTGCAGCGCTGGGTCAGCGGCAGATTCATCAAGGAGAACCTTAATCCTGCGACCAGTTGGCGCTACCCGTACATGGGCTCATAGCGCCAGCCCAATCAGCTAGAAGTCTGAACAAACTTGTTTTGGGGTGGTGGGGGGGGGGGGGAGGAACCCCAAAAAAAAGGTTGGGGGTGGGGGGGGGGGGGGGTGTGTTTTGGGTGGGGGGTTTGGGTCCCGTGT
>NZ_JBHZCS010000094.1:22837-32837 GCF_042755705.1 Nocardia sp. NPDC059154
AAGCCCCACTAAGTGGGAATCCGAAACAGTTTTTTTTGGGGTGCTTGCCGTTCCCCCCAACCCCCCCAAAACAAGTTTGCGGGCTTGGGTGGGGTCCGGTTTGTGTTCCGGTTGGGGTTCGTGGCCTCGGCTGGGTGTTGTGGTTGTAGGTGAGGCCGAGGTTGCGCGGGCGGCGCCATGGGTCGATGACCGCGCTCACGCTCCGGCTGGGATTGCCGCAGGCATGGCAGTCCGAGGGCGCAGCGGCCTGTTGTAGCCGGGCTGATTCGGCAGGTACCGGAACAGATGCCGCAGGTTGGCGGGCATTGAGCGAGCGCATGGCCGAGTATTTTTGGAACAGCCCATCAGCTCAATCGCTTCCGATCTACCCGCAACCGAGGTATTGCCGCGGAACAGTGCCGACGAGAGCGCTCCGTTAGGCTTCTCACACCGTGTTCTTCTCGATCAACTCGTCAACTTCACCGGCGAGTTGTGGCAGTTGCAGCCACTCGCCGATGATTGCCGCAGCTACGTTGTCTACGAGGTGTTTCTGATCAGCGCCCCACCCAATATTCCCAACACAGTCGGCTCGCCTGCCAATGTGATCGTCTTCAAGTCGGTGCACCATCCATCTGACAGAGCCCACGTGAGGAGCTTCTCATGATCGACTGCGACACAAGGGCTTTCTCAGCTCGTCTCGTCTGGACCAGCGCTCGCAGCGCGTCGCCGTGCTCGTGATCGCGGTGCCTCTATGACACATCCGACTCTGAGACAAGGGCGCCGGGCCTACGAAGGTCCCGAGCTTCCAGAAAGATGACCGTGATGCTCTCCGCCCGTTCACATGTCGCCGTCCGGGCCAATGCCACAGACCTGCTGCTCTATGTGGTAATGACAATCGTTTGGGGCTCAACTTACTTCTTCACTGCAATCGCGCTCCGCAGCTTTGCCCCGATGACCCTAGTGTGCGCACGGATGACTATCGCCGCGGTGGTGCTCTTCACAATGGTACGACTGAGACGAATTCCGCTACCCGGTAGGCGAATTTCCTTACAGCTATTCGTCTTTGGCCTCTGCAACGTAGCCCTGCCGTTCACGCTGCTGGCCATTGCCCAAACCCATCTGCCGTCCGCGCTCACCAGTGTCCTGGTAGCGACCACACCAGCCTTTACCTTTCTGATCGCCGGCTTCGTGCTTCGTTCGGAGACAGTGACCCTCAACCGTACAGCGGGTATAGCACTGGCCTTCGTCGGCATCGTCGTAATGCATCCACCCCACATTTCGGGCGGATGGACATGGTCGCTCGTCGTGCTGGCTACCACGCTGCTGTTCGCGCTCGGCAATATTTCCACGCGACGGTTTCTCACAAATATCGATCCGCTGATGATTGCGGCGGGTCAAGTCACAGCAGGTGCCCTAGCTACTGTGCCAATGGCGATCCTTGAAGGACAACCCACAAAACACCCATCCTGGATATCAGTCGTAGCACTGGCCGAGCTCGGACTCTTCGCCTCGGCCCTGTGCTATTCACTGTACTTCCGTTCGATACAGCGCCTCGGCTCCACTGCGACCTCCTTCAGCACGTTCCTGCAACCGCTGATCGGGCTGGCACTGGGAGTCGGGATCTTGGGCGAAACAATCACCGCCCAGCAATGGGCCGCGGTCGGCGCCGTTATAGCCGGACTTGGACTATTTCTCAGTAGCGCGAGCCGAATGTGCCACCGAAGGTGAGCCGAGAGCACGGACGGCCGCAAGCCCCCGCCTTACGCCCGCCAAATTCGGCGTGGCTGGAGTTGCGTTTTAAGCTCTGGGCGGACATGCGTGCCTGGGAGAGTGTGTCTTTTAAGTGTGGGTGTCGGTGCTGGTCAGGGCACTGTGGGTGAGTTGGATGATCTGCTTGGGCGCGGGAGTGTCCTTCGTCAGCGCCGCCACCCGGATCGCTTTCTCCGCGATCTCACGCACCCGCGCCGGCTGATACACCACATCCAGACGCTCGCGGATCTGCTGACGGTGCCACTTCGCCGCCCTCGGCGAATCATGCACCACCAGAACAACATCGGCCCCAGTCCCCACAGCCGCCCTGATATGGGTGACCACCGGCTCGGGCACCTCACCAGCTTGGTGAAGTACCCGAGCCGCTGAGATACGACTTCAACGCACATCAACAGCGCCAGCAGATTCAGATCCGACTGTGTACGGCCACGCCCCCAAGCGATCTCGTCCTCCGACGGCGTGAACGACTCCAACAGCTCCCGGCCCGAAACCACCCGCTTGAACCGCGGATACGCGGTCCGGTCGATCGACGCCAGACATCCCCCGCAACAACTTCAACCACCCAACCGTGGCGAACCCTAGACGGCCAGTCCGACCACCGCGACCGATCCGACACCCTCAGCGCCCTATTGCCCCTTCTGACGTACTCCGGTCGCACCTCTATTACGGCGGCTCCGCCCCACCCGACCCGTTCGACGGTCGGTGCGTCTATCCCCAACCGGTGCAACAGGAGTGCGCATCGCCCGAGGAACCTGACCGAGTGGTTCCCGTGTTCACTGTGATTCGCTCGACGAAGTAGGAGCCCAACTGTGTCCCTGCGGCATCGCCACGAGTACGCCGCAGACCTTCCTCGTGGCCTCCCGACCGGCTTCGGTAAACCGACCAAGGAGTTCCCCGACCACCCGAAAGCGGCGGGTACGCACCGCGTCCTGCCCATATCCGCCGGTTTCGAACAGGTGGCGCATGGAGGGACGTAACAACGCTGGTTCCTCGCGTACTCCTTCCCATCCCGCTTGCCGGACCCGCACCGTCTGGTGGTACTGGCCACGTCCCGGCGTTGTCAGGGCTGCTCCTACCCTCCCCGGCATCACCCGGATCAGGCTGCCTTCAGCTCCACCGACCTGCTACGACAGAACGGCGGCGAAGGTCTCTCACCTCCACTCGAATCACAGCGCCTCACGGCGCAAACCGAAAGTGCGCCAGAGCCGACTATCGGACACTCCCCCTGTGGAGGCGTATGACTGCTCTCATCACAATATGTATCCGTTGGATTTGCTTTCGCGATTGCTGTCGTCGGTCGAAGATAGGAGGCGCTGAACTGCCGATCAGAGGAGGCGCTTCGCGGTGAAAGGGGCCGCCAGGATGACCGACAACCCGAGATTGGGAACCAGACTGCGACGATCGCACCAATCGGGGCACCACACGACTCACACACCCGGTCTCACTTACGTCGCAGCGGCAGCGCGGCGATCATGAGCCTGGTTAGGTGCTATATCGATCGTGGCGGAGGGCGCGCGCATCGGGTCGGAACCGAGGTGTGGGATCGTTTCAGTGCTTTCGATCCTGGTCTCGTACGTCTGTGCGGCGCGGCGACGACTGTTGGCGGTGTGGTCCTCACGCTTCTCGTGCTCGCTGTGGGCGGTGCGCCTGTTTCGTTGTTGGTGGTCGGCGCGTGGAGTTCCATGGTCGCGGGCTATACCGTCACCGATCAGCGTTCGCGGGATCAGGCGGTGACTCTCGCCCTGGGAATACCGGTCAGTATCGGGGCCTTGTCCGTGGGGACCGTGCTGGCGCCCCACCATATCGCCGCAGATGCCGTTTTGCTGGTGCTCATCTTCACCGCGATGTATGTGCGGCGGTACGGACCACGCGGCAGCGGCCTGGGCGATTTCGCGTTCCAGCACTTCTTCATGGCCCAGTTCGTCCACGCCGCACTCGCACAAATTCCCGGTGTCAGTGTCGTGGCCGCCGTGGCCGTCGGTTGCTCCGGGCTGTTGCGTTTCGGCCTCGTGCGCGCCACACCCGAGCGCACTCTGCGCCGACTGCGACACGCGTTCCGTGCCCGGTTACTGGCGGTGATCGATGCGATGGCAGATCTGGCCCACGCGCGGCCCGGCAGTCCCTCCGCGGATCGTGCGATGCACGTACTGCAGCGACGCTGCGCGCAACTACACCAAGTCGCCCTTTTGATCCAGCGCCGCCTGGACGTCGCCATCGCCAACCCTGACACCGCACGCACAGTGCAGCAGCACATCGCCGAGGCCGAAATCGCCGCCGAACATGCCGCCATCATGCTCCTTCGCACAGTGCGCTCCCCGCGCGACGCTTCCAGCACCCTGATACTGCACCTGTCTGGGAAACAACAGGACACGGGCTCGCCACGCGACCACGCCGCCCGCGGCGACGAGCCCGCCGACCCGGTCCTCGCACACCTGCTTGACGAGTTGAGTGACCTGCGGCGACTACTCACCCGCCAGACGACCGCGGGCGCGGATACTGCGACAGCCAGCATCCGCGCCCGCCTGCTCGGCTACACCACCGACACACACCTGCCGAATCCGGTCACCGACTCCACGCGAGAGCTCTACCACTCCATCGGCGAACTCGCCCGGGCCATGCTGGGCCTGCGACTCGCCTTGGGACCCCGCCGCCACGGCACAACAGACCAAAACCAAACAGCGCGCTGCCGAGCCGAACTGGAAGCCGAAGACCACCACGCGCAAATCGACGACACCGGCAACGAGAACCTGGCTGGCCTCCAGCGGCCGACCACTCGCGCGGCGTTACAGGTCACCGTTGGGACAGCAATCGCCATCATCTGCGGCGAGCTGATCTCCACCGAGCATTGGTACTGGGCGATGATCACCTGCTGGGTGGTCTTCCTCAACACCACCTCCCTCGGCGAAGTCCTGGTCAAAGGCTACCGGCGACTCGCCGGCACGATAGCCGGTGTCGCCGCGGGCGCCGGGCTCGTAACGCTGGTGACCGGCCACACCACCACGGCATTCTTGCTGATGATCGCCTGCATGTTCGGCGCCTTCTTTATCGCATCGGTGTCCTACCTGCTGATGTCACTGCTGATCACCTCGATGGTCGGCTTGCTCTACGCCCTGCTCGGCACCTACACCGACACCATGCTGATACTGCGAGTCGAAGAAACAGCGGTAGGAGCAGCCGCCGGCCTCATCGCAGCACTGCTTGTCCTCCCGGCCCATACCCATCAACTCGTCAACGCGCAACTTACGGACGTGCTCAAACACACCCGTCAAGTAATCACCCAAGCCATCGCCCACCTCGCCGGCGACCCCCACGTCAATCCCCTCGACGCCGCACGCGAACTCGACACCGCCCTCGACACCTACCGTACAGTCGCACAACCGCTACTTCACCCCGCTAGCCCGCTGCGCACCCGTCGCGCCCAAACCCGCCACACCCTCGCCGTGCTGGAAACCATCGCTTACCACACACGCAGTCTCGCCACAACAAGCCAACACCCACCCCTAAACCAGCAAAAGTGCGAACCACACGCATTAACGCGCACAGCGAAACAGCTCGAAAACCAACTGGCCGCTCTGACCGAGTCAGTACAGCGCACGAATAATCGACACGCCGGAACGCCGACATCCAACCTCGCCTTGCCGACCATGATTCGCTCGGTCGCCACATGCGCGGATGCCAAGAACCAGGTCAGCAGCCCAGCACTGCATCACATAGAACGAATCGACGCGAACATTGCCGCGTTAGGCCGCTCGTTAGGTCTACCCGATACCGAGGAGCAAGGGACCATCCCACACGGCCTCCGCCAGCACCAGCCCTAACCGCCGTGTCCGTGACGTCAACTGCATAACTGAACGACCTCTTCCAAGCTTCGCGGTGCCAGCCGTTCGGGGCTTATGTAGATGTGGTTGATGCCCCTGTACATGACATATCATTCAGGACGTGCAGTGGAAGCCGGACTGGGACTCCGCCCCGTTGGCGGTCCCAAAAGCGCAGCTGCGGATGACTCACCCCCTTCGCTCCACCCCCATCTCAGAAACCTCCTCGCTACGAGGAGCCGGTCCGCCAGCGCACCCTGCATCGGTAGTCAGCCCCTCCACGGTTCATGCCTTCCGCGCGGGCGGCACTAGGGCACACCTCGACACTTCAGCAACAATTCGCTCGTATTCCTGAAGGCGTGACTAGGGTGATGATGGAGGCCGTCTCGGATCACTGGAAGCCGGCCTTCTACCTGTTGGAGGCCCATGGCTTCGACATGTGGCTGATCAACGCCAAAGATGCCAAGCACTGCCCGGGCGCCCGCAGACCATGACAAGCTGGACGCGGTGTGGTTGCGCAAGGTCGCCGAACGGCAGTTGCTCCGCGCGAGTTTCGTTCCGCCACCACAGATCCGGCGCCTACGGGATATCACCCGCTATCGCATCGACCTCGTCGGTATCCGCACCGCGGAGAAGAACCGGGTGGAGAAGCTGCTCGAGGACGCCTGCGCCAAGCTGTCGGGGGTGGCCTCCGACAGCTTCGGCGTCTCCGGGCGCAACATGATGGCAGCGTGATGGCGCGCTCCCGAATGCGCACCAAGATCGGCTGCCGGAAGAGGCTTTCACCGGGCACTTCATCGATCACCACGCGTTCCTACTGCAGTGCATGTTCGCCCGCATCGACACCGACATTGCCGCGTTCGAGATGAAGATCGAGGAGGTGGTGCTGCTTTTCGCCCAGGCGATCGAGCGCATGGATGAAATCCGGTGTCGTCGACCTGATTGCCGCCGCGGTGATCGTCGCCGAGATCGGCCTGGATATGAGCCGGTTCCCGTTCCCCCACCCCCGCACATCTGGCGTCCTGGGCTCGGTCCGCTCCCGGGGTCAAGGAATCGGTCGGGAAGAAGAAACACAACTCCAACCCCGCACGGCAATCGCTTACCTGGCCCGCATCCTCAGTGAGGCCGCGATTGGGCCGCCAGAACCAACACCTTCCTCGGCGAACGCCACGGCGCATCGCCATACTCCGCGGCGGCAACAAAGCCCTCGTCGCGCGCGGTCGGCCGCTCCATCCTGACCATCGTCTGGCATCTGCTCGCTGACCACCAGGCCCGCTTCCACGACCTCGGCCCCCGGCTTCTACGACACCCGCGTTGCTGACGACCGCAAGACGCAACCACATCCGCCAGCTCGAAGCCATCGGCTACAAAGTCACCCTCGAACCCGCCGCCTGACCGTCACCAGCCATAGCCACCAACCCGACTCGGCCGCCCTCCGCCGGGTGCTCGCCTGCCCACTCACAAACGAATTTCGGATAGCGTTGCTGCGGTCCACGAGGTGATGGACTACAGCAACTCCTTGACTGGCGCTACTGCGATCGTTATGATCGCTGACACAGTACTGAAACTTCAGTCACATGGCTCACGGTCAAAGTTCGGCGGTGCACAAAGGAACGTTGACCGATGGTCACCACATAATGGCGCACTCCAGCGGAGTCGACGAAAGACAGTTCGCCGATGGCAAACAATACGTCATAATACCTTGATACGGCTTCGAGAAGGTCCGAAGCTCCCTATAGTGGGTCGCTGTACGTAACCGGATCTGCTAATCGCGCGACGCAGAGCGCCGCATGGTTGCCTGCAGCAGAGACCAAATTGGGAAAGTGATCGGTTTGTTCGCATGTGCGATTCAGCGCGAAAAGTTCCGGTGAGATTTCCGAAATGCAGGAGGGCCGGGCGCGGTTCGGCCAGAACTCCCACTTTGCTCTATTCTTGCTCACCGAGAGAGACTTTGCAGAGTGCTTTGCCGTCAGCGCGGTAGTTGCCGAACCGACACAGTGTATACCAGTTGCGCGGCAGCGCTCGCCATCGACATCCAAGTCTTCACGAAACACAAGAACGAAATCCGACACTAAGACGACAAGCAACTACACCAGAGGCTTACGGGCCATATAACATTCTATATTTTCTACTGCATACGGGGACATGCAATAGGCCGACCCGCGCGATCGCTGGCTCATCCAGCCGCCCGCGCCGATTGAGGAGCATCATGAACAACGGCAATGGCGCCGCGCGCCGAAGGGCGCTGCTAGCCGGCGCGATCGGCACCTTTGTGGAGTTTTACGACCAGGCGTTGTACGGATTTTTTGCAGCCACGATTGCAACCCTATTCTTCCCGAAGGAAAACCCTTCCACCGCCCTGTTGTCCACCTTCGCAATCTTTGCGGTCAGCTTTGTTGTCCGCCCCTTGGGGGGAGTGGTATGGGGTCATGTCGGCGATAAAATAGGTCGGCGCCCCGCGCTTTTCATGGGGGTTGCGATAATGAGCTTGGCCACTGTAGCAATGGGCCTATTGCCCGGTTATGATAAAATCGGATTAGCTGCGCCGATTCTACTATTGTTGTTTCGCCTAGTCCAGGGCTTCTCTGTCGCCGGAGAATACGCTGGTGGCACCACCTTTATCGTCGAGCACGCACCTGGAGATAGGCGTGCGCTATATGCTTCAATGATCCCTGCATCCTCAAACGTCGGGACAATCTTCGCCGCTCTGGTAGCGATTATAACAACCTCTGCGATATCTCCGGAGCAGCTGATCTCGTGGGGGTGGAGGATACCATTCCTGCTGGCACTGCCGCTTACATTGATCGCCCTTCTCGCGCGGCTCAGGGTGGAAGAATCTCCGGTATTCACCGCTCTCCAGTCCGAGGGACGTGTCGAATCTGCGCCACTTATTGAAGCATTCAAGGTGGCGAAAAAGCCAATGCTGCTATTTATCGGCTGGGCAATGACTGCCTCGGTCAGCGGATATCTCGTGTGGGCCTTCCTCGTATCCTACCTGACCAGGTCGGCGCATTTCAGTAACACCCAGTCACTGCTCGTCCTCATCGTGGCACTGCTTGTTTCTACAGCCGGCTGTGTCGTTGCAGGGCGTGCTATCGACATAGCGGGGACAAAGCGCGTTGCCATCGCTTACGTCCTTGGTTTGGGCATTTGGGCCATCCCCACCTTTGCTTTGCTGCCCCATAGCTCGTTGTTGGGTGCCATCTTGATCATCGCGGTATTCGTGATCTTCTCCAGTGGCGTCGCAACAACTCTCAACCTGCTATTCGTAGATTTCTTCCCGGCACGCGTGCGGGTCTCGGCAAGCACGCTGAGCTACAATATCTGTTCCATGATGTTCGCCGGGACCGCGCCCTTCATCGCTACTTTTCTGATCAATGGAGGCCACCCCCTCGGCCCGGGTTACTATCTTGCCGGCCTGGCTGCCATCTCAGCTTTGGTGGCAGTGTTCGGTTTTAGTAATCAAACGCTAGGCAAGGGTCGACACTCAATAACGCCTGTCGTGACCGACAGTCCGCAGCCGGCGAACGCGTAACGACATGTCGTATACGAGGCCCACGTCGTCATCGACACCACCCGACACGCCGCACGACCCACATCGCGGCAGCAAAGGTGAACTTCGACGGCGAGACGGTGAAGGTGCCGGAGGCACCGTCATCACCACCGAACACGGAGTAGACGCGGCGAAGGCCCCTTGCCAGGTCGTAGGCATGACGCGTGGCACCTTCGTCACGAAAGGAATCGATGCCGCACCGCACCCACAAATGCATGACGCCTTGCGTAGGGAGAATTCGGCCAAGACAGATCGCAACCAACCCGCTCTCATCTAGCCACACACTGAGATGAGCTTCAGACCGCCGGGCTTGGCCTCGATGAACCTGGTGCCCTCAAGCGAGCCTGCGGGACACCGGGACCGACTTCTCAGAGAAAATAATGACCGCAGCGATTCTCGGGTCCCGTAATCCGTGGATCTCTCGGATCCAGACCACCTTTCAACCCAGCGCATGATAGCAATCGAATTGCGGCCGTAGGATAAATGCGCCGAAAAGACGTTCGATTCAGCGATCAGGAAATGGCTCGCATATCTTGTTTATCGGCGTAATGACATTCTCGCGGACTATCGATATTCGGCCACGAGGATTTGTTTCTAACGGCTCGCCAGTTCGATCCAATATTTTCAGGAGTTTCCAGTGACCTCTACAACAATTCGTGGTGTTGCCGCCGTGACCGTCGGCATCGGCTCGTTGCTCGTCGCCGGAGGGACCGCGACCGGTCCCGTCCATGCCGACGCCTTCGTCGCTCTGCCGGATGGGCAGAAACAGGGCCCCAACGGGGTCGTGGTCACCCGGTCCGGTGAGCACGCCACGATCTCCCCGTCGCTGGCCGACAACGGCGCCGGGCGCACCGTGTGGGTCTCGGGCAACGCGAGCGCCGAT